>JBBSBS010000169.1:0-12320 GCA_038251045.1 Aggregatilineales bacterium | reverse complement strand
GCGATGCTTGATGAACCGGGGCGGATGCGCGCGCTGCGGATGCTGTTTGCAAGTGCCTATCGCGATTGGGATGAGCGGGTGGCACAGGTGAGTGTTCCGGTGTTGATTATGATGGGGTCACGCGATCCTGATTTCCGGCAACCTGAAGATGAGGCGCGTTTGCTGGCTGAACGTTTGCTGGCGGCGACGGCGGTTGTGACGATATTTGAAGGGGCGGGACATCATTTGCAGGCCGAGATGCCGGAGCAAACCGCAAAAATCATCCTCGACTTTGTGGCACGGCGTAAGGCACAGCCTTCGCCTTCGCCGGAGTTGATGTGAAAACGCCGCGCGCGGGATTGGATTATGAGGCGGTACTCCAAGCCGCGACACAATTGGCTGATGAGGATGGTTTGTATAACCTGAGCATGGCGAACCTCGCGGCACAACTGGGTGTGCAGTCACCGACGCTTTACCATTATGTAGCGGGATTGAGCGGTTTGCGGCGGGCATTGACGCTGCGCGGGTTGGATGCGGTGGCGGCACGATTGGGGCGGGCGGTGATGGGCAAGTCGGGAGATGAAGCGGTGCTGGCGTTGGTGATTGCCATGCGCGATTTTGCCAGAGAACACAAGGGGCTGTATCAGGCGATTCAAACGGCGCCTGACCCTGAAGACAGCGAATGGCAGGCGGCAGGACGCGAAGTGGTGGAGATTATGCTGCTGGCGTTGGCGGCTTACCGGTTGTCGGCAGAGGATGGACAACATGCGATACGGATGATTCGGATCATCGTTGACGGGTGTGTTTCACTGGAGAACGTGGGCGGGTTTGGGCTGCCGTTGGAGGTTGATGAAACGCTGCGGCGGCTGCTGGTTTCGCTGATAAGTTATTTGCACAGTGATGTTCAGGCGAGGGAGTGAGATTCGCATCAAACAATGGGCATGGTGAGAAATTCAAAGAGGGAGCACGCAGGTGCTCCCCTACGAAAATGCCTAATACGGACTTGGCGATTTGATGGGTGCAAGTTCATGTGCTTGTGGCAAGTGTCGGCTGACCCTATAATGAGGATTGACGCTGACGGGTGCGAAATATCGCGTGCCTACGACAGCGGGTGAGACTGATTTATGCGGTAACAGGACACATTCATGGATATTGGCGTAGAGTTTTCGCATTATAAGGTGATCGAGCATATCGGGCGCGGGGGTATGGCGGATGTGTGGTCAGCGCGGGATAAGCGGCTGAACCGGACGGTTGCCATCAAGACGATTGCCCGTGATCTCTCGGTTGATAATGGGACGGAGCCGATCAAGTTATTCGAGCGCGAGGCGCAAACGATTGCCCAGCTTGAACATCCGCATATCCTGCCGATTTACGATTTCGGTGAGTTTGAGGGGCAGCTTTATATTGCCATGCGGTATGTGACGGGCGGCTCGCTGGAGAATCTGCTGGCGGATGGACCGTTGACCACCGAGCAGGTGCTGCGCCACGCACGGAATATCGCCAGTGCGCTGGATTATGCGCACAAGAGCCACGTTATCCACCTCGACCTGAAACCCTCTAATATTTTGATGGACAGCAACGAGTCGCCGTATCTGGCTGATTTTGGGTTGGCGACAGTGCTGGGGCCCGAAGGTCGGGCGGCGAATCCCGGTTATGGGACGCTGCTATATATGGCTCCCGAACAGTTGACGGCGGGGGAACTGGATCATCGGGCCGATATTTACAGCTTCGCTATTCTGGTGTTCCAGATGTTGACGGGCGAACTGCCGTTTGATGCCACTACATCATTAGCACTTAAGCAGCTTCAGTGGCAGGAAGATTTGCCAGAGGCCGAAAAGATGGGGAGCGAATTGGCGGAAGTGCTGACACCGGTGCTGCGGCGCGGTACGGCGCTTGATCCCGATGACCGTCCAGATACGTTGACCGAACTGGTGAATGAACTGGAAGCGGCGCTGGGTCAGATTCAAGGGGTGATGGCGGCAGTACCACGCGGGGATTTCGATGAGGAAGACGGCGTTGGCTTGCTGACTATCGACCTGAGTGGTGTGATGACGATTGCCGACCAAGGCGCGATGGTTCGGCGTGAGGCGCAGGATATTTATAACCGCGCCCGTAAGGCATGGGCACATGGACAGGGACGTTTCCTGCTGGGTGTGACGCACTTCATGGTGATGAATGATGTCTACATGAAGGCCGAAGAATTTGGCATCGAGATTGACGAGGCCGGTTTACAACTGCTGCTGCGCGGCGCGTTGGAATATGACCACGAAATTGATTACTGGTGGGAGAAGCTCGATAAAGACAACCGGCGCTGGGTGGCGCTGCATACGATCCGCAGCGAAAGTGCTCCGGCGCGGGCGCGGGCATTTTACCGGCTGGAAACCATTCCTGATGGTGATCCACCGCGCATCCCGACACTGGTGGCACAAGCACTGGCACTGGAAACCAACGACGAGGCCAAGTCGGCGGCGATTAATGTGCTGGCAACGCGAGCCAAGCGGGATTATCCCAGCGGGAGCTATAAGGCTGTGCCGCAGGGATTGACCGGTCGCTTGTTGACGACACGGACGCGGGCGGATATCCAACTGAAGATGCCATCGGATTGGCGCGAGAAGGTCTACAACGAGGATATTGACGAACTGCTGGCGAAGATCGCGCTTGATCCACGCAGTACAGAAGCGATTGCTGAGCAGGCGGCGCGGACGGTGGGGCGCATCCGGTCGTTGGCGGCGGTTAAGATGATCGCCGATGCACAACGGGCAGGCTCACGCGGGGCGCTGCGGGCATTGGCGCTGGTACGCGACGAAGCACCGTCGCTGCCGTCGGTGGTCAGCGCACAGGGACGCATCTACGCATGGCTGGCGAATACGTGGCGGCGGCTGACAGATGATCCATTGAAGAATGTGCAGCGGTTTATCTTCGCCATGCTGGGGTCTACGCTGGCGATGGCAATTTACGTGTTTGTGACGTTTCGATCCGAGGCGATTTTTAATGCCGACCGCTGGGGACGTACGATCTCAATCGGGCTGACGTTTGGCATGATGATGGCGATTTTGACGCTGATTGCCGGTGAATTACCGTCACGGCTGCGCGGTTTCTGGTCGTGGTGGATGCGGCTGTTACTTTCAGCGGCGGCGGGATTGTTGTGGGGCACACTGGCATGGGGCGGGTTTACGTGGTTCTTCTTGAATTATCCGCCGGTGTGGGAAGTGATGATTTATGCAGGGATCGGAACGGCGCTGGGCTTCGTGCTGTCGTCGTTTTTCGCGCTGCGCGGGTGGTTGGCTTTCGTGATTACGGCAGTGACAACTTATATCCCGATTTACTTGATGTTCGAGTTCTACTTCAACGGGACTGTACCGCCGCTGCCGCTCACTAATGAGGTGTTGTTTAACCCGTCGGCTATTTTGTATTTTGACTATCCGGAACAAATATTTACGCTGGCGATTCCGATTGTGCTGCTGATTGCGCTGGGGGCGCACTTCCCTAAAGTCGTGGCGGATTTCCGTGCGCTGTGGAAGTGGCTGCGGAGTCGATCTGCGCAACCCGAAATTAAGGCGACGGTTTAAGACTCGAAAATCGGAAGGAGTTGCAGCGGCAAATCCTTCCCGTCCTAGACTTTAGCGTAGAGGCGACCACCGAATTCGGCAACCAGTTTGTCGTCGAGGTCATCGGCATAACCGGCGACCATGTTAATGATGGTGTTGGCTTCGTTACCGTCCATGCCTTCCAGCGGACGTTCGCTGAACAGGTAGATCACATCCAGATAAACCCCTAAAGCGGCGTTGGTCAGTTGCAAATTGAGTTCCAACAGGCGGCGGTAAAGCGGCAGCAGGCTGTTGATGGGCAGGTGAACGATGGGCGAAAGCACCTGTAAGTAGCCGACTCCGTCTTGCTGCGAGACGAAGATTTCGATGACCGCCGAGTTGCGCTGAAAACTCCAGCCGAATCCGGTTTCGGTTCGCATGCGCGAGGCTACGGGGTCAACACCCACGCTGGTGAGAATTTGTTCGATGGTGGCGGCGTAGACTTCTAAGGCGGCCTCGCCAGTCGTACGGTTACGTCCCCTAAAATTGAGCATTCTTAAAGTCTCCAGTCACTATAAATGCCATGCCTATCGTGTTTCGATCAGACATTGGAAGCGGGTTGACCGCAGCGCAGGCAGTAGTTGCGGTGAAAGCCGACGTTGGCGTTGCAATTCGGGCAGCTAATGCTGTTGTGTTCGTAATAGAATGCCTGAGTCTGTGCCTGCGGGAAGCGCATCAAGCCTTCAGCCTGTGGATGCAAACCGCCACATTTTTCGCAGTAATATCCGCCCGCGGCAAGGGCTTTGCTGTAATGCCCACAATGGCGACAGTAAGTGCGCTGGCCTTCGGTGGTTTCTTGGCGGAACAGCTCGACCTGCGTGCGGATGGTGTTGATGTGCAGGCCGTAGACGTAGGCCGAGGTGCTGGCGGTGTTGCGGGTAATCATGCCCACCAGATAGTTGCGGTCATCGAGTACGGGTTCACCGCCGACATCGGGCAAATCGGTAATATCGGTGGGGAACCACTGCGCCGGCATGATGCGTTTGGTGGCGCGGCGTTTACCCTGAATGAGGCTGCCATCGGCGCAGATCAAGGTTAGGCGGGTGTTTTCCATGATGTTAGCGGCAGGACTAACGGGCAGTACGTCCGGCATGGATTGTTGGATGTAGATGAAGGCTAAATCCAGTTCAGGATAGGCGCGAACGATATAGCCCGGCATCTGCTGACGATTTTGAAACTCAACGATGACTTGATCCGCACCACCGACGGCAAAGCGGGTGGTCGCCAACAAGCCTTCACGGGCGACGAAGAAAGCGGTCGCCGGACCGTTGGGGCCGCCGGTGATGGTCACAACCTGCGACAAGGGTGCTAAGGCGGCAGGTTGGAGAACGGCGGGATTCAGACTACCGGTTTTGGGCAGGTTGGGTTGTTGAATTGGCGCATAAGGATTGGGAGCCACGAGCGCACCGGGCAGGCTGGTGGGCATGGGTGGAGCCATCGGGCTGATGGGCTGGGTGCTGGTAGGCGGCGGCATGTATTGCTGGGCGAGAAAGGATTCCACGCGTTCTTTGACAGCCGTGTTTGCGGGATCAGCTGCCAGCGCGTCTTTGTAGTAGGCGCGTTTCTCGGTGGGATCGGTTGAGGTTTCACCCAGCCAGAGGCAAGCTACGGCTCGCAGCGCCGGTGCTAATTCGGGACTCTTGAGGGCAATTTTGAGTAACCGTATGCCTTCATCGCGGTTTCCGGCTTGAATGGCTCCAATGCCCTGCTCGACAGATTGAAACGACATCGCTGGCTGACCTTTGCGCGATTTGATAAGCGGATATTATGAAGTACGTTTGATTATAGCCTAAATCGAGATTAAACCGTAAGTCACGAGAGATTTATCAGCAAAGACGGGAATAATTCAAATCGCCAAGCACGCCAAGATAAGGCAGAGAAAATACAAAAAAGTGGAAGTGAACAAAATGGGCAGGTGGCGGGTATTTTAGTACCAAATCAAACAATGAATGAGGAATTATATGGTGGGCAAATTAATGCTTCTTGTGATGGTTACTTTATTGACAGCAAGTTATGCAGCGGCGCAGGAGGCCACGCCTGAACCGCAGGCAGGTGATACACGCACGGATGCAAAGGGTATCGCACAGGTGTATGTTCCGGCAGGGTGTTTCATGATGGGGACGAGTGATGCACAGTATGAAGCGGCGCTCACGCTTGATCCGCCGGGATGGGCGAAATCAGCGGCATTGTATGAGAAGCCGCAGCATGAGGTTTGCCTGACGAGTGGATATTGGATTGACCAATATGAGGTGACGAACGCGGCATTCGAGGCGTTTGTGGCAGATGGCGGTTATACGAATGCGGATTATTGGTCGGAAAAGGGCGCGGCGTGGCTCAAGGGGAAGGATGTGAGCAAGCTGCCTGTGGCTTGTGAGGATACGGAGGCCGATCATCCACGGGTATGTGTGACGTGGTACGAGGCGGAAGCGTATGCGGCATGGCGCGGTGGCAGCCTGCCCAGCGAGGCACAGTGGGAATTTGCAGCGCGCGGCAGCGAGTCGCGGGTGTATCCGTGGGGCGATGAATGGGACACGGCGAAGGCCAATGTGCTGGACAGCGAGGGGTTGACGGCGGTGGATGCTTACCCTGACGGCGTGAGTTGGGTGGGCGCGTATGATATGGCGGGGAACGCGATGGAGTGGGCGCAGGATTGGTTGAGCAGCACCTATTACGAAACCAGCCCGAAGGATGATCCGACTGGTGCGGAAACGGGAAGCCGAAAGGTGGAAAAGGGTGGCTGGTGGGGCAGCAATGCCTATGTGGCACGGTCGGCTTATAAACATTATGAAGACCCGCCGACGTATCAAGATCACCACATCGGGTTTCGGGTGGTGTCTGCTGCGGCTCAAGAATAAAGGTCAACCATTTATCGCTACTGGATGGGTGAAACACGCATCGGCACAGGCCGATCAAACTCCAAGATGAGGGGTGTGCCTTTGGCGATTTGTGGTTCATCCAAAAGGGTAATTTTCACGCGCTGCATGATGAGCGTCAGCAACAACTGGGCTTCCATCATGGCAAAACCGTTGCCAATACAAATCCGTGCGCCGGTAGCGAAGGGGACATAAGCGCCTTTTGGCAGATTTTTTTCAGCATCATTTGCCCAGCGCTCCGGCAAGAAGGCAGTCGGATCAGGAAAAACATCGGGGTTGTGATGATTGGCATAGACCAAGATAAAGAACATACTGTTCTTCGGATAGCTGCGCCCGTTTAAGGTCATAGGCACTGTGGATTGTCGCTGGAAAAACCAGACCGGAGGACGCATTCGCAGGGTTTCTTGCAGCAGCATTTTGCTGTAGGGCAGGCGCGGCAAATCGTCAACGGTGGGTGGTTTTCCTTCTAGGAGTGCGATTTCCGCCAAGAGCTTCTGCGCGACTTCGGGATGTTTGGCGACAAAATGAATCGACCACGATAACAAAGTGGCGGTTGTCTCGTGACCGGCGACGTACAGAGTCAAAAGTTCGCCGCGTAACTGCTCGTCATCCATCGTTTCGCCGGTATCAGGGTCTTTGCTGAACATCAAAGAACTGAGTAAATCCTGTGGGCTGTTGGCCTCACCGATGGCACGTCTTTTTGCGATGAGACGCTCTAAGACACGGCGGAAGGTCTTTGCACCGCGTGATTTCTGGCGTAGGGCGGGGGCAGGAAACCAATCTGGCATAAGTGCGAGGAAAACGGAGCTTGCCTGTGCCGAAAAACCCACGCCAATATCGTGAATGGCCTCGCGGATTTCAGCGACATCATCAGTGGCATCTCCTGAAAAGAGGGTATCCACTACAATCTGCAGCGTGAGTGCGTGCATTTCGTGGGCGAGATCGAGGGTGCTGTCCGCCTGCCACCGGGCGATGTGCTGTGTGGCAATATTGACCATGCGTTCGCCATAGGCTTTGACACGGGTGTGGTGAAAAACAGGCTGCATTAATTTGCGCTGGCGTTTCCATATCGCGCCATTACTAAAGAGGATGCCGTTGCCAAAGGTTGAACGGGCAATACGAGCCACGAGTTCGACTTTACCGGCTTCATCGCTGTGCTGGACGAGTAGTTCGTGTACATCTTCTGGCTTGGTCAGATAGAAAATACGCATAATGAAAGGAACACGCATTTCCCCGATGCCGGATGAGCTTATGTCGGAGAGAAGCGTAACCGTACCTGCGGGTCCCTGTTCTTTCAGGATACGCTGCATGTATCTGAGACTCAAGCGAGTCATATCATTATCCAATTTTTATTTTTGTATATTATACACGTAATTAACCGGACGCAGGGATAAAAAAGGCGCTGTACCGGAGTGGTAACAGCGCCTTTTGTTATTAGAGAGGATTGCGTTGTTTAGGCTTGACCGAACTCGTGCTTGATGCCGCTGTCGGTATAGAAGAAGTAGGCGAGATACAGACCGCCCAAAATCCAGAGCAGATTCAGGATGCCACCACCACCGACTAACCCGACGAGGGAAATTATAGCGCTCGCAGCTAGAACGATAACTGCGCCCATACGAGACCAGCCCATGCGGCGGAACAGACCGAGTGCCACGACAACGAGAGCGGGTGCGGCGATCAGATACAACACGCCGGAAATGATGGCTAGCCCGCTGACTGCACCTAGCGCAGCTACGGCTTGTTGGCCTTCGGTGGTTCCAGCTGCGCCGGAGATAACGGTGGCTGCCCCACCCAATGCACCGGCTGTTATTAGGGCGATGCTGCCGCACAGATTAAGAACACCAGAGATCAGCATGTAGATGGCTACGTAGCGGATCAACTGGGCAGGGGCGATGCCTTTGACAGCATCATTGACAGGTTTTAATAAAGTATCAAGTTGTTTTAAAAGATCATTCATGGCGCAAGCCTTTCTAAATTAAACTCTCCCATCACTGTAGTCCCGATTCGATTCTGGAGCAACTTGAGATTTGTCTAATATTAGGCAAGAGTCTGAAATTTGCTTGTTACTTGACCTCAAGCCATTCTTCCTGCGGATTTTGCTGCTCTGGCAACTGGACAATTTGAAACCATGTTTGACCGGGTTTGAGGGGCAAGATGTCACCTTTGAGGGTGCGTAGGCCGATGATAGTATTCAAATCGTCGCGCACCCAATGGCCATCATAACGCTGACCGTCACGAAAGAGGACGGCATCGCCTTCGCCCATGAGGTTAACGGCAATGCTGTAACTTTTGTTTCCCTGAAATTCACTTTCCACAATATCGGTGAAGTAATGGTCTGCGAAAATGACGACGACATTGGCGGATGTGATTTGTTCCATCGTGTTGGCATCGAAGTGTCCCTGCCCATCGGCGCTGCGGCGATAGAGGCCGATGGCGGCATCATATTTCCAAAGGACGCGGGTGGCACGGTAACGGATATCAATGGAGGTGATGGCGGCTAGACTATCCGGTGGCGCGGCCTGCGCGAAGGATAAGCCCTGCAATTTTGGACGCTGGTTGATGCCTTCTTCGGTGGCTTTTTCCCAGAGGGCGTTGGGGTTCATGAACATATTATGAGGGACTTCGATGGTTTCATCACGCCAGAAGTAGGGCTGCCCGAACAGGACTCCCTTGAATAGACGGTTGGCGTAATCGGCATTGTTGAGCAGGGTTTCGACACCGGTACTCGCACCGGAAAAGGCTAACAGGCTGCCAAACATGGGTATGAGATCGGTATCGATGAGGCGGGCGCTGCGAATGGAGCCGACACGATTGGGTGCTTGACTGTAGAAGATGGCGGAAAAACGGGTGAGGCCGCCTTCGGCATAATGTTCAAAGACGATGTCGGCGGCGCTGATGCCAGCCTGTGGACGGACCAGAACCGGGGCATTGGAAATCTTAATGAGCATCGGACGACGATCCAAAACAGCGGGGTTTGCCACCTGTAAACCGGTTAAGGGGTTAACATCGGCAGGAAATTGGTGGGCTGTTGGAATAGTCTCAATTTTTGTTGGAGGGATTTCAGTTGTAAGATGAGGGGGTACAGTTGGTATAGGCTGTTGGCTCTTGGTCTGCGGGACGATACAACCCGCGAGGAGGCCGGTGAGGAATACAGTCGTTATCAAGCGAAATCGGGTTTGCATAAGCACCCCTAAATGTGCTTATTGGACGATGATGGACTGCATTATAGTACACCCTTTGGGTTTGGTTGACGCGACTATAGGCGCAAGCTATAATGACTTTCAGGCGTTATAAACCCAAAATTAAGATTTCATGTATGATAGAACTATCGTGTGGCCTTGCGTTGAACCTTTGTGAGGGGGCCTAAATGCCGCTTAAAGGCGAACTCCGTGATTTTAGTGTTACCCAACTGCTGAACCTGATTAATCTGGCGGGCAAAACTGGCACGCTGACGGTTTATCAGGCGAACAAAACGGGGCAGATGGAACAGGTGAATGGATCGAAGCGTGAACGCGTCGAAGCCGGGCCAGAGCGTGCCCAAGTTTCGTTTAAAGCGGGCAAGCTGATTTTCGCCACAATGAAAGGTCAGGAAGGCAATCTTGTTTCTGTGTTGAACAAGGTTGGCAAGCTGACGGATGAACAGGCACGGGTAATCCGTGAACGGGCGCGGGACAAGAGTGACAAAGCATTGGCGATGCTCTTGATGAACGCCAATTACATCACCCAAACCGATATTGTGGGCAGCATCCAGCAGCATATGCAGGATGTGGTGTACAGCATGATGAGCTGGCACGCCGAGCCTTTCCGATTTGACGACAATGTGGTGCCGCCGAATGACCGTATTCAGGTTCCGATTGACCTCGAAAACATCATCATTGAAGGGTCACGGCGCATCAAAGAGGTTGAAGAACTTA
The DNA here is from genome assembly GCA_038251045.1 of Aggregatilineales bacterium. Taxonomy (GTDB): domain Bacteria; phylum Chloroflexota; class Anaerolineae; order Aggregatilineales; family Phototrophicaceae; genus CFX2. Next base: position 1,967 of record JBBSBS010000169.1, on the reverse strand, counting down.
ACCAGCATTTGCCGAATTTGGACTTTGCGCTGCGCTTCCCCGGCAACCCTCGTGAAAAGCTCAAGGGTATTCACCTGAGTGTAGCCGAGTGGCGTGTGGTACAGTATGTCAATCCAAAGAATTCAATTCGCCAGATCGCCCGCGCTAACAATATGTCGGAAATCGAAATACGGCGCGTGGTTTATGGTTTGGAACAGGCGGGGTTGGTCGAACTGGTCAAGCCGCCGGGCATGGAACAACCTGCAAATAGTATGCAGCGGCGCCGTGCAACACCGCAGAAGCCGCAGGTGAAGGCAGACGTGGTTAATCGGTTGATCGACAGAATTCGGTCTATTTAACACAATCGCAATCGCTAGTCCATGATGGACGTTCAATACCGGGAAGAGTGAGCGCACCTTATGCAAACTGTAAAGATGGTTATCACAGGCCCGTTTAGCGCCGGTAAAACCGAGTTTATCCGTTCAATCAGCGAAATCGAAGTGGTTTCTACCGATCAGGCGATTACCTCGGCGGCAGAAAAAGAAGTCAAATCGGCAACTACGGTTGCGATGGACTTCGGTCGTATCACAGTCGATGATGACCTTGTGTTGTATCTGTTCGGTACACCGGGGCAGCGTCGCTTCGACTTCATGTGGGAAATTCTGGCAGAGGGTATGCTGGGCTTTGTGGTGATGGTGGACAGCGCCAAGCCGGAAACTTTCCGTGAAGCCAAGAGTATCCTTGAGACATTTCGTGCTTATGCGCCGACACCGTATGTGGTGGCAGCCAATAAGCAAGATCATCCGGATGCATGGGCGGCGGACGATTTGCGAATCGCACTGCGGATTGAGGAAGGGATAAAGCTGCTACCGTGTGTGGCGAAGGACAAAGAGAGTGTCAAGAATGTCCTTCTGGAACTGCTTTACTCAATTCTGGAGGAAATGGATCGGCAGCAGTAATGCCTTTGCATTGGCGCGTGTAAGGACTATAGCACTGTGGCATTACTGGTAACAGAGCAGGGGGTCGTTCACTACGAAACCTATGGACGGGGTCGTCCGGTGCTGTTATTGCATGGTTGGCTCGGCTCGTGGGCATTGTGGCGCAAGACGATTGAGGAATTGGGCAAGGAATTCCGCACGTACGCCATCGACTTCTGGGGATTCGGTGAATCCGGCGGTCAGTCAGCCGATTTCTCGGTTGATAACTTCATTCTCCTCGTAAATCAATTTATGGATCGGCTGGGAATCGTCAAAGCGCCATTGATTGGTCACTCGATGGGTGGCACGGTGTCTTTGGGAACCGCTATCCGTTACCCCGAAAAAGTTGTCAAGATCATCGTCATTGGTTCCCCGATTGTGGGGAGTTCGCTGCGTCCGTTGATTAAGCTGGCAGGACGGCGCAGTTGGATGGATCTGGCGGAAACCTCACCGGCTTTGTTCGATGTATTCATGTCCGGCTTGCGGGTGTCGCTGCGCGGGTATTCGTATTTGCTGGCGAAGGATGGCAAGGCGCTGGGGAATATGTTCGCGTCGGATTTATCCAAGCTGACGATGGGGCCGTTCTTTGAAAGTATCGCAACGCTGCGAACGACTGATTTACGTCCCAGAATGGGTGAGGTCAAAGTGCCGACGCTCGGCATTTATGGCAAGAAGGATTTGATCGTCAACCCTAATCAGGCGAAGGTGCTGCAACAGTACGCCCCGCACAGCAAGGTGGTGATGTTCCCCGATGCGGGACACTTCCCGATGCTGGATAACCCTCAACGTTTCCACCAAACGGTACGTGACTTCTTGAACGCTGGCTAGCGGTAGGCTAAATTGATTTTACCAAATACCGGCTTGAATTAAATCTTCGCGCATTTCGATTTGGTCAATTCGATTCATGTTCAATGTGAAAACCGTGACACGTCCTATAGCTGTTTCCCCTTCAATAGTCGTGTAATCCATTTGGAAATGTTCATTCCATTTTTGAGTTCGTGGATTATAGAG
>JBBSBS010000168.1:0-12374 GCA_038251045.1 Aggregatilineales bacterium | reverse complement strand
ATAGAGTGTGTTTTCCATTCCACTCTGTGGATCAAATGTCCGAAAGCGCGCTGCAAATCGTCATAACTGAGCGACTCGGACTCGCCGATGAGCAGCATCACTTCGGGCGGCAGTTCGCGACGGCGTGCAACCGCGTGCACGATCGCGTCTATCACGTCGTCGTTATGCACAAACGCCTGGCGACCGGCAGTGGTGTCACCGGGAAAGAGATACGCAGTGATGTCGTGTTCATAGATACGCTGGATCTGCTGTGCCAGCGGAATTGAATGACATAAATCATCGTACACGCCCGCGATACGCAGAATCACAGTGGGGATGTTCCCGCGTTCGGTATGGATGACCTTCTCGGTTTCGACCTTTGACTGTGGATAGGGCCACTTGGGATCGAGAGGCGACTCTTCGTTGATATGTTGCCCCGGCGCAGAGGGCGCGTACACCAGATCCGTGCTGGAAAAGATAAATTGCTCAACCTCGAAATCTTGCAGCATCCGCAGCAGGCGTTCAGTGCCGCGCACCGTGATCTCTTCATAGAGTGGACTCGGCGCGCCTGAAAAATCGTAATAGGCAGCAAGGTGAATGACTGAGGCGATGCGATTGCCGTGCAACTCGCGGATGGCTTGCAGTCCGCGGCGTAAGCTTTCGTCGGAAGTGAGGTCTACATACAGGCATTCGGCGCTGGGTGGGGGATGTGATGGGGCACGACGGTCAAAGCCAACCACGGTGAATGCTTCCGACAGACGCTTTGCCAATGGGTAGCCGATCCTGCCACTGCTGCCCGTGACCAAAATCGTGTCTTTCTGTTCATTCATGCTTGATCCCTCCTCTGAGACTGTCGAATAAAACGTAGTGGAATTACTTCTACCCGGCTGCCTTTCGCATTCGCAATGGTTCGACTGACACTTGGTACGACTGTGATCGCTTTCTCCAGCGCCGGTCCCCGTACCGTTTCAAGCCGATCACGGGCAGTTCCAATCGCGCCAAGTTGAGCGACGTAGGGGCATAGCTAGGTGGGAGTCATAAATCTATCAAATTGTTACATATAAAAACCCATACTGATCTTGCGGATAGGTCCCTTGCAACCGTTGGTCCCAGACGAAGCTACCAGCCTTGAAATAGCCCTGTAACTGCGAATCGATCCCATTCAGCCGCTTCTCTATTTCTGGGGTTAGCGCGTTAAGTTCTCGAGCTTCGTTGGCTAATACCTGCGCCATCACGCGCTTTTCGACCATCGCGGGATACATCTCGCGGCACTCATCCTGATTCTGCCTGCCCTCGTTCAAAAACTGGTTCCATTCGTTTATGCGCATTGTCAACTCGTCGGTAGTTTTGTTGGTGTAAGCAACCAACCACTCTTGTTTGACACTATCTACCTGCTGCTGCGCCGTAGCCAGCCTTTCGCGCTGCTCGTCTGAAAGCAGATTATCCAGTAGCGCGAGACGATGCAGCCGCATCAGCAGTCCGCCAATAGTCAGTTTGGGCAGGTCATCAAGCGTATAGCCGAACATCTCTTTCTCATAGACAAATGGAACAAGCCGCGAAGCCATCGCTTGCACGGTATCAACGTCGTGGTTCAAGTCATACTGGAATACAGGTCTTACTGCTGGCATAAATAATGTCCTCCCTGTGTAGTACATCTGCAATTCATATCACTGCCCCTCCCCTGGTGATTAACGCATATATTTCGAGCAGCAAATTCAACTTATTGAGGGTGTCAGCCAAAAATTGACGAAAGCCACTATCGAGTTGATAGACATTTTACGTTTGTTTTGCCCAACTCCACCGCGGTCAGCCTATCAATCCACATTGAACATCTGCGTTTCCCCGAGATCGAGATTTAACTGAATCCGCACCAAATTCCAGTGACTGCACGATCCCAGTAGCCAGTAGTAAAGACTAAATGTCGCGTCGCTGTCTTGGCAGAACAGACCCCATTTATCGATTTTAAAATATTACATGTCTCTATTTGGGTTCGTTTTGTCATCCGTCGTGTATAGATTGTCTATGTTGTCGATTCCAAAATAGGTGCCATCATCCTCCATGGTGTCGATTAGATATGACACGCCATCATGCTCCAGAATTAAGCGCCCCTGCGAGTCGAAATAGGGTGCCATCTCCCCTGCATCCTGGGTGTCATTCTCATTGATCTCGTCGCTTTCAAGCACAGACGCGCGCTGCTGAAGCTCAAGGATCCGTCCGCCGCCAAGGTCATCACGGTCTGCGTCAGGATTCGTTTCACCAGGGAATAACCAGCGTCCTATCGCTTCCTGACGGATTTCGGCTGCGTTGTGCCTATCGGAAGCAACTTCCCACAACTGAGCATCGTTGAGAGTGTCTAATTGGTCCATTTCATAGATCTTCATCCCGTTTTCCACCTTCGCTTGTGCTTTGCCGTGAGCTACCGACACATTTCAGTCAAGAGCACTGGCGGTTGCATGGGCAGCATCACAGCATAGTCATCCACTTGTTACCGTCAGATAAATCCTTCGGCGTTTCTTCCACAATGGTGCACACGCCAAGAATATGCTTCACAGCATCTCGGCACCCCATTTTCACCGTAAGTCGGCACATGGCCACTCAGGGCTACTACCTCATCTTTTACCGTGATACCAAGGTGGCGTACTTTGCGCTGCGTCAAATTTTTACCAATTCTTAAATTTATCGTACTATTATTTCTATTGTAAGTATGTTTGAAGCAGACGTGGACAACGCATCAGTGATGGTTTAGGTGAGGTAGGGAGTGAAGCCAATGACGTTTTACCACAGAAGTTCAAGCGTTGGCATATTCGTAATTTATTAGGTGCATGTCTTTGTGCTTGATACTTCTTCTTTTGTTCAGCATCTTTAGTTTTAGATAATTATCCATCCTTTACTGTAGCCTACATGAGCATCAAGCTCAATCGGTCACAAGTAGGATAAATAGATCATCTTTTGGTTGAGCAAATTGTCCAGTAAGCACTTGTGCAAAAAATTCGATAAGCATCATGGGCTGCTCTAAGTATCCTCTAGTTCAGTAGTTGGAGGCGTTTGCCCAGGTTTATCTAACGACAACTCCCCCAACTGAACGCAAGTCCATCTGCAATCGTAGGACGCTGTTCTGGATACTCTCCTCAAGCCTTGCGTGAATCGTAGTCCGGCAAGCATCCCGACGATTTTTGGTGAACTATCTGAACCTCGCCCCGGCAAACTTGGTCTCACGGTTCGCAAAGTGCGGGCGCGGCTCAAGACGCCACTCTACAGGGTTGAGGATTATCTAGAGACACTGACCGGGGATGGGTTGGTATCAAGACAAAGCCTCAACATTTTATTTGACGCACCTGAAAAACCAGTCAAGCCTGTCAAACCAGTCAAACCGATCAGGGTTGCTGACTGGTTGACCGGTTTGACCACTTTGATCGGTTATTTTGAGGTTCCGTTTTCAACTGGTGGCACATCATAACGCTGCATCATATCCAGCACTTCACGGCGCTCGATAGCATAGAGTTTGCCACCGACGTGATGTTTCCGTCGTGACTGGTCAATCAATTGCAGTCGCTTCAGGATATGCCCAATCCACTGAGCATTCCCCATCTCGTCAGACAACTGACCTAGCAGGTTGCGAATCTGCTCGCGTAAATCCGTGCCCTTCACCCAAACGACCTCATCCGCATTACGGGTGAGCAGCTCTAGTGCCTGCAAAACCGCCTCTTCGCGCTCACTGAGCGACTTACCTTCGCTGATCTGTTCATCCCATTCCGCTGCGTTGGAAATGGCATCCAGCAGTCCGACCACATCGCCCTGCTCTTCAAACAAGGCTGCCAACGCGACCATCGGCGACCACAGTTCGCCGGAACGGTTGTGGAGTTTGTGCAGTTCGGGACGCTCGAAGTAATTGCGATACACCGCCTGAAAGTGCGTTAGTGCCAGTATGTAGAGTTGATGACGCAGCGATGCGCCATCGAAATCCGGTGGAAATGATGGCATCTTGCGGGTGGTGCGGCGCATCGGAATAGCGATGCAGCGGCTGGCGAGGATGTCTTCCAGTCCCATAATGGCTGCCAGAATCTTGGGCGAGTACACATCAAATGCCTGCGGTTTCAGATCATCACCGGTGACGCGGATGGCGGGCATTCCCTGTTTGTAGCCGCTGTTGAGCAGTTGGCGTATCTGCTGCATTCCGGGGTCTTTCGGGTTGTGATAGCGTTCCGCTTCGTCAATGCCCACCGTGCAGCTGGTCTGTTGAATGAGGCGGAACATACTCGGACCCGTTGGGTCAGAGGTGGTAATCATGTTGAATGCCAGTGGTTGCAATACCCGCATCACCGTGCTTTTGCCGCTGTTCTTGGGTCCGTTGAGCGCCAGATAGGGATAAGCGGGAAACATCGTGTAGAAGTACGTCCCAATGGTCCAAAGCGTCAGCAGGCGGCTCTCGATGTCGGAGCGGAAATCAACGTAAGTCTTAAACAGGTCATGGATGGCAGCAAATACCGCGCCCGGCTGGATGGTCTCGCCGTCCAGATAGCGTCGAATATCGCTGTAACGCCAGCGCATCAGGAACTCAGAACCATCAGGAATGACTTTCAGAGCGACTTCCTGATCGCTGATGGTGATGATTTGCTCGTCAGATAAACGGCGTAGTTCACGGGTGCTGGTGACAAGATAGGGCTGCGTATTGAGCTTGTTGTCCTTCGTCCGCTCAATCACCGACACCGTGACCATAGCCACATCGCGTCGAAAACCCAGCGCCGGGGACAAAATCGGGATGCTGTCGCTTAACACTTCGGGCATCTCTTCTCCTTCTGCTTGCTTTTTCTGAGATTGAGCCGCTTTGAACATCTCGCTAAAGCTGCGTCCGTTCACCCCGATCTTCGCCATCAGACTCTTGAACTCCGCCAGCGCGAAATCATCCAATCCGGCGGCATGGGTGAACAGCGCACGAACAGCATCTTGCCTTGCCAACCCTTCTAATGAAGCCACCTGCTGCACTTCAGCCGCCAGCCAGCTTTCGGCTTTGTTGAGCAGCGTCAGTGCATCTTCGGATGTCATCCCTTTTTGCAGCCACTCATTTACATCCTTTATATCGGCTGGCAGGGTTGGCAGATAGGTTTCACCCTTCAATGTTAGGGTGAGGCTGCGGCTTTTGGCGCGGGCATCGGCGGTATTGTCCAGCGCGACGAACAGGCGAGGATGAGCTTTCAATCTGTTCAGCAATTCATCGGCTGCCTGCATCCCACCGATAGCAACCGCTGCGATACCCCATTCGGCAAAGGTGATGGCATCCGCCTGACCTTCGACGATGACCACCTGTTCTGCCTGTGGGCTGTAGAGATGATTGTAGTACGGCTGGCGTTCGCCAATAATTTCACGCGGCGGGTTGTAGTGTTTTTTGCCTTCAATGCTGCGTCCGCTGAGATAGGTCAGCCGTCCCTGCTCGGTATGGATGTAGACAATCATGTTCGATGGGAACTTCTGAATCACCGCTTGCCATTTGTCCGATAGATTCAAGTCAACCATAAGTGGACGTTTATCCTGTGGCATGTAACCGAGCCTTGCCGTTTTTATAGTGGATAGCTGCCAGCTACGCTTGTCGGTCAAATAAGTGAGTGCGGCGGGCGTATTCAAGAGCGTCTCGTGTAACCGCTGAACAAGCTGCCGTTCCGCCCATGCTGGCGACTTCTTAAAATTGATACTTTCTTCTAGGGTAATACCAACGCGCTGCGCCAGGTAACGCACGACTTCCATAAACTGGGTTGCATCACGGTTATTCCATGCGCCCAATGACAGCAGATGCCGTCCGACAAAATCAAACACGTCACCGTGTTCGTCGCGTGAATTCCAAAAATAATAACCTGTATTAGGTACAACAACCAGGCTGTCATGCTCGACACCAACGAAGCGCGAACCCGACTTTTTCAGCGCGAATTTCTCCGCGACCACTTCCTCAATGGGATTATGGGAGCGTATCTGCTCCAGATCAAATGACATCTCCAAAACCTCCGGGTAATAAGCAAAGTTGAATAAAGGTCGTGTTAGAAAAACACGACGAAGGGTCAAAAATCAGTTGCGGGAGATTGGAGGTTGTGCTACATTGGGAGTGTTGAAGTCGCCAATGTATCATCCGCCTGCCGCCCACCCGCCTTGTGTGAAGTGGGCTTTTCATTTATTTAAGGTGGGCTGCGATTTCGTTCATACATGTCAATATCTCCAAAAGGTTCACCCGGGTGAACCTTTCATTCATCTACGAGGTAGCGTTCCGTATCACTCAATAATTTCCGTAGTGCCTGAAGACGTGCACGGGCAAGACTTGTATCACCTTCTTGTCTGATAAGCGCACGAGCAATATCCTGTGGCAGGGTCAAAGTCGTCGTTTGAGTGGCTTTTGCAATCTTGAGCGCTGGCGCTGGAATCTTGTCTTGCTCTTCCTCTGTACTTTCCTGCAAATCACCTTCGCATAATTCTTTGACCTGTTTTGCGGTTAGATTAAGGTCGATTATTTGCCGAACGACTTCAGTGTGATACTCAGGCGCTAAAGCCACTACATGCCTCAACCGACGCTCGTCAATGTTATGCCTGTCTGCTAACTCCATCGCTTCGTCCGAAAGTCTCAGCAGATTCTTGAGGTAGCTGAAGTAGCCTTTTTTAACACCACCCATCGCTGTCATAATTGACTCGGTGTATTCGCGTTTTCCTCTTAGGTCGAGTTCAAGTGCTTGACGGTAGAAATCATTGGGGACAGCAACATCTGGAATTTCATGGTCGTAAACCGTTAATAGCAGCAGGGCAGCCTGACGCGCCATTGCAATCGCTGAAAGACCTGCACGAGCAGTATTCTCTTTAGCCTGTCGAAAGACCGATGAGCGTTCAGCAGGGATGACGATGCACGGAATCATGCCGTCCCCTGTGTAGCCAGGAATGAAATCGCGTAGCAACCATGTCGCCCAGTAACGGCGTTCACCCGTTTCGATGCGAAACTGCTGCGTAACCCCTTGCGAGATATCAATTACCGTGAGCGGATTGACCTGACCATCATCTCGAATAGTGATAGCAAGATTCACAAGATCGCGGAGAAGCTGCTCCTCTGGCGAGAGATTACTTGCCTCGTCTCCATCGCTCTCATCATCCGCATTAGGTAAAAGTTCGAGAATATTATTGAAGGGGCGACCACGCTGACGTGCTGCAACCTGCACGAGTTGGACAAGTTCCTTAAGTGCCTGTGTTGGGGTTAGACGGTTGCTGTGGAAAGCGAAGTGGAGCTGCTCTGGCAGCACCCGACGCGGTTGCACCGGGTCAGGGCGTACCATCTCGAGCAAGAGGCGTTCCACCCGGATGCTGTTATCTGTGAACTGCTGTGGATTACCCATTAGCAGTTCTTCGGTCACACCTCCTAACAGTTCATCAAGACGCTGCGTTTGGTTCTTGGGTGGCATTAGGCACCACCCTTCGCCATACGCTGCACCAGCTTGCCGACGAACTGCGCGTATGCTTTGCTGGCTGGAGCCTTGGGATCGTAATTGAAGACGCTCTGGTGATTTTGATGGGCGTATGACACCGCTTCATTTGCCGGAATAATACCAATCAGTAGCTTGCCCAAAACACTGTGCGACTTAAGTTCGTTCAGCAGGTGGTTGTGTCCCCGGACGCGGGTATCCATCTTCGTCACCAGTATGCCGCTGACCCGCAGGTTTGGCTGTCGCCAACCTTCACGAATATCATTGATTTTTCCAATGACACTCATCAAGCCAACCGTTTCAAGATAGCGCGGTTCCACTGGCACAATCGCATCCGTCGCGGTAATCAATCCCATTTCTGTCATGAGGGAGAAGGAGGGGCGCGTGTCGATGACGATGGCGGCGTAGCGATTAGCAATACGGCTCAATGGATCAGCGAGACGATAGGGTGCGCCTGCGACCCCCATTAATTCACGTTCTGCACCTTCGAGCATCGGAGAAGCGGGAAGCACATGAAGATCAGCATCCCATGTCGATTGGACGATGCAGTTGAGCAGGGTCTGGGCGGCGTTCTGGCGATCTGCCATCAGAACAGTGTACAGACTGTTATCTACTCCATAGTCCTTCGTTCCCGTTGTCACGAGGGTTGCATGTGCCTGACTATCAGTATCAATCAGTAGGACACGAGAATTGGGTGCGCCTGCACGTCGCAGCATTCCTGCGATACCCAGTGCGGTGTTGGTGGCGGATGTCGATTTCCCGACACCCCCTTTGTGATTGGTGAAAACATAGACGCGGGTCATTGCCATTTCCTCTTTCACTCAACAAACCGATTGAAAATCGCTGTGCTGGCAAGGACTTCGCGGAAGCGTGTTAGACTGTCCTACGGGAGTCTTGCTGGCTAGAGCAGCGAGCCTTCAAGGTGGTTGGGGGAGACTGAACCTCTTCCCAATCACCGCAAAGCCAAAGTTAGACTCGGTTCGAGAAGCGTTCCATGTTGACGAATTGAGGAAAGGCGATAAATTTGAGGAATAACGTTTTGAGGTTCAGGCTAACGGAATGTTCGGATTGAGTCTTATAATGCCCACTTAAATTATTTATTTCAATATAAAAATTTTAAAGTATTAAAAAAGCGGCGAGATTTAAGCATCTCGCCGCTTTTTTTGTTGTGCTTCACGTCAGTTAATCCTACACCGCCAACGGCAGCAACTCGTCGGGCACAGGCAGGCGATGATTGCTCAAGAATGAGGCCAGCGCGGGTGTCAGGTCATTCACCAAACCGGTATAAGAACGCTCCAGATCATGCAGATGTTCGACCAGCCACAAATACAAATCCGCCTCGGTACGCCCCTTCATATGGGCCAGCATATCATGCTTGCGAATAAGAACCACAGCCGGTAGGTAGACATTTTCGTACCAGTGTACCGCTGCGTCCCGGATGCTGACGGGGCATTCCTCACATTCAGATAGAACCGCGCCGTGCAGATTAATGTGCCCGACAAAATCATTATAACGCGTCGGCTCTGTCAACATCATACTCTCATGCTGGTGAATGTAGCGTAAGCCAGTTTCCTCTAGAAAGGTCATGTAGGCTTCAGCAGCACCCATTTGCTTGGTAACCACCGTCTTGTTCAGACAAAACGGCACATCAACTTCGGTTACATAGGCTTCTATGGTTTTTTGTCCCAAGGCCAGTGCGACCGAAACACGGTGATTGCCATCACGCACGAAATAGACTTCGCCGACTTGGTAAACCTCAACCGGCGGCAGCCCCATATTACCCTGAACTTCGGCGTAAATACGCGACCACCGATCTTTATTGATGACACTCTTGGGCAAAAATGTGCCTGTAAAATCCTTATAGCGGCCTACACTCCCGACAATTGCCGCGAGCGGAATATCCTGTAGACCCCGATAAAGTTCTTCACGCAGCCGCAGCCGCGTACGCACATCTTCAAAACTTAACAACTGGGCGGGCTTCCCGCGCAGATGACCGATCATTTCTTGCCAGAAGGCACGCATTGTCGCATGTTCAAATTCGACCGTGCCCTGATAAAGTTCCATTTCGTTTGACATCTTTTTCTCCGAACTACTGGGCAACACGCTGGAAAGGGACAATTCGCAAGAGTAACAGTTCAAAGCGTGTAATTTTGTGTAAACGTGTGTAGCAGCTCGGTTATTTGATGCAGATGGAGTTGTTAATTTTCCCTCGTCAACTGATATTACCATTAAACCAATAAACACTGGTAAAGACCATGTTAAGTCTCACCAGAGAATGAGGTTCAATATCAGCAAATTATACCACAAGCCGTGCCGCAATTATTGTGTCGAAAAGGCGGTTACTGAATACGTGGGTAGGTGATGAGGAGTAAACCGGACATACTCATTCTCTAACGATAACGTTGAATAGAATGGTATGTCCTACTGGGATCCGATTGCTAAGCACCAAGTAAATAGACGTTGCGACCGATTACAAACTTACCCGCTGCAAACGAGCGACTACTAACGAAGAAGGGCGTTCGCCGCCCTTCCTTACAATCCTATAGGGTTGTAAACTTTCTATTGACGCGCTATGAAGCCGCTACCGGTGACTCGGCTAATTTGCCCAATTCTTCATCAATGTATGATGCAAAAACGCTGTAGGGTTGTGCGCCGCTGATGAAGCGCCCATTCACGAAGAAGGCCGGTGTACCATTCACACCCAGCGTTTGCGCATCGCTTACATCCTTACGTACTTCTTCCATATGCTGCTGCGTATCGAGGCATTGCGTAAACGTAGCAACATCAATATTAAACTGCTGTGCATAACCGATGAACTGCTCCCGTGTTAGTGCCTGCTGATTCCTGAATGTCAAATCGTGAAAGTCCCAGAACTTGCCTTGGTCATTCATGCACTGGCCTGCCAGCGCCGCCACCAGCGAACCGGTCGTCTGGAACGGATAATCGCGGTAGACGAGGCGAACCTTGCCCTCATAATTCTGGAGGATTGGCTCCAACGTTTCAGCCGCAAATCGCCCGCAGAAAGCACAGTGGAAATCCGAGAACTCGATGATCGTTATCGGGGCATCACTCGCGCCGCGGAATGGGTCGTCGTCACTGCTCACCGTATAAGACTTCCCCTGCACCAAACCGGCTGTGTCTTGCCCACCGCCGCCCGCCGCTGCGACTGCCTGAGCCGCACTGTTGATAAGGGCTTGGTTCTCTTCACTATTAGCCGTAAATAGGTTGTTAAAGGCTGCTCCACTAATGAGCGCACCCACTAAACCACCCAGCGCGAAAAAGGCGATGGCAATAATCACATAATTGAATGACACCCGCGACACGACAAAAACCGCCGATGGGTCGGCATAAGCCGCAGTTGATGAATCAGCCGCCGCTTTCGCCTCGTCAAAAACAGGCTCCGGGGTAGTCGCCACAACCGACGACAGATCGTTATTTTCTGGGGTAATTGGTGTTTCCACGAGCGCCTCACATACTTCTAAAAACAACACATTAATACTATTACGAAGCTTTTCAGCGGTCTATAGGCAAAAAGGAGTAGGAAAATAGGTAATTGACCGACTCAAACCGTGAAAAGTACGCTAGAATATAGACGAAGCCATTTCAATATTGCTTACAATTTCTGCAAGCAAATAGTTTTTCTCAGGAGCATTGCCTTTGAGTGAAGAGCCGGTACGTCTGTTGGAAGGACTGGTCATCAGTGACCAGAGCGGATTTTTTAACGTCGAAATTTCGAAAGATCAAATTATAACCTGTCGTTTACGGGGGCGGCTGATGGAAACATCACAGTCGTCCGATATTGCGGCCATCGGTGACCGTGTACAATTTCAACTCCTTTCAGACGGAACCGGCAGCATAGAGGCCGTCCTCCCGCGCACCAGCGTGCTTTCGCGTGCCATGCGCACCGAGGGCAAACGTGGTGCAGGCGACGCTGAACGTGAACAAATTATTATCGCCAATGCCGATCAAGCCATGTTTGTTTTCGCCGCCGCCCAACCCTCCCCCAATCTCAAAATGTTGGATCGCTTTCTGGTTGCAGGCGAAAAGTCCGATATTCCACGCTTGATGATTATCGTCAACAAGATGGATTTAGAAGACAACTCCGTCACCAAAGCCCGCTTCGCCCCCTACGAAAAGATGGGGTACACCGTGCTCTATACCAGCGCACAGGACGACTTGGGTGTTGATGAGGTCAAAAGCCTCCTCAAAGATCATCTATCGGTATTCACCGGCCCATCCGGTGTCGGCAAAACCAGTATGCTCAATAAAGTGCAGTCCGGTTTGGGTCGCACGGTCAAGGCCGTCAGCCAGCGCAGGTCAGAAGGTATGCATACCACCCGTGACAGCGTACTGATTAACCTTGATATGGGCGGGCATCTGGCGGATACACCCGGAATGCGTTCGTTGACTCTCTATGACATCGAGCCCGAAGAACTCGATGGCTATTACCGTGACATCGCGCCATTCGTCAGTCAATGCAAGTTCAATGATTGCAGTCACCATAACGAGCTGGGTTGCGCTGTACGGGGTGCTGTTGAGGCAGGCAGCATTGTCCGCGCCCGTTACCAGAGTTATCTGCAACTGCGTGAAGAACTCGAAGAAGCCTACGCCGTCTATTGATGGTCCGGCTGAACAATGCACTTCAAAGGCGCACCCAAATGCGCCTTTTTGTTTCCTGCCCAGTTTTCAAATCCGCCAAAGTAATTCAATGTAGCGAACAAACTCTTGTCACCCAATCACATATGAATGGTCACTTAGCTTTTGTTCGTCGTGTGAATTGTGGAATCTTTCGCCCATTGGCTGAGTCTGAGATCAATGTTACTACCCGTTTGACGCGGGTTTCCGTTCTCTTGGCGCTCACCACCCACCACAAGGCCGCTTTGCGATACGAACCCCCTTGTGCCTGAAAGAATTCCCACGCCTTCGTGTTTGCCTGAAACTGCTGCATTT
>JBBSBS010000167.1:0-12394 GCA_038251045.1 Aggregatilineales bacterium | reverse complement strand
GTTTGCCCTGCTGACCCGCAGTGGAATTTACTTTTCACCCAACGCGGCAAGGACATTCGGGTATCAATCGAGGGTGCAACCAACCAATCTATCATGAAGAACAACTTTGAGGGATCGGAGTTTTTGGTCATCAAATTCAAACTCGGCATTTTTATGCCCTATCTGTCATTCGACAACCTCATCAATTCTGATGCCGTCTTGCCGGATGCCAGCAGCAAATCCTTCTGGCTGAATGGTTCATCGTGGCAGCTTCCTGACTTTGAAAATGCCGAAACCTTTGTTGACCGTCTTGTCCGTGAGGACATATTAGTCGTTGAACCCATCGTTAAAACCATCTTGCAAGATCAGCAGCCAGATGTGTCGTTTCGTACGGTACGGCGGCGCTTCTTACGTGCCACCGGACTAACCCCCAAAGTGATACAGCAAATTGAGCGTGCCCGACAAACGGCTGAACTTTTGGCTCAAGGGGTTTCCATCCTCGACGCGACTTATCAAATGGGTTATGCCGACCAACCTCATCTCACCCGATCATTGAAGCGCTTCTACGGGCAGACTCCAGCTCAAATCGCCAACATAAATCAAACTGTGTAGTTGTCCATTTTATTCAAGACAATTTTTTATCGGTGTTATATCCTGTAATGGTCAAGCATAAATACCAACAGGAGAACAACATGAGAAAAATCATTTCCTTAATACACCTCTCACTCGATGGAATGACATCCGGCCCCAACGATGAGTTGGACTGGATTTCCTACGACAGCGAACTTGAGCAGGATGCTCACTCAATGCATGAAATCACTGATACGGTCATCTGGGGACGCAGGACATATGAACTTATGGCAGGTTATTGGCTCACAGTACCGGGAAACCCTGAAAGTACACCTGCCGAACGTGAACATGCCCGTTTTCTGGACAGCGCCACCAAGATCGTCGTTTCGCGCACGTTGGATAAGATTGAGTGGAACAACACGACCAATACGGTGTTAATAAAAGACAACATCGCCGAAGAAATCAACAAAATCAAACAGCAGCCCGGTAAAGACATCTGGTTTCTGGGCAGCACTATGCTGGCACAGACCTTCATGCAGCTTGACCTGATTGACGAATACCGGATCAACATCAACCCGACCGTGCTGGGCAAAGGCAAACCGCTTTTTGCCAATATCGACCGTCAAATCTCCTTGAAGCTGATCGGAACAAAGACCTTCAACAGTGGGGTCGTCGCGCTGCGGTACGAACGAGCACCTAAATAAAGCAATCGCTATCCTTCGAGACTGTCTGTTACCCCGTTTCGCCAAACTGGCAGACAGTCTCCGCTCCTCTTAGCATCAGAAAAAATGTTCTTGACTTTTCATCCAAGCATTATTATGCTTTATTTCAATTACGCGGGTCACTTAGCGTATACTTCACATCCCACTGGCATACAGAGAGGTAAGGCTTATGTGCAGGAACATCAAAACACTTTTCAACTTTGAACCAGCAGTTACTGACGACGAAATTCGCGCCGCCTCCCTCCAATACGTCCGGAAACTAAGCGGTTTCAACAAACCCTCCAAAGCTAACGAAGCGGCCTTCAATGCCGCCGTTGACGCAGTCGCGCTCATCTCCAGCAACCTGCTTCGTGCGCTGGAAACCAACGCGCCGCCCAAGAATCGCCTCGAAGAAGCCACTAAAGCCCGTGCCCGTTCAGCCCAGCGTTTCGCCCGCTGATCGGCTTGTATTATAATCACACTACTTACTATCACCACACTAAGAGGATTCGCGTTGAAAAATAAACAGTCCGACCAGCCTAAAAGTGACTTCCCTGCAAAGTTAGCCAATCCTGCACTGCGGGCACTGAGTAGTGCTGGCTACACACAGCTCGAAGAGCTAACCAAAATTAGCGAAGCCGAGATCAAACTGCTGCATGGTATCGGGCCAAATGCCGTCGACCAGCTCCGTCGCGCCCTCCACGACAAAGGGTTATCCTTCGCTGCTGACAAACCCCATAAACGCACCAGATGACATCATCCCCATTTGAAGATGTGACACTTAAATAGCACAAATGTCCTTTGAATGTGCTATAATATTGGTGCAATTCAGCTGTCGAAATCCTTCAAACCACGCACTCCTATCGAGGGAACAGAAGCATGATATTTAACTTTGATGCCAGACTATCGGATTCGCCATTTGTCGACGTAATCTGGCGCACTCAAAGTGACTGTGGTGGGACATTTACATCCATTGCCGA
This sequence comes from Aggregatilineales bacterium, assembly GCA_038251045.1. Classification (GTDB taxonomy): domain Bacteria; phylum Chloroflexota; class Anaerolineae; order Aggregatilineales; family Phototrophicaceae; genus CFX2. The sequence goes on along the minus strand of JBBSBS010000167.1, from coordinate 10,164 downwards.
AAGCCATTGGGGAATCGTCGTCACCAAACAATACGACAACATCTGGCTCACGGTACGCGGGCCAGAAACCAAAGCTTCAGCTGCCCCTGTACCGGAAAACGCGGAATTCTTTGGCATTGTGTTTAAACTCGGTACAAGTATGCTGCCCCTGCCCGCCAGAAATCTCGTGAATGGCGAACTCAATCTCCCTGAAGCGTCCAGTAAATCCTTCTGGTTGCATGGCTCTGCATGGCAATTCCCCAACTTTGACAATGCGGACACCTTCATCAACAGACTCGTTCACGGTGGCCTAATCGTACATGAGCCTGTCGTAGATGCCGCCTTACAAGGTCACCTGCCTGACTTGTCCCTCCGCTCGGTGCAGCGCCGCTTTGTGCAGGCTACTGGATTATCGCACAACGCCATCCATCAAATCGAACGCGCCCGACGTGCTGTATCATTCCTTGAGAACGGGCTATCCATTCTGGATACGGTTGATCAATTGGGATATGCCGATCAGCCGCATCTAACCCGTTCACTGAAGCACCTGATGGGGCAAACCCCCGCACAAATTGTGTCAAGAAGTAAAGCCAGTACCTGAGGGAAAGACGATGACCATTATCGCTGAGGAAAGATCGTCGGACTCTCCATTTGTCGAAAGCATCACACGCGGACGAACCATAAATGATGGTTCAACCATCCGCCCTGCCGAAAGTCATTGGCATCTGGTTTTTTCACGGGTCAATGGGCGCGTTCTGCCGATAGTCGTCGGCCCATTGACGACCGCTGGCCTTGCAACATGGGGCGATGATGCCGAGATTCTGTGGATCAAGTTTAAACCCGGCACATTTATCCCCCATATGCCTGCTAAAAATTTCCTCGATAAAGAATTTATTCTGCCGGAAGCCGCCAGTCATTCATTCTGGTTAAAAGGATCAGCATGGCAGTTCCCCGACTTTGAAAATGCGGATACTTTCATTAATAGGCTGGTACACGATGAAATTTTGGTGCGCGATCCCGTCGTCAACGCCGTATTACAAGGCCAGCAACCGCAAGATGTCGCATCCCGTACCGTTCGACACCGCTTCCTACAAACTACCGGTTTGACTCATAACCACATTCACCAAATTGAACGTGCGCAGAAAGCCGCCGCCCTCCTACGGCACGGCAAATCAATCCTCGACACTGTTTATGAACTGGGTTATTACGATCAACCGCATCTGACCAAATCCCTCAAGCAGTGGGTAGGTCATACCCCTGCCCAAATTGTCCGGTCAACCCTGCCCGATTAACTTGCCATTTTTTACAAGACGCTGTGCTTCTCCTCGATTATGATGTGTATGTAATCAGAAAACACCGTATAGCCAAAGCATTAGGAGAAATAGCACATGCATAAGATCAGCCCATTCCTCTGGTTCGATTCGCAAGCCGAGGAAGCCATGAATTTTTATGTCTCGATTTTCAATAATTCAAAGGTCGTGAATGTCAGCCGTTATGGCGAAGGTGCTCCTGTACCGGCGGGAACCGCCATGAGCGCTACCTTTGAACTCGACGGGCAGCAAATTATGGCGCTGAATGGCGGCCCGCAGTTCCAATTCACCGAGGCCATATCCTTCTTCGTGAGTTGTGAAACACAGCAAGAGGTCGATAACTTGTGGGACAAACTTTGCGAAGGCGGCGCACCCGGCCCCTGCGGCTGGCTCAAAGACAAGTTCGGCCTATCGTGGCAAATCGTTCCGACGGCGCTCGGTGAATTGTTGGGCGATCCTGACCCTGAAAAATCACGCCGCGTCATGGAAGCCATGCTCAAAATGAGCAAAATCGATGTACCCACCTTAAAGCAGGCTTACAACGGCGCGTAATAGCAGCCGCCCCTCTCATATTCATTCCGCTTTTGATTGCCATCGGGGCGCATGATTACGCCCCGATCCCTCATCCACCACATCAGGTATATATAACAAACTTATAAACAGATGAGACTGTCGTTTTTGTTCAAGAAATTCCTATTTGGTTGCGCTATCCTATATATAACGAATAAACAACCAATAACAAAAGGACAATGAGCATGAGAAAAATAGTCGTCACCATGTTCCTCTCTCTTGATGGCATCATGGAAAACCCCGGCTGGACAATGAAATATTGGAATGACGAAATTGCCAACTTTAAAGCTGAGGAAAGCTCGGCCTGCGACGCACTGCTCTTGGGGCGTGTGACCTATGAAGGGTTTGCAGCCGCTTGGCCGGATAGCAAAGATGAAGGGGCAGATCAAATGAACAACCTGCCCAAATACGTGGTGACAACCACACTGGACAAGCTGGAGTGGAATAACTCTAGACCCATCAAAGATAATGTCGTTGCAGAAATCACCAAACTCAAACAGCAAGAAGGCAAGGACATTCTGGTATACGGCAGCGCCACACTGGTACAAACCCTCATGCAGCATGATCTTGTGGATAGCTACCGGCTTCTCGTCTATCCGGTCGTGCTGGGTAAAGGCAAGCGTCTGTTTCAGGAAGGAACCACTGCGACACTCAAACTTGTGTCATCACAAGCCATTAGTTCAGGCGTTGCAACACTCGTTTATGAGCCAGTTCGGTAATCATTCCCGATTCAAACCCGTATTTTGAACAACAAAAAAGAGCACAGTCATGCGGCTGCGCTCTTTCTATTTCGCCTATCAGGTTCTGACCTAGTGTCGTATCTCATTGGGCGGCGGTGGTGGGAAATCACTCAAGTCATCATCAACCGTCACCTTACCCACCATCCAGCCATCAATCGTCGTCAGCTTAACGCGCAAGATCGACACCTGCGTATGGGTAAAACTCACGGCGGGCTGCGGCTGAATAATAACCGGATCTTTCAGATGTAGATAACGAATACTCGGCACAGTACGTTCGTCGTCTGCGTCCTCAGCGTCAACGGCCTCCGGCACAACAGCCTCCGGTTTATCGGCTGTCGGCTCACTTCCAAGCGCACCATTCTCGTTGCCATAAAGCTCATTCAGATCAACATCTTCCGCCAATCCGGTGAAGTCAAACACTTCTTCCGTGTTCTCGATCTCTTGCTTGGAAGGATTAACCAGCGACTTTTTAGCTTGCGCGGCAAACATACCGCTAATCGCCCTCAGGTATTCCTGTTCGCTTGTCAGCGTTCCAGTCAGCACCAACCCATTTACAAATAGGGTGATGCCCAGTTCCATCCCGCCCTTATTGACAAACCCTGATACCAGATCAGCCAGCAAAAAATCCGGCTCCTGCCAAAAATCAGAGTCGCCACCGCCACCAAACTCATTGAACATATTGCTCTTTGTCCTGCATGTGTGTTTATTGAGAGGAAGTAGTATACAACTTGGAGATTAGAAAATATAGCGCCCATCATTTCGACGAGCGCTAATATGGATACTAACCTTCCGGAATATTGTCTAGGTTATCAGCAGAGGTTCGATTGCGATCAGTGCGCAAATACTCGCCGAAATTAGTTCGAACCACATTGATATCTGCACCTTTACACCAATTTCCACTGATTATGATTGTCATATACGTATGACCTTGTTTTATGTGGTCAACAATCACTTGACGCGAATACCATCCTACATAACTCATTGAATTATCAGCTTCTAGGCGACGAACAAGCAATTCTGCAATTGCACCGTCGAGTATCCGTTTCTTCTCAATGCCAAACTCGGCATTGATCACTTGAAACATAATCCTAACCTTTCTCTATCAGCCTATTAATTGTGCTAGAAAGCACAAAGTGTTATGCTGATGATGTATACGAATTGGAGTGGGGAGGCAGTGTATTTTTTGCGGGTGCAACCGCAAAAACCGCCTCCACCGCTCTACAACTAGCCTTTACCGGACTTATTCTTCGTCCGATCCACAACCACATAGTGTTGATTTGGCTTCGGTGTCGGAGGCAAAGGCTTGCCCTTCACAACAGTCACCTCATTCCCACCAACTCCACCCTTAGAACCGACTGGAACAGCCTGTCCCGACACCGGTGACTTTTCACCCGGTTTACCAATGGCTTTTGCCATTTGCTATCACCTCATTACTTAAACTTCAGAGCTTGGGCATAATAATGCCATGCAAAGTACCCGACAGGACTGAACATATTGAGCGTTACATTTTGTCACCTTCATAGATAATTTCTCGACGCAAGAAATGAAAGTTTTGATCCAGAGAACCAAAGACTTTCCTTCGTAATAAAAATTTTGACAATAAGTGGGGATATTTACAGAAATAAATCAATTTACAAAAACCGGTATTAAAAAGGGAGACAGTCAGTTGACTATCTCCCTTATATTTCCTAGCAGCGGCTGTACCCGCACACATCGCACTTCTCGCATCCTTCGATGCGGATCAGGCTGACAGTGCCGCAGTTCGGGCAAATATCCGCCCGCGTCTTGTAACCGCTGACCGTACTGTGACCATTACTGTGTCCGTTGGTGTGGTTATGCACCTCAGGCGCAATCTCCACCGGCTGCCAATTTGCAGTATCAGCAGGAAGTGCCGGGGCAACCGAACTCCCGCTGCTCTCATTACCCATCGGCAAATTCAACTGCTGCGGCGCATTTTGGGTCATGTAATGTTCTACCAGCGCACCGGCAACCGCATCCGGCATCGAAATCACGCGCTGTGGCCCCAACCCAACCGACCGCGAACCGCCGATACCCTGCAACTGCTCGACAATCAACTTCAACATTTCCATACGGTTCTGCGGTGCGGTCGTCCGCAGTTGCAGCGAGAGCATCCGCCCCAGCCCTTCTGCGTCCGCCTGTAGATCACTGCCTGCCTTACCAATGGTGATGAATACCTCGAACGGATTACCCAAATCGTCGCTGTTCATGGTGATGAAAGCCGTACCAAATGGTGTCTTGCGGCTGACCGTCACACCCGACAGTCGCTTCGGGCGCGGATAAACATGGTGCGGCGTTGCCACCTGTGCCACCGGCTTCTCAACCTCAACCACTTTCTCGGTCTTCATCTTCGACATTTCGCTCTCGGCGCGTTCGTCGCCCTTGAGCATCAACACCTGTTCGTCACGGCTGCCATCGCGGTAAATCGTCCCGCCCTTGCAACCCATGTCGTACATATACAGGTACAAATCGCTCACCTGCTCGACCGTGTATTCATTCGGTACGTTACAGGTCTTGCTGATGCTGCTGTCCACCCACCGTTGGATGGCCGCCTGCACCTTAATGTGTTCTTCCGGCGAAAGATCCATCGCCGTCACAAAGTAATCCGGCAGTTCGGTTTCGCCCGGATGTGCCTCGAACCACTCTTTCGCCAGCGGAACCTGTTCCTCGTGCAGCCCCAAGCGGCTCTTACGATAATATACCCACGAGAAGAACGGCTCAATACCAGTCGATGTGTTGACCATCGTGCCTGTTGTACCCGTTGGCGCTTGGGTCGTCAGCGTCACGTTACGGATGCCGTGCTTGCGCACCTTGTCCTGAATATCCTTGGGCATCGACTGCATATAACCGCTCTTCAAGAACGGCTCTGCTTGGAATTGCGGGAATGCACCCTTTTCCTGTGCCAGTTCAACCGAAGTCTCATAAATCGAACGCGCCAGAAAACCGTACAACTTGTCGATGAAAGCCACCGACTCGTCGCTGCCATACCGGATTTCCAGTTTGACCATCAGTTCAGCCAAACCCATGTTGTTCAAACCCACACGCCGTTCGCTGAGTTGTTGTGCCTTATTCTCGTCGAAGAAATACGGTGTACTGTCAATCACATTATCCAGAAAACGGGTCGAATAACGCGCCGTTTTATCCAGATCGTCCCAATTCACATCATGCGTTTTTTCGTCATAAAACTTCGCTAGATTGATCGCACCGAGGTTACAAACACCAAATGCCGGAAGTCCCTGCTCACCACAGTTGTGAACCACCAAACCGTTTGCCACAAACGAATGGGTAATCGACTCGGTCAGGTCAAAAACTTCTTCAATCCCATCAGGCGTAATCGACTCCACCGTTGCCACAAAACGCTCGGCATACGGCCCACGCTTACCGCGACTGATGTAATCTTCAAGTCCAGCCTGCTTGTAATCCATCATGAAGCCAATTTCATCCGCGAAAACAGTCATGTTCTGCTTGCTAATGACCAGCTCATGCTGCGCCTCGCACCAGTAAGCCTTGGGTTCACGGTTGCTGTCCGGCATCATCCGGTATCCTGCATCCCGCCGGTTGCGATAGATGCGGCTGGCAATGCCGAAATTACCGAGTAACTGCTGAACGCCTTCCAACAACTCGATTTGATTGGCGGCTAACCGGACGCTCGCGCCCTTTACACCACCATCTTGGAAGCTGCCATCCGCCGTAAACAAGGCTTGCAGGAAACCCCGCTGCATCACTTCCGAACCTTGGAAAACGGCCTCAGGAACGCGGTGCTTGGTCTCTGTCAAACCATATTGCTCGGCAACCTGCCGCAGCCGCGCCGAACTCACCCGCGCCTCATCACGCTCCATAACCTGCCCGATACCAACAGGGTAAGTACGTGTCGGATTCTTCGTCAGCGGACTCACCAGCGCATTAACATGCTCGGCGAACATCGGCGCGAGTTCCTGCTTTTCCTCACCAAAGAACGACAACACCGCCTCGTCACGCCTGATCGTGCCATCGCCCACCAACCAGCCCAGCACTCGTCCCAGTTCGAGCGAACCCGCCGCGCCAAATCCACCCTTGCGATTAGTCACATGGATTTCATCGCCAGCCTGTAGTTTGTTCAGCTGTACCCACCCGCGAGGGGTCATGAATTTATGGTCAGCCGTCGCCCGAACGAAATAACCTTCCTGCGTTTGTAGGCGGAAGACCGGCTTCACACCCGTCATAAAAACGCGTGTCGAAGGCGTTGTCGCTTGACCCAACCCAAAGCGACCATCAACCGCGACATTGATTTCACTTTCATTGTCAAAAAGCTCACGCGCCTGCACCAAACCACGATTGGTGTGGATGCGTGTATCACCGGTCACACACGGATTCGTGCAAATGATCGGTGCGAAATAATTACTGTTGGACATCTTGTTGTAGCGTTCATTGAAAAACACACCCGGCTCGGCACTCGCCCAAGCACTCTCAATAATCGCATTCCAAATTTCACGCGCCTTCACTGTGCGATACTTGACAACCTTATGTCCGGCAGCCGCCCATGTATCAATATCGCCATCCCACACATCGTCATATTCGGGATCGCTGCTATCCGGGAACTTCAAATCCCAATCGCCATCGGCCTTCACCGCATCCATCAGCTTATCGCTCACACCCACGCTGATATTAGCGTTCGTCACCTGTCCGGCCTTGCGCTTGCTGTTGATGAAGTCAAACACATCCGGATGCCAGTCATTCAAGATCAACATCAAAGCGCCGCGACGCGAATTAGAAGTATAGACACCAGAACCACTTAACAGATGTACATCTTCGACTTCAAAGTCATATACCTGTGAGTCCCCGATCAATTCAATCGTCTTGATTCGGTCAGGGATAGTGTGCAGTAGCTCGTTTAATTCTTCAACAGTATCAACCTGACCATCCGCCGCTAACCGTTCACCAATAGGGTTCAACTGCGCAAACGATATGCGCTCGGATACCCCATCATAAATACGCTGACGATATTTGGTGCGCGCGCCAAGTCCAGACCATACCTCAGATGGGTATGTGTTATACATCTCGCGTGTGCCATTGTCATCAGAAGCCTTTAATGTCGGCACAGAGTCGGCAAAACGTTGCTTAAACTCACCACCCGTAACAGTAAGGCGGTAAATAGTACGCCATCCCTGTTCACTGCGGTCAGTTTCACCAATACGGGATACGATACCATTCTGTGCGAGAAGTTGTTGCACATCTTGCAACATCAGTCGGCTTACGCTGTCGATACCATAGCCACCCTTCCGGCCTCGGTTGCAACCATCTGCATCAAAGTAACCCGCAATAAATGCATTCACAACTGATGTCGGAGAACGAAAAATCACTTCAGGAACACGAATATCTTCAGCCTTTGCCTTGAGCAGACCATTTTGGATGAACCACTCAATCATCAACCGTGAATAGAATGACACTTCTTTGAGCGCACCATCACCTTGTCGTATATGGGTCTGAAGCCCAAATGTGCCCTCGATAATTCGTATAAGTTGCTCATGAATGGCAGGATGTGCATCTGCCGTTGCCAGCTTAATACCCTTCGGTTCGCTCCAGTTGACTTTCTTACCCCACTGAACGTAGCCATCGCCATGCATGTAACCTACCAGATAAGCGAGGTCTTCAGTCAATGTCTCAGGCAGTTTCACATTCTCGTTCAAAGTCGTGCTCATGATCGAGCGCTCATATTGAACGGGCTTCAACGGAGCATAGTCCGTATCAACCCCATCTCCCAGCAGCAATAAAATCTCATCGCCTTCGACCAGATACTTGAGCGGCATTGTCGTAATTTTGCCGTCCATAAGGACTGCTACTTTGTGATCCGCCGTAATCTGCACTTTGAAACCACGTTTGGTTGTCACCTCATACAATGGCTTTACCCCATTGCGGAAGCGTGCAGTAATACGTCGAAGCCCCTTATGTGTCTGTGCATGGATAACCTCGCCATTTTCAATACGGTCAGCCAGTTCTCGTGCGGGAATTAACCCCAAGTTTGTAGCAATACGTTCATCAGGACCAAAACAACCACCCTGCTCAATCAACCCTGTGACGAAGCTGTACAATGCCCCCCACGAAACCGAACCACTTGAACGACCATTTACACCCTTCACGTACCAGTGACGAGGCCGCAGCGAAGAAATGTTGATGCCGACACCACCGCCGCGTGACATAATTTCGGTCATTTGCCGCAGCGTTTCAATGATGCCGCCGCGTGAATCTTTAGGGGACGGTATTACATAACAATTATAATATGTTAATGCTTGGTCAGTTCCTGCTGCCGTCAAAATACGACCTGCCGGAACGAACTTCCAATCATCCAGCATCCAGCGGAATCGCTCTGTCCACTGCTTCCGCAGCTTGCCGTTCTTTTCAATCGCTGCGATACCCGCCGCCACCCGATCCATCATTTGACCCGGATCGGTTTCCAATGGCTTATCAACCGCCTCAATATCGCGCTCGGTGACTTCACCATCCAGCAGTTGAATCGTGATCTTCGGAAGTTTTATGGCTGTTATCGTGCCAATTTCGCGCTGACCTGTTTTAGAATCGACCACCACGATAACGGTATCGCCCACTGCCAATGTAGAGCGTGTCATGTCCTTCTGGGCATAACGGTCGAGGAAAATCTTATAACCAAGTTCATGTAATGCGTTATGCGTTGCGGCTTTGGTTTGAACCATCCTTGTTACATCCTTTCCACATAAAGAAAACTTAACTAACTCACAACTTAAAATAGAGAGACACAACCCCCATTTGAAGAACGCATGGGGGTTGTAGAGTGATGTAAGATTATCATGCGACTATTGACCATATGTTCTCTAATTTATCATGCTCGGAGCACTCTTGTCCACTAATAATCGGGGGTGATTCGGTTAGAATACCGTATGTATCATCTAACGCTTTTCCCACTTAATTCCCGCAATTCCCGCATCATTGTTTGAGAATTGTTACAGCAGGAGAGCCTTTTCTTAAAGCAATTTTAAACTCATTAAAGTCAATACCAAATGCTCTAAAACCATGTTACGCTAATGAAGTCATACGCACAAATAGAGGACGCTTTTGGTACCCTTTACATTACCTACCAACAATCCCAAATAAATGAAACGATCCTTCCTCATCGAATTCCTCATCATTAGTATTACCGGTTTATTTTATTTTACGTTCCTTGCCCCGGCCTCTCCATTAGGTCAACAACCCCCGGCCTCGCTCAACCTCGAACCGGTTGCCCGTATCTTGCTTGACGAAAGCATACGCCCGATGGGCATCGAACACGAACGCCTCGCCGGTGTCATCACACCCATCCGTGTCGGATTGCAGCGCTACGGGCATATACCCTTCTGGAATTCATATATTGCCAACGGCGTTCCTCTCATCAACAATGCCTTTAGCTACTTGTTCAATCCTTTTCACAGCGTCCCCGTGCTGGCGCTTGGCGGCGTAACCGGCAGCAAACTCGCCATCATCATTGCCCTATTAATCGCCGGTTACAGCATGTGGGCTTTCGGATATGCTCTCGGTCTGGGCAGCGTGGCCCGCGTCAC
>JBBSBS010000166.1:0-12448 GCA_038251045.1 Aggregatilineales bacterium | reverse complement strand
CTCAGTGGTGAAGCACGGCGCGAGACAGTCATCGAGCAAATCAACAAGGTAGCCGCCAGCGTAAATGGGCGAATACCGGAAAATGACTCGCTGTTGAATGAAGTGACCAACCTGATCGAAGCACCAACCGCTTTGCTGGGTAAGTTCGACGAGAAATATCTGGAACTGCCGCGCGAGGTATTGGTGATGGTGATGGCGAAGAAGCAGCGTTACTTCCCGATTGAGGACAAAGACGGTAATCTGCTACCGTACTTCGTGGCGGTACGGAATGGTGACAGTGAGCATCTGGACAAAGTTGCTCACGGCAACGAGCAGGTCTTGAAGGCGCGCTTCTCCGACGCGGCTTTCTTCTATGCGCAGGACACGAAGAAGCCCTTAAAAGATTATCTGCCACGCCTCGCGACCCTGACCTTTCAAGAAAAGCTCGGTTCGATGCAGGACAAGAATGAACGGATTGCCCAACTGGTCGAACCGTTAGGGAAATTGTTGGACATCAATTCCACCAGCATCGCGATTTCGCAGCGCGCGTCGCATGTGGTGAAGGCTGATCTGGCGACACAGATGGTCGTTGAAATGACCGACCTGCAAGGGACGATGGGGCGGGAATATGCGCGGTTGAGTGGGATGCCCGACGATGTGGCGGATGCGATCTATGAACATTGGCTGCCGAAAACGGCCAACGGCACGTTACCTGCTAGCGAAGCGGGTACGATATTGGCGCTGGCTGACCGGTTGGACAGCTTAGTCGGGTTGTTCGCGGTTGGGCTTGCGCCCAAGTCCACCAGTGATCCCTACGCATTGCGGCGGGCAGCGCTGGGCATCATCCAAATTCTGGTGACAAAGGGACTGGATGTGAACCTGAACGCGGCGATTGATCTGGCGGCGCAGGTACAGCCGGTAAAAGTCACAGCCGCGACCAAGGCCGAGATATTGGAATTCATCGGTGGGCGGCTGCGAGCATGGGTCGAAGAAAAGAATTGGCCGCGTGATGTGATTACGGCTGTGCTAGCCGAACAAAGCGCGAATCCGCACCGTGCGCTCAAGGGTATTGAGCAGTTGAGCGAGTGGGTGAAGCGCAATAATTGGGAGCAGCTGCTGGACGGTTTTGCTCGCTGCGTCCGTATTACGCGCGGTGAGCAGGAACGTTATGGGGTGAACACCGATTTGTTCACAGATGGCGAGGAAAAGCATCTGTATTCGGTGTATGCCGACGCATGGTCGCGGTTAGAACCGAGCGATAATGTGGATGCGTTCCTGAGTGCATTCGAGCCCATGCTGCCTGCGATCACCGATTTCTTCAATAAGGTGATGGTGAATGTTGAGGATGAGGCTGTACGCCGCAACCGTCTAGGGTTGTTACAGGCCATCAGCTCCATGCAGCGTGGTCGGGCAGACTTGAGCGCCCTGAGCGGGTTCTAGGTGTAAGTTTCTAGAAGCCAGTTTGATGATTGACGCTAGAAGAGATGGTGATGAGCCATCTCTTTTTTTGTGTCGCATTTATTGCACAAATTATCATTTTACCGCTGAAATGGCGGGCGGGAAGCAGGAGAGAAGCCGCTGAAACGACACAACATGCGAACGGGAAGTACGGGAGAAACCGCTGAGCGCCGCGGTTGGCTCTCGTATGTCTGCCGCGTCGCAATTGTCACAACTGCATAAGCGGCAGTGAAGGAGCAATCCGCCGAACATGCTGAAATCAAATGCATTTTTACCACTAAGACACAAAGAAAGAAAAAGGAAAGCCAGCGGCATTGGTTAGACTGCCCAATCTGCATTTTGGAGGACGACGCGGTAGCCATCGGCATCTTCAAATGTTTTGCCCTGTTTATCCCAATAGGGATTAAATGACGGGACAGGTGCATAACCATGCTGTTGCATCCGATCAATGGCGTGCTGCCATTCGGTTGAGTCAGGCAGGTAGAAAACGAGTAAATTATCTTGTGTCGGCGCGCGACCGCCGGTGTGACCCTGCTTGACGGTGAACTCTAGATGATAGGGTGCATCGGCATGACCAAGCATGATGCCATCAAAGCCCTCGTGATTTTCAAATGATGCGATGACCTCGAAGCCCAACCCGTCACGGTAAAAGCGCAGGATAGCTTCCAGATGATCAGTTGGACGGGCGACACGCAGGTGCGGGTGCATCGGACAATCCTTTCTACGTGGTAATTTTCTTTACGGCACTAGCTTCGATACAATCAGTGTAGTACAAATGTTTTGCGTTAGGGTGACCAAAATGTAACACTTAAGGGTGGAATGTACTAACGTTATTGAGAGAGGTTGAACTGCGTATGGGTTGGCGAATGGTTGGAAATTGGTTAGTGGATGTTTTTGGTCTATTATTTACGAATGTTTTTACAGGTGAGTACAACTTTAGGCAGTGTTATTGCGTACAGATACATGTGGTAAAGGGGCAAAAAATGACATCTGATTTGGATTATCGCGCCATACGCAAACGGGTTGAAGCAGGTGTATCACAGCAGAAATTTCGTACCCGAAGGGGATTTTTTTTCGGCACGTTGTTCACATATGCTGTGTTTTTAATCATCGGTTGGGCGATCTTCCTGAGCAGCGGCGGGGCGGAAGCGAGTGCGTTGCTTGCCAGCGGGAGATCGAGCAGTCCTTTGGTGGGTGCGATGATTATGCTAAGTATGAGTGGCCTGATGGGGTTGATTTTTCAAGGTGTGTCGTTGGCGCTGGATACCAAGCGGGGTGAAGATAGCATCCGTGAACGGCTGGTGGCACGCGAGATCAATCAGGAGATGTTGAAGATGGGATTGGATGATGTTGAGGAACATCAGAAGCGCAAAGGTATGATGCGCCTGACGGATGACGGCGAACTGGAAGAAGTGGTTGAGGAAGTGGCAGCGGCGAGTAGTGATGTACCGTTACAGGGTCATCAGTAAGGCGCAGAGCGAAACATAAGGATAAGTAGATGTCAGCAGAAATTGATTATAAGGCGGTGCGGCAGCGGGTGGAGGCCAAATTACGACGGGAGAAGTTGTGGCTGAAACTGTTCTTGCTTGGTATCTCGGTGGTGATGTTCGTGATATTTGCGGTGACATCATGGGGGATGTTTAACGGCGGGGTGCTGCCACCGCTTGACCAATGGTTGAATATGCCGGGCAAGGTGGTCACCGTTGACCCACAAACTAGCGCCCTGATGATGATGACCCTTGGTTGGCTGGTGGCCATTCTATTGCAGTCGATTTCGGTCATTTTCGATACGAAACTCGGTGAAAAACAGTTGCGCGAACGGATTATGGGACGCGAGATTAACAGCGAACTTAACCGTCTGGGATTGGATGATGTGGAAGAACATGAGAAGCGTAAGGGCATGATGCGGTTGACGGATGACGGGGAATTGGAAGAAGTGGTTGATATAAGTGATGAAGTAGTACCTAACGAACAGATGCGTAAGTAATCATCGGCAAAAAATTGATTCTGGTGTTTAGATTGGCAGTGAATCGCGCAGGGAGGATTTATGCCCGAAGTCAATAATGACCTGCCCCAAAGGAATTACGGCGTATTGGTGTATTGGGGCATCAATACCCTGATGTTGGCATTATTCCTAAGTTTGGAATCGGCTGGATTCAAAATGCCAGTAGGATCGAGCCTATTTTACTTCACATGGATAGCCATCTGGATTATGCACGGACTTACACTGGTGTTGAGCTGGAAGCGTGACCGAGAATCGGTTGAAGGCGATGCCACAGCAGCCGGAAAGCGCTTCTGGCGGCGGATGGTGCTGGCAGGACACAGCGCACTTTATGTGGCGTTTGGTCCGGCAATTATCTTGTGGTGGTTGATGTCAAGATCGCCCGGCCCGCAGCAGTTGGGTGAGGGTCAAGGGTTGTGGGTTTATCCGGTGTGGTTGATGATTTTGTTGGCACACAGCGCCTATGTGATGAGGCGTGAACGGCAGCCGATGGAATTGCCTGCTCATGACAAACGCAAGCGCGATCTTCCCAGTTTGAAAAGGCTGATAGAAGCGGAACGTGACGAAGCGGGGGAGTGGGATGAGGATGGTGAACTGATGAAAGTTGAAGAGGACAATACGCCCCTGAAAGTTACGCATAGGTAAGATAAAATGGGCAGCCTACGTTATAATGGCGGTAATGACTTAAAACGATTGTGGGGGCGCAGGCGGCATGGCACTGAACGCGGGACAAACGGTCGGGCCTTACCAAATTATTGGACAATTAGGACATGGCGGGATGGCGACTGTATACAAGGCGTACCATCCACGCTTGGATCGCTATGTGGCGATCAAGGTGATGCACAAAGTCTATATGGATGACGTGGGATTTTTAGCGCGTTTTGAACGCGAGGCGCAGATTGTTGCCAAGCTGGAACATCCGCATATTGTGCCTGTTTATGATTTTGATGAACTTGAGGAGCAGCCTTATCTGGTAATGAAGTTCATTGAGGGGTATACGCTCAAACAAGTGCTTGCCAACGCCCCGCTGCCGCTGCCAGAGATCATTCGGGTGATGGATGACATGGCTTCGGCGCTGACCTATGCCCATCAGCATGGTGTTCTGCACCGTGATATTAAACCCTCGAATATTGTTATTGATAACAACGGTACGCCGTTTTTGACTGATTTTGGACTGGCGCGGATCACAAAAGCCGGTGCGTCTACCCTGAGCGCCGATATGATTCTCGGCACGCCACAATATATATCACCGGAGCAGGCCAGCGGGCAGGCGGAACTTGACCCACGCACGGATGTGTATTCGCTGGGCGTGATTTTGTATGAAATGGTTGTGGGACGTGTGCCTTTTAATGCGGATACGCCTTATTCAGTCGTACATGACCACATTTATACCGAGCTGCCACGCCCAAGTGTCATTAATCCGGTTGTGCCGGCACAGGTCGAGGCGGTGTTGATGAAGGCGCTGTCAAAGAAGGCAGCTGATCGTTACGACTCGGCACTGGATATGATGAGCGCTTTCAAGCAAGCCTGTGTCGCTGCTGGATTGACCGCGCTGCCGAATGATCGCGATAAAGTTGCCGAAGAGTCTTTCGCGCACCTGAAAAGTGGCGTGATGGATGATTCGCCGACTGTCAGCACAGAGACACCCGTGAAAGCCGCGCCGGTTGCACCCGGTATTCCCGCGCCCATTCCCCCCAAACAACCCTCGTGGGAGGCAGGTCGTGCCTCCCGCCGTGAAATTCGCCGTGAAGAAAACAAGTTGTGGGAGTTCAACATTGAAAGCCGCGACGATTGGAAGAAACTCGGTGACCGGATCAAAGAGAACGTCGAACGCGGTGCAGGGTGGGCAGAGAGTTTAGGGGCTTCGATTGAAGCGGCAGCGAAAGAAGGGGCACGGTCAGCGGCGATCGCGGCCAATACGCCCGAATCGGTTGAAGATCGTGTCCGAAAGCGGATTGAAAAGAAGTACAAGGAACGGGCGGGATTAGTTGCCCACGCCATACCCTATGTTATCGTGAATGCGGTACTGTGGATGATATGGGCGCTTACGAGCAGTCCCGGCGATGCTTTTCCGTGGCCGATGTTTGTGACCTTTTTCTGGGGCATCGGTATGGTGTCACACTTCTTTGCTTATTACAACAAGTACGGGGGTGGTGCTAACCGGCGTGAAGAAGCCATCCAACGCGAGATTGAACGCGAACGTGAACGCAGCATGATGTATGAAAAGCCCAAGAACGATAGGCGAATGCGGCTGACGGATGACGGCGAACTGGAAGAAGTTCCAGAGGATGAGATCAGCCAAGCGCAGAAGCGCAAACGGAATTCGTGAAACTGAGATTAGGATAAGCGTGATTGTCGCTACTTCGTAGGCTGATAATGCGTAAATAAGGATAGATACACAAAAGCACAATATTGGCTGTGCGAGTGAGATAGGTGGGGATGATGGCAGAAGATTATGATGAAATTCGGAAGCGGATAGAGAAGCGCTATAAAAAGCGGCAGGAACTCATTTTACATATCGTCAGTTACATTCTTACTAATCTCATGCTCTGGTACTTTTTTGGGAATGCCGGATGGATTTTGTGGGTGACCTTCGGTTGGGGTATTGGTCTTGTTACCAGCATCATTGATTATTACAACAAATATGGACCGGGAGCACAACGGCGCGAGGATGAAATTCAGCGCGAGATCGACCGCGAACGTGAGCGCAGTAGGATGTACGAGAAGCCTAAAAATGACAATCGGATGCGATTGACGGACGACGGTGAACTCGAAGAAATTGTTTCTGATGATGACATCAGTGAGCTAGAAAAGCCTAAACATCAGTAACAGGGAGCAAATTGATGTCTGAGGCAGAGCGATACGATGCGATCCGGCAGGAGGTTGAGCACCGGTTTAAACGGCGCTATGCTTTTTTTACCCATATTGCTGTGTATACGGTGGTGAGTATTGTGCTGTGGGTGATTTATGGACTGAGCGCCAACATGACCGTCTATGGAGTCGTGCCGTTTTGGCGCTTTCCGTGGCCGCTGGTGGTTATGGCAGGTTGGGGGATTGGGCTGGTTGCACATGGTATGAATTATTATATCCGATATGGAGATGGGGCTATTCGTCGCAGGCAGGCTGTCGAACGGGAAATTGAACGTGAGATGGCACGTCAGTCTCGATATGAAAAACCCAAGAATGATTCGCATATGCGCTTGACAGATGATGGTGAATTGGAATTCACTGATGATGCAGAATGGGCGGCGCAGCGTAAGCACCGTTAGGATTAACGGGTTCCCTTTAATTGGTAGAGTATCCATAGCATGAATGGGCGAGGGCGCATGGAACCGGATTACGACGAAATCCGCAAACGAATAACGAGCCGATACAATAATCGGGCTGAGTTTATCAGCCATCTGGTGGCGTTTGTGGCTGTCAACGGTATTGTGTGGTTCGTACTTAACCTGTCGGGTATCTTTGTTACGATTGCCAATATCATTCTGGTGCTGTGGGGTATGGGGCTGGTGATTCACGCTGTGCAATTTGGGACGAAAGAGGCTCAGGAACGGGCAATTGAAAAGGCGATTGAACGCGAACGGTCATGGCAGCGTAATCATGATGAACTGCCTGAGCGGGAGATTAAGCGAAAGCGCGACCGGTTAACGCTGAACCATGATGGCGAATTGATGGATATTGTAGAGGAAGACCTGCCTGTCAGTAAGCGGCGGTAATCCGTAGTATATTTGCATTACGCGGCAGAAATAATATGTACTATACTATTGTTATTAATTAGGCAAGGAGTCTAGCACATGGTTATGAATCCGGTTGCCGTAGTACAGCGCGAGAATGCCCGTTTGCAGGCCGAGAATGAACGCCTGCAAAAAGAATTGCAAAGTCTTCGCGAGTTTGTTCAAATCCTAAATGAGTTATCGGTGCAGGCGAGAACAGCCAGCAGCGATGCTGATTTACTACCACTGCTAGAGGCCACTTTTGCTAAGGCGTTGGGGTTGCTCAACGCACCGGATGGGTCGCTGCTGCTTTTGGATGAAGATACACAGGAATTGGTATTTGTGCTGGTGAGGGGTTCGTTGGCAGGTGACCTCACCAATTACCGCATCCCAGCCAATGATGGGGTTGCCGGATGGGTTATTGAAAATCAAGCAGCAACCTTAGTGCGAGATGTCCGGCGTGATGAACGCTTTTCCAATACGATTGATTCGGCTTTTAAGTTCCGTACGCAATCCATTGCGGCTGCACCATTGATCGGTGACGGTAAAGTCTACGGATTGATTGAGGCGTTGAACCAACCGGGAGATCAACCATTTTCGGAGTCGGATTTAGCGCTGCTGGGGTTGGTGTGCCGGTTCGCGGGGGAGATGCTGGCGGATATTGAGCGCAGACATCCCAGCGAGTGAAATACGGGTCATTAAATGCAAAGTGGGGCGTGATTATGTGCAATCACGCCCCACTTTTCAATTTGTAATCTAGATGCTTATTCGAAAATCCACGGATCGGTATTGCGCGACCAAGCTACGAGTTCGTCATCACTGAAGAAGTTGGCGACTTCGATCTGACCATTTTCGACACTATCCGAACCATGAACGAGGTTACGTCCGATTTCGAGGGCGAGGTCACCACGAATGGTTCCTGCTTCGGCTTCTTGCGGTTTGGTGGCACCGATGGTTTTGCGAGCAGCGGCGACGGCGTTCGTGCCTTCAAGTGCAATGACCACAACCGGCGACGAGGTGATGTAGTTCACCAATCCGGCAAAGAAGGGGCGTTCTGCATGTACGGCATAGTGTTTTTCCGCCAGTGCGCGGGAAACCTGCATGAACTTCATGCCGATGATACGCAGACCGCGTGCCTCAAAACGTTTCAGAATTTCGCCCGTCAGCCCACGCTGTACGGCATCTGGCTTGATGATGATAAATGTACGTTCCATGATTGTCCTTTTCACAAGAGATTGACACAATAAACGGGTCAGCGATGACCCGTTTAGATACGAAACAAGTGATTGCTCAAAAGCTAATTATAGCTGATTGAGCGCCTTACGGTAAGTATCAAGCGCGGCTTGCAGTTTGCCCTGACGCATCAATGTGTCGCCTAGAACGCGGTGAACGGCGGGGCTGGTCTTGAATTTGTCTGCCAATTTCGCCAGATCATCTACCACATCATCCAGCGCGGCATTGGCACGGATGAGCATTTCGTACTGTGGCAGGCTGGCATCCAGATTGTTGCTGGTGGCATGAGCACGAGCATCCCGCAAGGTAGCGGCTACATCAATATTTTGTGCGGCAACAGGTACGGGCGCGGGTGAAGCGCGTACCGGCACGATGGCAGGCGCAGATGGTGGCACCGCAGGTGTAATGGCGGCTGGCGCTGGCGGTGCAGCAATGACCATATCATCCTGCGTTGACGTGATGGTTTGTTTTAGCCAATCCGGAATATCGGCGGGTTCCACATCAACATCCGCTAGCCAATCGGGTACGTCCGAGGCGGCAGGCTGCGGCTCGGTAATTTCCATTGTCAGCCAATCCGGCATAGCCTCGCTCGATTGCGGCTGTGGCTCGGCAGCGACAGGCTGTTCGTCCAATGTGCCAGCTAACCAATCCGGTACTTCGTCCGGTACACCAACCGGAACATCAGTTTCCGGCGGCAGTGATGCGGCTTGAAGTTGGGTGGTTGTCGAGATGATCGGCGGTGCTGCGGCAGCCGGTGCTTGAGGCGGCAGTTCGGTTGGAACGCCGTGTGCCTCTTTGTATTCCATTTCGAGGGCTTCAACCCACGGGTCGCTGGGATCGAGCAGCGCACCGGTAGACGCTTGCGGTTGTTCGGTCAGGGATGTATCGGGCGTGGCAGATGGAGCAAAGCCGCGCGTTTCTGCCCAAGTTTCAGGAACGGGGGCAGCGAAAATGCTGTCCAGTTCGTCGGCAGGCGGTTCGTCGTCTTTGAGCCAATCGGGAATGTCAGTGACATTCGGCGGCTCAAGGATGGTTTCGATGAGGGCAGGTGTTTGTGCCATCGGCATCGGCGCGGGAATCGGATCCTCTACCGGAATATTGTCTCCGACTTGCTCAATCAGCCAGTCAGGAAGATCCGCTTTGACCGGTGGCGCATCCGGATCATAATCTCCGGCAAGTTCTTCCGGTTCGGGGCGGCTCGCGCCTTCTTGCAATTGGCGCTGCATCCAAGCTTCCATTTGTTCCGGCGGAACCATGTCGCCTTTTTTGAGTGCCTGCTGTATTTCAGTATCCGACATTTCTTTATGCGGAGGGGCAGCGGCTGGCTGCGGCTTCGAGCTTGCAAACGCCTGCGATGCAAGTGAGTCGAGCCATGCAGCAGGGTCAGACGGTTCGGCGGCTGCGAAAGGTGACGATTCTTTTGGTGGCTCCGATTTCGCTGGCGGCACAGGCGAGTCAAATGTGTAACTGGAGTAACCAGCATCGAGCGACTCGGCAGGTTCGGACACCATCGGCGGCAGGTCAAGATCTGCATCGGTGGTTAATTCTTCATCAGGCACGCCCTGACGCTTCGCCAGACTTTCGAGCCAATTGACCGGATCATCGGCATCCGATGAGGCGACAGAGGGTAATGGTGATTCCTGGACACCCTGTTCCTGTGCCAGACTTTCTAACCAGTTGACGGGATTGCTGTCACCCGTAACCGCTGCTGCCGGTTCAATGGTATCTTGATTTTGTGCCAGACTTTCCAGCCAATTAATGGGGTTAGCGCCGGTGTTTGCCTCTGGCGCAGCCGGTGTTAATTCTTTACCGAGCGATGACAAATCAAACTCTGGCAGCGCACTACCGGAATCGACTGCCAGACTTTCCAACCACGACAGACTGGCACCTGCCGGTTTAGGGGCAGCGGTTTCGGGTTCCGCCAGTTCGGCTTCGTCGAGTTCGAGTGGAAGTTCGTTATCAACACCGAGATTTGATAACCAATCGGGTGCTTCAATAGCGCCTTCCGGCTCGTCAAAAATCGGAAGTTGGGCAGCGGCAGGCTGGGCAACAGGTGGTTCAGGTGCTTTGGCAGCGGGTGGCGGTTGGGCTGCGGGCACAGATGGCGCAGGTGCTTGCGCGGCTGGCGGTGGTGAGGAAGCAGTTTTGGCAATCGGGACACCGTAGCCAATCTTTTTGCCGCGATCCTTGCCTTCCGACGGTATGTAGCCCGGTTCATCAATAACCACTGAATCGGGGTCAACCTCAGCGATTTCCAGATCAGCCGCCGTAGTAAATCCGGAGCTATCTGCGCCCTGACGTTTGGCAAGGGTTTCCATCCACGCCATGATCTCTTCGGGAGTCATCGCGTCAAAATTTGGTGCATTATCCGCCATCGCTCAATCCTCTCAGCAATATGTCGCCCGCGTGGTTACTGTAACCAAGGCGGAATATCTACATTATCAGCTTCGCTGTCACCTGCGGGGGTTCGGTCTGACTGTTCGGTTGGTTTACGCAACCAAGTCGGCAAGCGGGAGAAGACAAAGCGGCGTAGAGCCGTCTTATCCGCCGTAACCGTGACTTGCTGCGCTTCTTCACTCACAATATCCAGTAACCAACCAAAGTTGGGGTGAACTTTTCCATCGTTAGCCGTGGTTTTATTGGCTGCTGCGGACTCAGCCCGGTTAGTTGGCAGGAACTCGGTTTCGACCGGATCATCTTCGGGCGCATCGTAGTCCACATCCAAACCCGGAACCATCGCGTTCAACCAATCCGGCGCGTTGCTGGCGGGTGACGGAGCCGCAGGCATCGATTCGTCCAACGTGTTTTCATCCCATTCATACGTATCTTCTGGTTGTTCGGCAGCCGGTTGTCTGCCTTGTACGGCAGTTAACCAATCGGGAACATCGGCAGACATTTCTGGTTCTAGTTCGTCGGCCTCATTCCATTCCTCATTAGATAATGGTACATCCGTATCCACTTCTGATTGTTCAGGAATTTCATTAAGCCAATCAGAGACATTATCGGCGGTCACACGGGCGCTAATGTCGTCACTGGTTGCAGGCTGCCAATCCATGCTGTCGGAAACAGGTTCCTGCACTTCATCTTCAGGTTGTAATGACGACAACCAATCAGGCGTGTCATCCTGAACAGGGTCAAGTTGCAGCGGTTCGGCTTCCGGTTGGTCGTCGATGCTCATGCTGGCGAGCCAGTCGGGCGCATCGGCTTCTGCTAGCGGTTCAGCTTCGGCAACAGGTTCATCGTCGGGTTGCATTGCGGAGAGCCAATCGGGTGCATCGGCTTCGGTAAGCGGCACATCATCCGCCATCGGCTCGTCATCCATTACCTGTTCGTCATCAGGTTGCATTGCGGAGAGCCAATCGGGTGCATCGGCTTCGGTAAGCGGCACATCATCCGCCATCGGCTCTTCATCCATTACCTGTTCGTCATCAGGTTGCATTGCGGAGAGCCAGTCAGGCGCATCGGCTTCTGCCATCGGCTCGGCTTCTGACATAGGTTCGTCATCGGGTTGCATTGCGGAGAGCCAGTCAGGTGCATCGGCTTCAGCAAGTGGCTCGGCTTCTGACATAGGTTCGTCGTCGGGTTCCATACTGGTCAGCCAGTCAGGTGCGTCGGCTTCTGCCAGCGGCTCGGCTTCCGACACGCCGTCGGGTTCCATGCTGGATAGCCAATCGGGCGCGTCAGCTTCTGCCAGCGGCTCGGCTTCTGACATAGGTTCGTCGTCGGGTTCCATACCGGACAGCCAGTCGGGCGCATCAGCAGCCAGTGGTTGGGCTTCCGGTTCATCATCAGGTTCCATGCTAGTCAGCCAGTCGGGCGCGTCAGCTTCTGCCAGCGGCTCGGCTTCTGGTTCATCATCAGGTTCCATACTGGTCAACCAGTCGGGCGCGTCGGCTTCTGCCAGCGGCTCGGCCTCCGGTTCGTCGTCGGGTTCCATGCTGGATAGCCAATAGGGCGCGTGAGCTTCTGCCAGCGGGTCGGCTTCTGAAATATCTTCGTGGTCGGGGTAAATAAAAGTAAGGGAGTGTGGTGGGGGGGGTGGGGCGGGGGGGGCGGCTGGGTG
>JBBSBS010000165.1:0-12459 GCA_038251045.1 Aggregatilineales bacterium | reverse complement strand
ATGGTGGCGGTGCGGGTTGGATCAAAGATGGGGTCGCGCATCCACGTCAAGGCTGTGCCCGCGTCTTCATCAACAGCGTGAAAGTCATGGATGATAAAAGCACGAGGCTGGACGGCGGTATTCTCATAGAGCTTGATGTCACTGGATAGAACACGCTTGAAGGGTGGCAGTGCGATTTGTTGAAACACGCCGGTACGGGTATCGATTAGGGTAACAGCACTCAGACGCATGATGGTGCGGGTACTGCCGCCACCGGGGTTAAGGCTAATGCTGACGGGTGAACGGGGTGTTATGGGTTTCAGGCGCAAGGCAGTAAAGATGTCGACAGAAAAATCTTTGGCATCTTGCAATAGTTCGGATGTGCCATCGGCATAAGTAAAGGTGACATCCGCAAAGCAACCGGCAACATCACGGCAAAGCAAGTCGATGGCATCGGCTTCAAAGTCGGGGAAATCATGCAGGGTGATGATTTGATCGGTCTCGCGGGCTAGCTCAAAGCTGGTGTCGTAGAAAATGTCACCCTGCACCACATCAGCAGTTTTGTCGGTAATGAGGTAACGGGTGTTGGTGAGGTTTAGCCAGCGTTGATCGGGAATACATGCGCCACGACATTCGGGCAAGGCTAACATTTCACGCAGGCGACCATCCGTAGAGGGGTCACTTTCGGGCGGTAGGAGCAACCTGCTAAAAGCAGAGTAGTAACGTGTGGGTAATAAGCCACCGTCGAAACCATCAATACTGGGAATGCCCCAGCGCAAGCCGAGATTGGGGCCGACGACTTCGCGTAGCTTGGTGGCTACAAGGGCGATTCGGGTAGCAAGCGCATCCATACCGAGGGCTGCGTAACGGGCATTAAGAGCATCTTTATCACCGGGGTCAAATTCTAGCGGTGAGATACTCAGTAGGCGACCGGGAGGGGTTTGATCTGCGCCGTAGACTTGCAACTGGCGGATGGTGAAACGTGAGGCGCTGTAGGTGTCTTCCGGTGCGACCAGATTGAAGGGCATAATTTGTGAGGCGAAAAAGAGTTCGATCACGGCGGCGACAGTGATAAGCGCAATTGTAGGTTGTGTACCCAACCAGCGTACACCAACAATAAGCAGCAGTAACAACACCAATAAGGCAACTCCCCAACCGAACCAACTGCGGAGGGTGGGGACAGCCGGACCGATGACATCGATAGGCTGTTTGCCTGCCAATGTACTGGCGGCGGCCAACGCAAACATCACGATTACGACCAGCACCAATACCCATAGGTGCGGGCGTGCCCGCTTGAGCGATTGCAAGCCTGCACCGGCAAGCGCCGCAACTCCGAGTGCTTCGAGCGCCATCCAGCGGGCGGGAACCCGAAAAAAACTAAAACCGGGGAGACTGGCTAGCAACCAGTTCAAGGGATTGTATGCGCCGAGAGCGAACAAAAAGCCGATGATGACCAACAGTAGATAAGGCAACGTGCTGAGAGAATGTGATTCAGGGGCAAGGCGGGAAGGACGGTTACAGATGGCGATGATTGCCAAGCCAAGACCGATTACACCGCTGTAGGCGATATATTCACCGAAGAGCAGGCCATCATAGCTGGGAAGCAGGCCACGACCGAGCAAGAGCGGCGTAAATGAGAATGCCAACACTTTCTGAGGGTCGAGTCCTGCGCCACGGTTGCCCAGCCCTGCTAACTCCAGCGTGGGAATCAATTGGGGGGCAGCGAGAAGCAAGCCGACGGCAGAGCCGATGATAAGCAAGAGGATAAGGCGGGTCAAGAATCGGATATTTAGGGTTAAGGGCAAGGATAACCGTCTGTTGGCTGATGGTTGGCGAGAGACAAAGGCTTGCGCCAACCCAAACACACCTAAACCGACCAGTGTTATGAAGACCGTTTGGGGATGACCGGCTAGTAATTGCAAGGCTAAACAGATGCCGAAGAGGATACTACGCCGGAAAACGGAAGTGATATATCGTGCTTCTACAGACGATTTGTAAGTAGTAACTAAAAAGAGCCAAGGCAACCACGACAACGCTTGTAATTGATTGATGTGTTCGCTCTGCCCACCGAGATAGCCACCTAAGCCGAATAAGACACCTGCCAAAAGTGCAGGAGCGCGATCCAGTGACAGTGTGCGGCGGGTCAACAAATAGACACCGAGCAGCGCCCAGAAGGTGTGAGCAAGCAAACTAAGGGTTATGGCAGCGGGGGCATCAAAGGGGGTCACAAACCAGTTGGGCGGATAAAATGTACCCAACTGACTGTTGGCAAGAAGCGGCACTCCCATAAAGAGATCAGGCGACCAAAGCGGGATGTGACCGGCACGAAAGGCAAGGCTGCGGGCATCCCACAGCGGGTAGAAATAGCTGTACACATCGCCACGCGCCAGAATCATGCCGCTGAAGGTGATACGCCAAAAGAATAATAGCGTCAGCGCAATCAGCAGCATGATGATGAGGAAGGTATAGCGAGTGCTGAGGTTAAGACGATTAAACAAAAGCGGGTTGCTCCAGTGTTTGGTCAAGCGGTGTTAGTGTAGCGGTGGAGCGCACGCGGAGCAACTACTAAGCGGTGATGATTAGGGGTTCCAACAAGGAAGAAATTGGACGTTGGCGTGTGGACATATTATCAAGAGCATCGGGAAAGGGAAAATTTACCTCTTAGGCACATCGTGCTACTTAAATCCTCAACCAACCTATATGATATTCATGAATTTTTCTCAAATCTTTGTGCTTCCTCAAGGCATTGGCCTGTAGACTGAAATTATTGAATAGTAAATATAAATCGTCTAGAGGTTGAGCATATGTCGTTCTTACAGCGTCGTAATGAACAGGGTCGAGTTAATGGCAATGGAGCAGAAGCGGCTGTGAATGAACGACCTGCTCCCGTTGCCCCACCGATGCCACTTAAGTCCGAAGTGAAGGAAGAAAAACCACGCGAGGGAGTCTATGTTATCCCTTCTAAGGTTCACAGCTCAGCCAAAATCGCTCAATTACGCAAACAATTCCGCTCCAAGCTATTGGCTTCACCAGACGAAGCCGACGAATGGACACGCGACGATGCAGAAAAAGAACAACTGCTGATTGGGCGCTTGAAAACGGTCATCCAGAAAGCCGGTGTGCAGCTTTCAGCCAGTGAGATCGAAGAATTGAAAGACGGTTTGCTTAATGACTTGTTGGGTTTCGGGGCAATCGAGCCGCTGGTGCGCAATAAGAGTGTCTCGGAAGTCATGGTCACAGGCGCAGATATGATTTTTGCTGAACAAAAAGGCAAGATGCTGGAGAGCGAATTTGTCTTCGATGATGAAGATCATGTGCAATGGACGGCACAACGTATTATTCGCCCGTTAGGCCGCACATTTGACCGGGCGAACCCGATGGTTGATGGTCGCCTAGCGGATGGCTCACGCGTACATCTGGTCATGCCACCATCGGCACTCAAGGGCACTACGATGACGATTCGTAAGTTCCCAGACAAGCCACTAGGGGTTGATGATTTGATCCGCTTTGGCTCGATTACACGTGATGTGGCGTTGTTCCTCGAAGCCTGTATTGTGGGACGGTTGAACATCGTCGTTTCGGGTGGTACGGGGTCGGGTAAAACTACCCTGCTCAATGTGTTGAGTTCATTCATCCCAGAAGATGAGCGCATCGTTACAATTGAAGACGCGGCAGAAATCCAACTCACACAACGGCATGTGGTGAGTTTGGAAACTACCCCGGCGATGCCCGGTACGGATGTGGGACGGTTGTTAATTCGCGATCTGGTAAAGGGTTCGCTGCGTATGCGACCTGACCGGATTGTGGTTGGTGAGGTGCGCGGCGGCGAGGCATTGGACATGCTGCAAGCTATGAATACCGGTCATGATGGTTCACTGACAACCGTTCACTCGAATAGTTCACGCGATGCTATTGCACGTCTTGAAACGCTGTGTTTGATGGCAGGCATGGACTTACCGATTATGGTCGTGCGCAGCCAGATTGCTGCCGAGGTTGATATGTTCGTCCAGCAGTCACGGTTGAAAGATGGCAGCCGCAAGGTGGTACAGATCAGCGAACTTCAGGGTATGGAAGGTGAAAACATCACCCTACAGGATATTTTCCTGTATCGCACGCCGGGGCAAACTGGTCAGGGTTATTCACACGCGGGTGGCGGTACACTAGAAGGTACAGGCTTCCGCCCGAACTTTGAAGATCGCTTGAAGGAAGCCGGATTTAAATTACCAGCCAACATTTTTGGCAGTGCGAATAAATTCAACAAGGGCGGTTAAATTTAGCCGAAAAGTAACTAAGGAGTACGGCAACGTGCTCCTTTTTGATTTGCAGTGGCAGCCTGTATTTCACACCTATTCGGGTTCATGAGGCTAACATTAATATTGCGTGGGGATACAATACCTTAAATATTCTTTAGAGTGTTTTATGTTAAGGTAAAGCTATGGTGACGGAACATTTGTCATAGTGGAGATCAGCAATGGATTACAATAAGTTGGTATACAAGTTGGGCTCGCTGCACGGAATCTTACGTGAAATCGAAGCAGAAGGTCTGTTTCAGGGCGAGCATACCATCGTCTATTCGGGAGCAGACGGTACACAGCAGACGCTGCATGTCTATATTGACGGCACTGAGCTACAGATGTCCCAAACAAGCGGAAGTCCCTCTGGCCTAAATTTCTCGAGTTCGCCGGTTTCGGGCGAAGACTAGTTTCCTACCGCTACTCGACTAACTCTCATTCGTTGTGAGGTGGCGTGTTCGATTGAGAACTTCTTGCATCCGCTCACTAAAGCCGAGAGACTGCGCAGCATTTGCGATCTTCGTGGACATAGGGTCAATCGACGCGGGTAAACTTTCAGGTGGTGGTGACCCTGTAATTTGTGTGGTTTTAGCCAAGATTTTCTGAAGTTTGTCGCTAAATGATAGTGGATGCGCGGGCAAATCTGGTTGAGACTCGAACCCCGCCGGTTGAGTTAAGCTCGGCGATTGAATTTCAATATTTGATTCTGACAGCATCCATTGCATGGATTGATGCTGCTCTATCCCAAACCACATTTGGTTTTTATCGGTCTCGATATGATGGACTGTGGTTCGCTGTTGGCGCGATCCATCCTTGTTTTCGATTTCCTGAAATTCGATTACAAATGATGCGAGGGGTTCCCACCGTGGGACTTCGGTGGTTACTTTACGATTCGGTTGTTGTGCAGGATTTTCAGCATCCTCGGCTAATGCTCTAGCCTGTGCGATCCAAGCAGCAATCATGCTACGCGAGGGAAATTGCTTCTCGGCCTTTAGACCAGCCTCAATTTGATCAACTGAAAGTGTGGCTAAATCTAGATAGGTGCGTACTTTCATCGTTTCACGAAACCACTGCTGACGTGCATCTCTAATACCTTTTATTGCGGTTAAGTCATCATAGGTTCTGGTTGTGGTTTCGCTATCTGGTTTCGTATGTTTTGCCATGATGTACTCTCCTTTGAGACTCATATTGGAAATAAATGGTACTGAGATTCGGTCATTTTCCGGCAGCACAGATGTATGCTGCCGGAAATGTATGGCGTTGTCGACTTAGGGGAACTGGAAGAATTGCAGGATTGGGCCTTCGTCAAAAGCTGCAATCATGCCGCGCGCGCCGCCATTTTCGATGGTAATGACGGTGGTCACACGGTATAAGCCTTCGATCAGATTGGGCAAGTTCGCCGGAATGACAATACGCCGGTTGTAGGAACGTGCCAAGCCGGCAAGGGGTTCAGCATTCACGGGCACATCCATGCTTGCGACTTCCATTTCCGGTCCGGGGCCAATCGACTCGACATAGACCTTGACGTGCCATGTGCCATTAATCAGCGGGACAATCGAGCCCTTGATGTTCCATTGAACATGGACATGCCAAGCATCGCTCAAACGAACGATATTGAGTGGTTGCAAGTTGGTATCATGCACCTGAGTGTCACATGAGCCGCTAAGGAATGGGGCTAATTGAGGTTCAAAAGATCCGGGCATTTTGATACTCCTTACCAACATATTGAACAATAGGTTGAACGTTCAGGAGTATCAAACCATGCTGCACTTAATCTGCAATTAGCCACCACTATATTCCGAGAATTATTTGAATTAAGTTTGGGAATAGTTAGCCTCCAGCTTAGACATCTTCACCCGCACGAA
The DNA here is from genome assembly GCA_038251045.1 of Aggregatilineales bacterium. Taxonomy (GTDB): domain Bacteria; phylum Chloroflexota; class Anaerolineae; order Aggregatilineales; family Phototrophicaceae; genus CFX2. Next base: position 6,323 of record JBBSBS010000165.1, on the reverse strand, counting down.
TACGTTCATAAAGTGTGGTAATTGCAGGTGTTGGCGCAATGCTCAATTCGGTTTCAAGAATCTTCACGTAGCGGTCATACTGCCGCAGGGCTAAATGCACCTGCCCTTGTCGACGATAACAACGCATCAAGCGCGCATGGGCTTCTTCTGAGCACGATTCGACAGCGATCATTTTCTGAGAGATGGTGACGCAGGCGATATAGTCACTTGTTTCAAGATAATGGCGACTGAGATGATCGAGAGTGTCCAGATAGTCCATCTGTAATTTTTGGCGCAGAATATCCGTCCAATTTTCATATGTATCTTCAGGAAGAAAAGTGCCTTCATATAACATTTCTGCGGCTGAGTATTCGGTGATGGCAGAATCGTCTTTGCCTTGCTGCGCTAAGCGCTGTGCAGACATATAGCGTGTGTTAAAGGCATCTGCATCAATCCAAATATCGACCTCAGGGTTTAGAAAGTAGCAATCATTCTGAAATAGGACGTGCGAAAAATCACTATCGGTATCGCGGAGCACCTGTCGCAAACCATAGATGGCGACGTTCAAATTGTTACGCTGGGATTCGGCATCAGAGTCCGGCCAGAATTGTTCCATCAAAACTTCTTTATGGATGGGGTGCTCTTGATTCATAAGCAAATACTTAAAGATATGTGTTCCTTTGCGGCTTGACCAATTGTCGATGAGTATGCCGTTGCAATAGACCTGAAATGTCCCCAATGTATATACTTCTAAGCTATGCTCGGATTGTTTCAGTTGATCAACAAGTGGCAATGGTTTCTGGAAACCCAAAACAGGTTTTCCGGTGAAAAAATTTACAATGTTCGTCCAACGTCTGGATGAGGACAGCAATTTGTGTTGGGTTCCATTCGAAGATTGGATGACATCTCCTAGTGACGGTTTCTCGTTTCCAATTGCGAATACGACTTCCATAACTTCCAAAACAGCATGTATCTCGTCATCCAATTCGGTCTGATGATTCTCGGCAACTTTCAGTGATTCTTTGTGATGCTCAATCTCAGATTGGGTTTGAACCGCCGCAAAACAAAGATGCTTTGCGGACTGCATCAAACAGTGTGCGAGAAGATTTTGTGAGGCTGTGCTCGTGTGTTGAAGAAGATCCACGGCACGCTGAAAATCGCCACTTGCGATATACTCGCCCAGACGTGTTACAGGGATTGTGTCGTGTATAGAAGACTTTGGTAGCGGTTGCTCTTTAATAGCCATAAGAATTCTCACATGTATCGACTATTTCGGGCTGCATGTGATTTGATGCACACAGTATAGTGTGCCCTGTACGCGGAAAAGCCATGTAGTACGATTGCGTTACGGAGGTTGATACACGAAAAAACGCTTCACCATAATTTATAATGTCCACTATATGCCTTATATATACAAAATCAAAGTTTTCCTACTTATAAGAAACGGATGTAAACATGAATAATCAGCCCATTCAATTTTTTACAGAAGCACTTGAACAAGGAAAAGGGATTGTGCGGTTAGCACCAACATGGGTGCCACGCTCATTCTGTGTGCCGGGGCGACGGCTGCGGCTACACCCCAATGACCTGTACGCGTTGGGCGCACACCGAGGTGGCATTGATGAACGGTGGTTCTCATCCACAACGGCTGCGGATAATGGTGCGGGAACGCCAGCCGATGAGGGTTTAAGTTATATTGTCCACAATGGAAATAGAGGTACGCTGCGGGATGCGATGGGGTTGATGGGTGAGGCATTCATCGGCAAAGATGCAATGACGCGGTATGGTGGCTGGGTGATGTACAGCAAATTCTTCGACAATATGTATCCACTGCCGCACCATCTGCACCAGAGTGATGAGATGGCGGCGAACGTGGGCAAGCTTGGTAAACCAGAAGCGTACTTTTTCCCTGCACAATATAACTTCGCGCTGGATACGTATCCCTACACATTTTTTGGGTTCGAACCGGGGACAACAAAAGATCAGGTTGTGGATTGTCTGAAAGGGTGGGGGGAAGGTGATAACCATATCCTCAGTCTGTCGAAAGCTTACCGGCTAACACCGGGTACCGGTTGGGATGTGCCACCGGGTATCCTGCACGCACCGGGGACATTCTGCACTTACGAGCCGCAACGTGCGAGTGATGTGTCATCTATGTGGCAGTCATTGGTTGCCGATTATCAAGTGGTATCGTGGGAGATGGTCGTCAAAGATGTACCCGTCGATAAGCACAATGACTTTGATTATTTGATGGCGATGCTCGATTGGGAAGCCAACGTCGACCCCGAATTTGGCAAAAATCACTTTACTGTGCCCCGTCCAGCGGGCGATCCGGAACATATGGAGGCTGCGGGTTTTCACGAAAAGTGGATTACTTATGGCAGTGATTGGTACAGCGCTAAAGAACTGACGGTACATCCGGGACGTACTGTGACCGTCACTGATCCAGCAGCTTATGGTCTAATTTGTGTGCAAGGGTATGGGCGCTTTGGAGCACATGCTATTTCGTCGCCGTCGTTGATTCGGTTCGGCGAGTTGACCGAGGATGAGTTATTTGTGACGTATGAGGCAGCGACAGGCGGCGTAGAAATTACGAATGGCAGTTCGACTGAGCCACTGGTCATATTGAAACATTTCAATCCGGGAAACCCGCAAATGCCACAGCGGAATTAAGAGAAAACCTAAGTGAAAAGGACGACAATTCGGTGTCGTCCTTTTCATTCTATTTGTTTGTGAATAGTTGTTATCTAATCAAGCGCTTATAGACCTAAGTTATGATGTCTGACATGCTAGAAACAGGGCATGTGTCCGCTCGGAACTAGTCCATCAAGACATACAATAGAAACTGGACGAACTCATTAGTTCTCGTACCCTGCCGGTTTTGAAGACTTTTTTGTAGTCGATAAGTAATGCTTGATTGGAATATGGTTCACATCGAGAAATTTGAACGCCGAGCGCCATTTGGTCATGCCTTGTATGTACATTTTGGCTTGTATGATGTGCGTTTTAGTGATTTACCAAGCAAAAATCGAATTGAACGTAATTACCTCGCGTGGGAAACAGTGCGCAGAAAGACAAACCCTTATTTTGTGAAGGGAACGGGATTTGAAGGGTATCTGGTGGGAACCTGCGAGTCGCCAAGTGCTGCGTTAGAAGCCATTTTACAGGCGACCCAAAATATACTTGACGCGATTGCACGACTTTACCACTTTGAACGCTTTTTCAGATCACGCTTGATGCAAACGTTATCGGGAGAAATTAGTGATCCGGAGTCGATCCATATCTGGTCAGCCTATCTGGGCGCGGAGCTTGGTCGTCTGCGTGTCCACATACCACGCAATAAGGCGGCGATACTGTTTCAGAACCAGACGTACCAGATTGTCAATTTATTACCAGCAATGACCTACCATACCTTTGAATATGATGTGATGCAGAATTACAGTGTGGGATCTGTCGATAATCCGGTTGCGGTTGGGATGCAAGGTCAAGCCAAAGTGCAGGTCCGCGGAAATTTGTTAAACCCAAGCCAGCAAATGCCGTGGTTGGTGGCTACGAATATTGGTCGCTTTGGACACCCGCTGGTGCGAAAGTTTTTGGATACAGGTTGGTGATGTAAACAACGGGTATCAATTACCTGCCCTTCTTCAAAGTTAACCTTTGCGTGCGATCTCCCATGCGAGATGGTTGATTTCTGGAATAATTAATTTTTCCAACGCTACTTGAACGGCATTGGGGCTACCGGGCATCGAAAAGACCAGCGTATTGTGATAGACACCGGCGGTGGCGCGGCTGAACATGGCGGCTGCGCCGACTTCTTGAAAACTCAACATGCGAAAGAGTTCCCCGAAACCAGGTAATGTCTTTTCGAGATAGCGGCTAACGACATCATAGGTGGTATCGCGAGGGCTGATGCCTGTGCCACCGTTGAAGAGAATCAACTGTACACCGGGCATAGTCGTCAGTTCTTCAATGACAGCTGCTACCTGATCCGGCTCGTCTTTTATCAGGCGGTAGGCAGCCACATGATGACCGAGTTCAGCCATGCGCCCTTCGATGTAGTGGCGATTCTGGTCGGTTTCGGGGGTGCGGGTATCGCTGACGGTAACGATGGCAACTGTCACTGAACCTTTACCGGCTTTTTGACGATGATCTTCTGCGCCCATAATGCTCTTCCTCTTAATTAAGGATGTTAAATTTGTCCGCCGTTTTATTGACAAGAGCCGTGATGTGGCTTAAACTCTAATTAATATTGGCGCAAAAGATAGAGGTTTTGGCTTATGCCAGTTTTCATGCCAATAATTCAGATTTTAAGTTTTCGGACATTATTGCGCGCGACTTTGGTTCTCACCAAGTCGCGCGTTTTTTATTTACGCATGCAATAGTGTAGCCCAATAATAAGAAGGAGCAAGCTATGGATTACGGAATGATCGGTAAGATTGAAAAAGCCCGCCGTTATGCCGAGGAACCAGAGCGCATCACCTTTAAATCTTTCAGTGTCGATTTTCGCGGTAGCAATAGTGACTATATCATCACGCTAGGGGATAACGGGTGGGAATGCAGCTGCCCCGGTTTTCATTCCCAGCACATTTGCCCGCACGTCATGGCAATGGAAAAACTTTTCCGCCCGATGCTCAAGCGTGATCCGCTGCCGTATGCACACGGGCAGAATGTCGTCAGTGATGTTGAGAAGTCTAACCGATATGTACACGAAAAAGACCGGATTCAGTTTGAAACGTTTGAGGCGGTATTCCACGGCGAGAACAGTGAGCATCATTTCGGTTATACCGATCATAAATGGCACTGCGACTGCGACTTCTTCAAGAGCCGTGGGGTATGCAGCCACACCATGGCGATGGAACGGCTTTTGATGGGTATGTTGAACGCGGAACCACAGGTTGCTGTGCATTAAACAGCGGCTAAATAGACAATACTGGCTATAATCTGCGGGCGTATCATGTGATACGCCCTTTTTTCTCACACGTAAGGTATGGGAGATATGACTGTCGCAACAGGATTGAAAGACGATGGAAGCGTAGAAGGTTCTAATCCGTTTTTATTCAACACAGTTTGGATTGTGCTGCTGTTGACCATCGTACCGGAAATTATTCTGCGGGCGTTTTTGAACGTCGATACCTCATGGATGCTGGCGGCAAAAATAATTGGGTTGGGCGCGTTGGTGGGGTTAACTTTTGGATGGTCAGCCATACGTCCGTTGCGCAGTTTCTTGGTGATACTACTTCTCATCTACGCGGTTGAAGCATGGTTATTCGGCAGCATCATATCTACACTGCCCTTTTATACCCATACATTTGGGACAGGAGAAGCAGCCGCGTTATTCGGTGAGCGCTTGTTACGCATGGGTGCAATAGCAGTTGTGTTGGTAGCGCTGCTGGTGATGGGCTTCAAACGGAAAGACTTCTTTTTGACAGTGGGCAATATACGCGCACCTATTGAACCGGTGAAATGGCTTGGAATCAAGCAACCTGAACCGTGGACGCGTTTTGGTCGCAATTACGCCATCATTGCCACCGTTATCCTGCTGCTGTTTATGCTACCGGCTTTACAGCCTACTTTGAGCAATCTATCCATTCAGCTTATTGTGTTTGCAGCGGTGTGTGCGCTGCTGAATGCATTTGCGGAAGAATTTTTGTATCGGGCAGCGTTATTACCCACGCTGCTGCCCCTTTTTGGCAAGCATAAGGCTTTACTGATGACTGCCATCTGGTTTGGAATGGGGCATTGGTTCGGTATCCCCAACGGCCTGACAGGCGTGTTGATCACGGCATTCGGCGGGTGGATATTTGGAAAAAGCATTGTGGAGACACAAGGGATGGGATGGGCAGTATTCCTACATTTTCTCTCTGATTTTGTGATTTATGCACTTCTGTTTTTGGTGAATGGAGTCTGATTATTTTAGGTATACTGGATTTGATTATGGAATGAACCTTTTTCTTTGGTTAAAAGTAACAAACGCGGAAGCAAACCATTGGTAGTTAGAAATTTTGCATTTTCGTAAGACTTGCGGAAGAATAATAGGTCAATCGTTTCTTTGTAAAAAACCTTTAATGGTTGTAATGCAGGAGGGCTAGACTTTGGCACAACCCGTCATGATGGAGGTTAAAAACCTCGTCACACGATTTCATACTCAGGAGGGTATCGTTTACGCTGTCAATGGCGTATCGTACGTACTCCATGAAGGCGAAACACTAGGTGTTGTAGGAGAATCGGGCAGCGGTAAGAGCGTACACGTTCTTTCCATCATGGGCAATCCCCAAGCTGCCAGCGATGCAAAACAAAACTTTGTAAAAGACGCAATTGAAAAACTGTTGGCTGGTCAAAAAATT
>JBBSBS010000164.1:0-12502 GCA_038251045.1 Aggregatilineales bacterium | reverse complement strand
TCTGCCGCACCTTAATTTCAGTGCGTGCCTACGTTGGGCAGCCGTTGATTAATTGGGTCGGCATGTATTTCCACCGTAAACTGGCCTTACAACAGACCCGTCCGATCGAGCCACCGGATACCGAAAGCATCCGCCTCGCTCTCAAAAATTGGATACGTGTCGATCTGGATAAAGCCCCCGAACCGCTGCGCTTAGGCATGTCGGATAGTAATGTCGTGCGCATTCACCCCTTCATTGCCAACCCCATGCAACCCGAAGATGACAGCTTCAAGCTCAACATCCCTAATGCCGATTCGCTGGTGGTCAAGTACGGGCCGATTGAAGAAATTGACCTCGAACGGGATAACTATGCCCGTTTGCCCGTTGGTATTCGTGATTGTTTCGTCAACATTCCCCAGCCCAGCTATGTAGACCCCGAACGGCGGCGGGCATTCGTCATCATGGCGGATCTTAATCGCTATCGCACTCTTTCAGATGCGCTCGTCAAAGTGCCGCAGATATACGACGCGCTCCCTCACGAATTGGGTACATTTTTGCTGCGCGTACATCATGGCGATGGGCGAGGTCGCCGCTATGTACAGGAAGGGCTGTTGTTGCAGCTTTACCTCCTTCCTATGCAGCAGCATATCCGCCGCGTTTTTAACTATATATTGGAAAACCGCTTGCTGGATGTCGATGACAAACTGAAGTATGCCAATAACCTTCAGCGTAGCTTACTCGATCGTGTCGGTAGTCTGGTGCGCTATCAGCTTGAACTCGAAAACTTTCCCATCGCTTGTATGCATGGGGATCTGCACTCACGCAATATCATGGTACGTCGTATGAAGCGTCGGCAGGAAGGTGATGGCGAGGTGGATTTCAAGCTGATCGACCTTGAAAAATTTCGCCGTAGTGGTGACGCGGCACTTGATGCGGGTGAACTGCTGGTTGACCTCGAAATTTTGCGCACGACTCGCAACAACGACCCCGCTCGTGATCCGCACGCCGCCCTCATGCGTGGCCTTGAGCAAACTTATGCCGATTTTGCCGCCGAGCGTGAAGATAAAACCTTCGCCATTCGCATGCAGTTGGGGCAGGCACGTTCGCTCATTCGCATCGCCAAAGGACGCACCAAACAGGGTGAACTCTCGCTTAAGGAAAGCCGCAAAGGCCCCGCCATCCGTGTCGCCTTTGATGTCGTGGAATTTGCCGAGCAAGCCTTAACCCATCTCGATGCAGTCGTCGGTGCGTTGGGTTAACTGAGGCCGTACTAGGGGAGTCCATTATGATTGACGCTGTTTCTGATGGGCAGAGTCTAAAGACCACACTTGCAGCCCTGTCACCGTCCCAGTTCGATGCACTGACGAATCTCGGTTCTTATTACCGTTTACGCCTTTCACTACGAACTTCTGGATGGTCAAATCTCTTTTGGGGCGGATTGACCCTGTACATAGGTTTAGCGCCGTCATTGTTTTACCCCAATATCTACTCAAATATTCAGGCAATTCTAGGCGCTCTCATTGTTGCTCAAAGCCTGTGGGGGATTATTCGTCCCGGCTCAAAAGGCTTTTTAGCATTGGCCGTTGTTTTGCTCCTCTGCGGTTTTTGGAATATGTTTATTGTGCTCAGTAGCGGTTTCAGTGGATTTGAATTACTGATTGTATTGCTCGGACTTTTTCAAATTTGGTGGGCATTCCAATCATATAAGTCCTATCAACTTTTTTCTGAGCGACCACTCCCAAAACCAACCGCTGATCTTGTGAAGCAATATGATGCAATTTGGCAAGCAATAGCGCATCCATCACCGATACTCTCACCCGACTTAATGACGTTGCATCTAGCCAGCAATCGGCATTGGTGGCGAACACTACTTTTACCCGACCACGCCATTCTTGCCAACAAGCGCCAAAAAGCGTTGATGTTTTTTTCTAAACCGGAATTCATAATTTTCGCTGAAAATCCTAAGGCAATCAATCGAGAAGAATTCGCGATTTTTGCGTTACTTAACATGGCGTCGTTGAGGGGTAAAATCTACCGCAGTGGCTTTCAGCAGTATCTTCTGTGGAAAGGCATCACCGATTCTGAAACCGAGGATAACGGATTATTCGCCAGAAAGCGCCTGATTCGTAAAATTGTACGCTGGCTTGTGGTAGGTGCATTTGGTGTATTTTTGGTTTATTGCGCGTTTATTATGAACGTGATTAGTCGAATCCGTTGATGCATCATCTTCAACCCTCAACCGCCGAGTACCCACTCATGATCTCACGTCTCCCTAAACTCGGTACTCGGTACTCGGCACTCACTACTTTTCTTCTTCTCCTAGTTCTCCTAGCCGCCTGCCAGCCGACCGCGCCACTTCCCGCGCTGCCCCTGTCGGCATGGGGGCCAGTCATCACCATAGCACAGGCCGAGCAAACCGACGCACCCGCACTCTATGTCAACCAGCAGGAGGTAATAGCCGCATGGGTCGGTGCCGATGAGCAGGGCGTGTATCAAGCGTTACGGACAATCAACGCCGATGGCATGAGTGACCCCATACGCCTGCCGCTGCCTGTGCGCCCTTATGCCCAACAGTTCGCCACCGCCGCGAATGATCGGCTGCATTTCTTCTGGCTGGACTCGAATGTCGAGGGCGAAACCCGCTTGTTCACCGCGCTGCTCAAACCTGACCTCGAACGCGAACGTGATTTAACACTCCTCACCCGCCAGATCACCCGACGCTACACCCTATTGCCAATTGCGGATGGCGGTGTCTGGGCAATTGCCTCCGGTGGGTTGGCGAGTGAACCCGCGCTGTATGCTCATTTTGTCGATGGCGATGGTCGCTGGCGCTTAAGTGATAACTACCAGATTGCCACTGATGCTGATTGGCCTACAACCCTTCACCAGAGCAGCGGCTTTTTAACGCTCTACTGGCTGCGGAACACCGATGGGGCAGTCATGCAGGCCGTATTCAATGATGGCAGCCTCATCAATCCACAGCCACTGGTAGAAGGTGTCCAACTGAACCCCGGTGATCGCCTCGAAAGTTTCACCGCCGCTCAAGACAGCACTCACATCTACCTATTCTGGAACATCACCCGTGCCGATGGTCGCCGCGAAAGCTGGTTTGCTGCGAATACCCCCGATGCCACCACATGGGACAGACCAACTCGCCTGCGCATAAATCGACCGGAGAACACGGGTTTGGATGCACCCGCCAGCAGCCTTTTTGATAGTGGCTTCAATGTCGGCAGCACCTTTGCTGCCACCGATGGACGCGATAGTGTGATTTGGGCTGTTCCCGCTGCGGGTCTATTTCCGGTACTGCCGGTTGCCGCACAGGTCGATAATCAGATCAGCATCCTATTTATGCGCGCCGGTCATATCGTTGGCTACCAACCGTTAGGCATACAAACATCGCTCATCGGCACACTTAACTTAGCCGTTGATCGTGATTTGTATCTCTATCTCTCGTGGGCACAGCCTGATCCTGCTGGCTATGCTTCCTTGCAACTCACTACAGGGAAATATGTCAAATGGGACTGGGTGAAAGATCCGCGAAGTGATTAATTTTTCACTATTTCTTGGCTTCTTCGCCTTCTTGCAACTTTGCGTTAAATTTTGTTTATATGCCTTTAGTCACCTTCTGTACTCAGGCTCACACCTTTGTGCTATGATAACGCTGTTGTCCGCCGCCTAGGAAAGGTTCCGTATGCCGCCGGAGAAATCCGACCTTACCCAGTCCAAATCAGTTCAGGATTTCCTGAAGGCTGTTTATAGTCTACAGCAGGATGGGGAACGCGTCTCCACCAATGCCCTTGCCGAAGGATTAGCCGTTGCCGCCCCATCTGTTACCGATATGGCGCAGCGCCTCGTTTCAGCCGGTCTGGTTGATTATGAACGCTATAAAGGGGTGCTGCTTACCCCCGCAGGTGAAGCCGTCGCCCTCAAAATGATTCGTCGCCATCGCTTAATCGAGTTGTATCTCGTCAGCGAATTAGGCTATACCTTGCTCGAAGTCCACGACGAAGCCGAAAAACTCGAACACGCGGTTTCTGACCGCTTTGTACAGGCCGTCGCTAACAAACTCGGTGATCCTGAATTGGATCCGCATGGTGAACCCATTCCTGCCCCTGATGGAACCATCGTCAACCGCGACATCTATCTGTTGACCGACTGGCCCCTGAATACGCCTGCGGTTGTCTCGCGCATCAAGGCTGATGACCCTCAAATGCTCCAACACATTTTGGATCGTGGTTTCAAGTTGCAAGCCCATGTCGAGGTGCTCTCGCGTGACCCGTTTGATGGCCCCATTATGGCGATGGTCGATGGCAAGATGCGCATCGTCGGTCATCAAGTCGCGGCCTGCATCATGGTTGAAGGTGAAGCAACGTGACCGGGCACGACTATGATGTCATCATTATAGGTGCAGGAGCAGCCGGTTTGGCGGCAGGGCGCAAGCTGCACGATGCGGGCAAATCTGTGCTGATTATCGAAGCCCGTGATCGCATCGGTGGGCGCATCCACACCTCCTATGACTTTGCTGATTCTCCCGTCGAACTCGGCGCGGAGTTTATTCACGGTGAACATGCCGCGACTCATGAACTGGTAAAGCAGGCCGGTCTCCATACTATTCCAGTAGATCGCTACGGCAAGCTGCGTTGGGCACAGTACAGCCGTCCAGCTCTGACAATGGCGGAACTTCCGCATGAACTCCGCGCGACCATCAGCGGCCTGTTTATGCACTATCGCGCGCTGCCCGAACATATTCCGCTGCCGGATGTGTCCTTAGCTCACTATTTGCGTGATCGTGGTTGGGACGAAGAAGCCCTTAAAGTGGCTGATGTCTTGTTGGCGCAAACCTGCTGTGCCACTCTCGAAACATTAAGCTGTACTGACCTCATTCGCGAGATGCAGGCCGATCATGCCGGTAAACAAGAATTCCGCATCCGCGAAGGCTACGGCGAACTGCTCAAATGGTACAGTCGTGATCTCCCCATTCAGTTGAACACCGCCGTCCGTGATATTCATTGGGGCGATAACGGCGTGACTGTTGTGACCACCCGTGACGATTATCGCGCCCCTCGCTGCATCCTAACCGTTCCTGTCAGCATCCTCGCCCGCGGAACCATTCGCTTTGACCCGCCCCTCAGTTTCGAGAAGCAGCAGGCTATCGCCGCCTTTAGCACCGGTGCTGCCACCAAACTCATCTATCGCTTTCATGAACCCTTTTGGGATGCGGATCTGACCTTTATGTGTCACACCGGCTTGGCCTCGCGTTGGTGGACACCCGGTTATGGGCGTGATGGCGCAGCCATCATCTGTTGCTTTGCGACCGCTGAAAAAGCCCAAATTCTGGATGAGCAGGAAGAAAATCGTGCGCTGGCGTGGGGATTAACCGAACTCAATTGGCTGCTTGGTACAGGGGAGCGTGATCTGCGAAAAGCTGCTATCGACTCGCGCCGTATCTCGTGGGCATTTGATGCCTATTCGCGTGGCGGCTATGCTCACCTCCCGCCCGGAGAAGCCGCCGCACGTCCGGCGCTTGCTCGCTCGGAGGAAGACATCTTGTTCTTTGCTGGCGAAGCCACAGCATATGACTCTAACCCTCAAACTGTGCATGGCGCATTAGAGTCCGGTTGGCGTGCGGCTCGCGAGTGCGGTGCGTAACATGTCTGCTGTTAGTGACTAATGTTTTTCCCCGAATACCTCTAACACCAGTGCTAATGCGGCTTCAGCACTTGCTGCTTTCACGGCCTCACGGTCACCGCTCCAGATATGTCGCTTGACCACCACCACGTCATTCGGGCCAGCCACGCCGATATACGTCAGGCCAACCGGTTTCTCTGCTGTGCCGCCCCCTGGCCCTGCAATCCCTGTAATGCTCATCGCCACATCCACATGCAGCAGCGTGCGCAATCCGGTTGCCATCTCTTTGGCTACCGCTTCACTGACTGCGCCGTAAGCCATCAGCGTACCTTGTTTCACTTGCAACAAACTTTGTTTCACTGGATTTGAATAGGCCACCACCCCGCCCAACACATATGCCGAACTTCCAGCAATATTGGTCAACCGGTGCATGACCAGCCCGCCTGTACACGACTCTGCCGCCCCGATAGTCCAACCCAGTGTAGTCATCAACACCCCCACACGGGCTTCAAGTCTCATATCTGCTGCCATAATGTCTGCCTCTTTTGACAAGTACTTATATCCTAACCGAAGTCGCAAAATTGAACATGTTCTTTGTAGTATTCATTTCCAAACACCGCTATACTGTGGGATAAGGGATGCCCCTTTGCGGGATAATGAGGGATTTGAGCGCATGGGCTATTGGGGCTGGCGGCAGATGTTCACGTTCTGCGTGAGCGTCTTTGTTGTGGGATGCAGTACGACCCATGACGCTGCTCCTACCATTGTCCCCACTTTATTGCCACCTGTCACCCTGATCGCCCGAGCCCCTACCACTCTGCCTCCCCCTTCTGTACTGTTGATTCCCCAAATCACCCCCGCCAGTATTCCTACACCCATCCACTACACCATACAGGTTGGGGATACATTATTGGGAATTGCTGCCCGTTTCGGAGTCCCTTTTGATATTCTCAAAGCTGCCAATGCCGACTTAAACCCCTTGGCGCTGCCAATCAATTCGACCTTGGTTATTCCGAATCCCCAATTTGATATATCTGGCACACCCATATTACCCACCAGCACACCCGCTCAACTCGAACTGCCATCGCCCACCTGTTATCCATCGCCCACCGGTTCCATCATCTGTATGGGTTGGGTGGCAAATAATATATTCCAGCCGGTTGACCGCGTTCTCTTGAATGTCCAGCTTTTACGCAAGGATAGCAGCTTGCTAGCCGAGGGTGAGGTTGGGATAGAGCAGGGCATCATTCCTACTGGGGTTAGCGCCCCTTACCGTATTTTATTCACCGCTAATTGGATGGAATATGCTGGCGCGGTTGTCAGTCTGCGCAGCGCCGATGTCACCAACAGCGCCCTTCAAAAACGGGTTGCGCTTCAGATCGAAGGTGAAGAACAGCTTATTGAACACGGATCATATCGCGTGTCCGCCACCTTACGAAACACCGACCCCAGCGCCGTAAAATTGCTGCGGGCAGTATTGACCCTGCGCGATGCCGACGGACGTATTACAGGCTACCGTGTTATGCTGCTCAATGGTGACGTGGCGAGTAATGATCTGGTATCAGTCGATATTAGCGCTGTGCCGCAAACCACCACCTCTGTCAGCCATACCTTATTTGTCGAAGCCATTAGACAAAATTAAGTCAATTGGTAGGGCGCATGAGCTTTGCGCCCTACCGCAAACCGTTAATTCGAAATCAGCGTGCCCACTTCTGTATTACCCTGCACAGCCTTGAACAAATCCCCGTCTGCCCAGAAATCCACCACCAGAATAGGCAGGTTGTGTTCTTGGCACAGTGTGAAGGCCGTCATATCCATCACTTCATACTTATTCGTCAGTACTTCATGGTAGGTCAGGCTGGAGAAACGGGTTGCGGTCGGGTCCTTCTTCGGATCTGCCGTATAAACCCCGTTGACCTTGGTTGCCTTAATCACGATGTTCGCGTCCATTTCCATCGCCCGCAGCGCCGCAGCCGTATCCGTAGTGAAGTACGGGTTACCTGTCCCGCCTGTTATAACCACAACCCGCCCTTTTTCCATATGGCGTATCGCTCGTAGTCGGATGTATGGCTCGGCGACCGCGTTCATCTGTACAGCCGTTTGCACCCGTGTCGTCACGCCCGCCCGTTCCAACGCATCTTGTAGTGCCAGCCCGTTCATAACTGTGCCAATCATGCCCATATGGTCAGCCGTGCTTTGTTCCATACCCCGGCTAACACCAATGCTCCCGCGCCACAAATTACCTGCGCCGATCACGATAGCAATTTGAATGCCCATATCGTAAATAACTTTAACTTTTTCGGCGATTAATGCTGCACTTGATGGGTCAATGCCAAATCCTTGTGGACCGGCTAATGCCTCACCACTCAGCTTAAGGACGATTCGTTTGTAAGTCAGAGAGCCATTACCATTACTGGTCATACGTGTTCCTCCATTCACCTGATCTTGTCGTTCACTTGCTTAACCGGAGCAACGGATACTTTCTGCTTTAAGGTTTAAGGTAGCGTTGTTCGCTTCCTTCGCAGAAAAATACCCCCTCAAAATCCTTTACCCGACTGAATATAGTTATTGGATGAAGCGTATTCATCCCGAATATACTCGGTTGCGTGGCGTGCTGGCAAAAAAAAGGGACTAGCATATGCTAATCCCTGAATACAAACACAGTTGATCGAGCCGAGTCAACGCGCAGAGGCGTTTACTCGTTCGACTCGGCATCTGCGCTTTCGCTCTCACCGATCTTAAAGCGTGCGAAACGGCTGATCTGAATGCTCTCGCCCAATTCAGCAACCAATTCTGCCAGCATCATAGAAATCTTCACGCTGTCATCCTTCACAAAAGGTTGCTCCATCAGCACGATTTCCTCGAAGTATTTCTCCATCCGCCCATCAACAATCTTCTCGATGACGGCTTCCGGTTTCTTGCCTTCGTTGAGTGCGCGCTGCTTTTGGATTTCGCGTTCGGCCTCAACATCAGCCGCCGGTACTTCCTCACGCTGCACATATTTGGGCGTGAGGTTGGCAATATGGATCGCCATGTTACGGGCAAATTCTTGGAACTTATCCGTACGTGCCACAAAATCAGTTTCGCAGTTGACTTCAACAATTACTGCCATGCGCTTGTCGTGGTGAATGTAGCTGCCAATGATGCCATCATTCATCGTACGCCCGGCGCCCAACTTCTTAGCGGCTTTAGCGATGCCTTTTTCGCGCAGCCAATCGGCTGCCTTCTGTACATCTCCGTTATTGGCCTCAAGTGCTTTCTTGCAATCGAGTGGGCCAGCGCCCGTTGATTCCCGCAGGTCTTTTACCTGTTGTGCTGTGATAGCCATTCCTACTTTGTATCCTCTGTTGTTGTCTCTGTAGCTTCTGCTGGTGTGCTAGCAGCCACTTCCTCTGTGCTAGCAGCGGCTTCTGGTTTTTCATCTTCAAACAATTTCGCATCACGCATCTTGGCGATGGTCGAAGCACCCAGATAGGCTTCATCGTTGCCTTCTTCTTCCGCATCCTTGTCATAGAAGTAAGCCGCATCTTTCGACGTAGCTTGGTTCATATCCGTGTCGTCACCCTTACGCATGGCAATACCTTCAATAACGGCTTCGGCAAATGCGCCGATAACCAGTTTGATGGCGCGTACTGCATCATCGTTAGCGGGGATAACGAAATCAATTGATTGCGGGTCAGAGTTCGTGTCTGCCAGCGCCAATACCGGCACGTGCAGGATGTTTGCTTCCTTCACGGCGGTCGATTCGCGCACGGTGTCAACGATCAGAAGAATGTCAGGAACCTTCTTCATATCGCGGATACCACCTAGACGCAGTTGCAGCTTCTCGATCTTACGTGTGAGAACCAGACCTTCTTTTTTGGTCAGCAGTTCAAATTCACCCGCATCACGGCGCTGTTCCAGTTTCTTCAGGGTATCAATCCGGTCACGGATGGTGCGCCAGTTCGTCAGCGTCCCACCCAACCAGCGATGGTTGACGTACGGCATCCCGCAGCGTGTTGCCTCGGTAGCCATTGTTTCCTGAGCTTGGCGCTTGGTTCCCACGAACAGCACTGTGCCGCCCTTTGAAACCATATCGCGAATTTGATCGTAAAAGCTGTTGATGTTCACCAGCGTTTGCTGGAGATCAATAATGTGGATACCGTTGCGTTCGGTAAAAATATAAGGCTCCATGCGGGGGTTCCACTTGGGCGTGCGATGCCCGAAGTGAACACCTGTCTCCAGCAGGGCCTTCATCGTGACGTTAGAAGGCATTCAACTATTCTCCTGTTTGGTGTTTAACGATCACGCCGTTCATCCCCGAAAGCAACCCTGTTAAGGGCAACACCTTCAAGTCCGGGCGTGTGATATTTTTGGCTAAAAGCCGGAAAGCATTTTAGCATAGGTTCTTTTCGCTTGGAAGTGGTGATTGAAACCCGTGTATTTTTGCGCTACACGAGCTTGGTGTACTTGGCGAATTGTATTCTTTGTTACCCCGCGAATGTCTGGCGTAAATTTCGCCGCCGCAAAATAATCCAGATCACGACCGGCGCACCAATCAGTGACGTGACCGCGTTCAACGGCAGCACAATCTGGTTACCCGGTACTTGGGCGATCAAATCTGCCGCCAAAGCCAGCACGCCGCCCATCATCACCGACGCGGGTATCAATAACCTATGGTCGGATGTTCCCAATATCGCGCGGCACAAATGCGGTACAGCTAATCCCAAAAAGCCAATCGGCCCACAGAAAGCCGTGACCGTTCCCGCCAGCAGCGCCGTACTAGCAATAATCGCCAGCCGTCCCCGCCGCACATTCATACCCATGCTCCGCGCATAGCCTTCACCCAGCAGCAGGGCGTTCAACGGTTTGCTTAATAGAAACGCCCCGATGATGCCTAGCAGTATAACCGGCATGAAGATCGGCATTTGCCCCCACGTCACCGAAGCAAAGCTGCCGAACGTCCAACTCATATACGCCTTAATGCGCTCGCTCAGGCTGAAGTACAACAGCAGCGTCACCAGCGCACTCGTCGCATAGCCGAACATCAACCCCAGAATCAGCAGCGTCATTGCGCTTTGCACCCGCGAGGCCACACTGATCACAATCATTAGTGTGATCGCCGCACCCACGAATGCTGCCACCGTCAAACCGAGGTCGCCCGTTAATCCCAATCCCGCCAGCAGCACCGCGCCTGTCGTACCCGCGCCCAGCACCACCAATGCTACCCCTAAACTTGCGCCCGAACTCACACCCAGCACAAATGGATCAGCCAGCGGATTGCGGAATAACGTCTGCATCTGCAAGCCGCTAACACCCAACGCCGCCCCCGCCAGTATCGCCGTCAGTGCCTTGGGCAGCCGGAAGTCCAGCACAATCGTTGTCCACGATCCCCGCGCCGCCTGTCCACCGGTCAGTATCTTAAGCACATCCTCAAACGGAATATTGACCGACCCCACCACCAGACTGAGCATGAAAATGCCCAGCAGTAATCCAGCCAGTACCAGCAGTAATCCGCGTCGGCTGCTGCTCTGCACACGACCTGCCGTTACCCGCTGTGGTTTGACAGATAGATTGACTCCACTCGTGGTTTTGGTGCTGTCCATAAAGTCTCGCCTATTGCTGCATCCCCAGCGTCGCCAACACGGCGCTGTCCATGCCTCTTGCTTTTGTGTAATTCAATCCAAATCCGTCGTCGTAACCCCATACCGTCCAGCCGATACCGTATCGCTCCAACGAAGTGTGGACATCGGTAAACCACTGCAAACGGTCAGCATACGGCGCGACCAGTGGATACACCCCAAACTCGTTAGCGGTCAGCGGCACGTCATATTGCGCAGCCCAATCCACCGCCTGCTTGATGCGCTGGTCAATCACACTCGCGTCCCATGCATCCTCGTTGCAATAACCCTTCGCCCAGTCGTTTGCATCTTTGCTTTTGAAATCTGGCAGTTCACCGCAGCGCCCGTCAGTAGATGGATACGGTATCCCTCGAAAACGCGCCACGCTCTCACCACCCCACGTTGCCCCCTGATGCGTAAAAATGAACGGTTCGTAGAAGTGGAAATTGTAGACAATATTGTCATCATCCAGCGGCTTCATAAGCAGCAGCCCGCTGATGCCGTTCCAATCCGGCCCACCGACGATGATCGTATGCTCTGCCGCCCCTGCCCGAATCGCCTTGACGAAGGTGGCTTGCAGCGGCAGCCAATCCTCCGGCTTTTCCGGTGACGGCTCATTCATGACTTCGAAATACACCATTTCAGGGTCGGTATAATTCAGGTGTTCCGCCAGCGCCTGCCACATCGTCGCGTATGCCTCCTGCATATTCGGATCGCTCATCAACCGCTGTTTGAAACCTTCTTCCCACGCATGAATATCCACGATCACCGCCAGATCATGTGCCGTAAACCGCCCGATGGCATAATCCAGATACTTCAGCATCTTCGCATCGAATTGCCCCGGCGCATCTTCATTGAGGAACAACGTCGGTTCAATCACCAGCCGCACATGCGTAAACCCCGCATCCCGAATCGCCTGCGACTCTTCCTCGCTGACGTATTGGTCGTAATGCCTGTCCGACTGATCAGTATTCAACCAGAACCAGCGCGTCACATTCACGCCCTTCGCCAACCGTGCGATTCGGGCTGCACCTACGCCGTCCTTATTCGCCAGCGTAAGTGACGGTATCAGTAATATGGCGATAATCAGCGCCAGAATACGGTAAGTTGACTTCATCATTAATCTCCTGTGCTTTACAGCCATCAGGGTAGCACACATTGATCGTCAATCACTTATATCCGCTCCCAGCCGCCTCCCAACTGCTCCCATGTGGATCGAAACGCGGCGCGGTCAAGACCGGCAGCCGTTCAATCCCCTGTGGGTAATCACACTCGTGTGACCGCCCGACCAG
>JBBSBS010000163.1:0-12513 GCA_038251045.1 Aggregatilineales bacterium | reverse complement strand
CCCTGAAATCAGAGTGAAGCTATCTTGACACGTTTCATAGCAGCGACTAGAATGCGTCGGAGATAAATGGGCCCGTAGCGAAGTTGGGATCGCGCTACAATCGCACTGTAGAGGTCAGGGGTTCGAGCCCCCTCGGGTCCATATCCCCTTTTCCTAGACCTAAACGGTTTGTATCCCCAGTGCCTACTGGGAACGTGTAATAGATCGTTCCTTTTCCATTTTTAACTACAACTTTACTCACAAATTGGCGAAGTGCCCGTCGTGCAACTTCAAGTTCTACGTTTTTCAATCCTTCACGTAAATGGATTATCCATCCTTCAATCATCTCGTTCGTGACTTGTGGTATGTCAACAATTTTTACGATGAGTTTTCGCAAGTGTGATTCTTGTGACTTTAGATGTGCTTTTTCGGCTTCCCGTTTTGTCAGTTTCTCTTTCAGGCTAGATGATAACCCCATATTTTCAATCGCGCTCAGCAAGTTCTCAATTTGTCGTTCAACTTGTTGTAAATCAGCTTGTATGGCGCTCAAACGGATGCTTGCGTCGGTGTTGGTTTCTCTAACTTGTTGGGCTATTGATTCGGCAAGTGGACGTAAGTTGTCGAGGGTTAGAACGTGAGTGATGAGTGCATCAATTACACTTTGTTCGAGTACCCGTGCGCCGATTCTTTTCGCCTCACATTTGTGATCTCGTGAGTTTTTCTTCATGGAGCAAATGTAGAAATCCCAATGCCCTCGTTGGCCTTTTTTGGCAGGTATGAAATCAGCCAACATGGGATGCTCTGCACCTTCAATTTCTCCGCAGTATAAAATGCCACTCAATAAATGCTTTCCACCTACCCGTCTCGGTTCAAGACTCTTATCCATCTTGTCACCACGCATTTTCTTACTTCGTTCCGTTTTTCGCCGTTGTTCTTCTTCCCACCATTCCATAGGAATAAGTGCCGGGACGAAATCGGTGATCCGCTGACCCCCATATTCAATCGTTCCTGTGTAAATCAGATTTTTAAAAAATGAAGCGAAACCGCTCACGTTCTTGTAGAGGCGGGTAGCATCCATAATATCGCGGATTGATGCTCCATCATGTCGCATTTGCCAAGCAAGACGACAACGTTCCCAAAACTCAGGATCGGGAACAATTCTTTGGACGATTCGTGGTTCTCCGCCTGACTTGCCGTGTTTGCGTTTGTAAACGCCGACGGTAATTCTTTCTGCTTTAAATCCAATAGGCACTCCACCCGGCATAATGCCCAGATAAGCACCTGTTGATACCCAGTTGGGGTTGTGTATTTGGAACTCAGAATCGGTATCTCGTAGGCTGACCAACTGTGCCAAGCCACGGCGTGCGTTGTCAGATATCTCTTGTAGAAGCTGTTGATCTTGATACTCATAAAACGTTTCGATTAACGCATCAAGACCTGAGTTTCCCGTTTCAACTATTGGAACAAGACTCACAATTGTTAGCCCGCGTAGGCGCAAGTCTGATTTGACATGGCGAGTATGGAGTAAGTCACGGCCTAGCCGATTTGATTTCCAACACAGTATGCCGAATGGTTTGTCTTTGGCACGCTGATCACGTTTTGCTGGATCGTAGACAATCGAGAACCGCTGGCGTAAATCAGTCATCATTGCAGTGAACTGGTCGCGCTTTTCTACCTCAGTCGCTTTTTCTGCTTCGTCACAATAGACGTGTTCTAAGACTAATCCAAAATGTTCACAATATTCTTGAGCAGCTTCATTTTGCTGAACTATGCTTTTGTCTTGTTCATCACCGCCGGAATCTCGTGTATATAAGACAACATGTGTTCCCGGCGGAAGGGGGCAGTCAGTACGAAGAAGATGAAGATAGCGACTATCAGACATTGGTTATTTCTCCATAGATTTGCGAGAAAAAGGCACTGATTTAATGATTTTATGCCTAATTAATCGCGCCATTCGGGGTCAACCATCGTTGGAGTATAGTTTAGTGAGAGCTTATGATGGATCAAGGCCTTGATCCGTTCTTGCGTTTTTGAAGGTAGATCTTTCCATTTGTTATTGACAATAAACACATCTGGTTCAATTCGATCCGTATCCGATGGATCAGCCATCTGATAGTGAGCCATAAGCTGATTTGCCATTAGACGAGTTATTCCGGGATTAACAAGATCAAAACCAGCCAAGGGATCATGCGGTTCTTCACGCATCTTTCGAATCGTAGATTTTCGGCTGGTTTTGCTACTCATCGCTTCAAGTACTCCTAAGACTGCATCCTGTTTTTCAGGCGGAAGCTCATCAAAAGCATCGGCTAAGTATTCTGCTCTTACCGAGTTAGAGTTAGATTGCGGAGGAATATAACCTGCTAACCGAAATAGCATGATTGCATCTACATCCAGAGCATCTGCAACCCGTCGAAGCGTACGTGGATCAGGATCTTTGACAGGGGTTTCATTACCATGTTTTAACAAGTTGCGAATCACCGATTCAGACACGCCCGCAACAGCAGCAAGCGAACTGTTGTTATGGCTATGTTTTTTCATGAGGTCTGAAACGAATTTGCCAAGTGTATTCGCCGAAGAATTCATTTAATTTGAACATCCTGATACGCGATAAGTGTTGTTACTGTATATTATACAGCTTTGCTGCCAGACCTATTGACAGAACCATCAAAAGTATTTTACAATGCGTCAAATAGCGCATATCGTTTTGTGGAGCGATTCGTCAGAGGCTTTTGCCTCTATATTTTTACAGATAATTCGCTCTGAAAAACGAAATATGTTTAATCGAGCGGGAAAGCAGTGAAGCAATATAGTCAAAAACCTAACTCTATTCCGATGCAGACTGGTAATGATCCTGTATTGTGGCGTTACGCTAGTCTAGATGATGCGCTCAAGGCCAATGTTGATCTCATTGCACAGCTTATTCGCATCGGTGAAGAAAAATCGCAGTCGGATAATTTCAGCCTCGAGTTATCGGAAGCTAACCCTATAGCAGAGGTAGCGTGAGAGTATGTAAAGACTCGTTTTTTCTTAAGCCCGTCCGTACCGAGTCCGTACCTTAGGAGGTCATATGATTAAGCGAATTGAATTCCATCTCAACCTCGATGATCCACGCGAAGCGGCCATTTATCAGGCGCTCAAACCCTCGCTGCGCTACCGCCGGGCTGGCGAGGTTATCCGTCAAGCGCTGGATCGACTGCTTATCGCAAAAGGTGAAGTTCAGAAGCAGCTGATACGACCAACATTTGGTCAGCAAGAGGATAGCCATGAGTAAGCGTAATGCGATGAAGAACGCGCTGCCCGGCAGCATGCTGACGATTGGATTGGACATCGGTTACGGGGTGGTCAAGGCTGTGACCAGCGATCAGGTGGTCATGTTCCCATCGGTCACGGGTCACGCCCGTGAGATTAAATTCCAACAGGAGGATCTGGCGCAGCGCCACCCCGGCGATCAGATCACGGATGATGAAGGGAATTGGTTCGTTGGCGATCTGGCGTTGGCTCAGCTTCCAACCGGTGAACTGCTGCGCCTACGCGGTCGAACGGCAAATGAAAGCACGATGGGCAATGCTTTCCGGCTGCGGCTGGCAAAAGTGGCGATTGGCAAGCTGATGCAGGGCATGTGGAACCGCGACATCGTGCATATCCATATTGCCACTGGGCTGCCTACTGATCACATGAGGGATGCGGCTGAATTGAAAACAGCCCTACTCGGTCAGCATCTCATCAAAACCGATACTGCCGATCTTATCGCCAATGTCACCGAAGTGATGGTCATGCCGCAGCCATATGGCACGATTTACGCCACCACGCTGACAGATACGGGTGAGGTCAACCGACATCATGGGTTTCGACGAACGGGTGTTTGTGACGTAGGAACCTACACCGTCGATCTGGCATTGGACGATGAAGGCGAGTTCGTGGATGCCGAAAGCGGCAGTGTAGAAAGCGGCGTCTATACCGCACAAGAACGGATTGCCGCTGCACTAGAACGCGATTACCGCGAAAAGATGCCCTTCAAGATTGTCGAGGAAGTCCTGCGAACCGGGGTTTTCCATGCCAATGGTCAGCCTGTCGATTATCGCGACATTGTGCAAGAAGCCTTAGCCCCGCTCCGCAGTGCAACCCTCAATTTGATCAGCGAGAAATGGCAGCGCGGGACGACGGTCGATGTGGTTTATTTGTCCGGTGGCGGTGCGGCGTTTGTAGCGGATGACGTTCGGGCCGCCTATCCACAATCACAGTTGGTGTCGGGAGCGCAGTTGGCGAATGCCTATGGCTATCTCAATTACGCCCGCTTTATCGCCCGCCAAACGGTGTAGGGATGGTCGGTCAGGTTCGGACACGATTCGGACTGATTCGGTCAGCGGACCAGGGAGTAAACAGGATGGCAAAGCAAAAACGAGCGACGGCCACCGTCAAAATGACCTACAGCGAGGACGCGGATCTGATTGCATGGTGGAACAGTGTGCCGCGTGGCAGCCGGAATGCGGTGATGAAGGATCTGATGCGGGATTATATCGACCACAATCAGGGTGGCTACCGTCCGATTTACCCGCGCAATATGCCACAGCCGTTCGATCCGGGACGTTTTACCCAGATGTGTGACGATACGAATTGGATCCGAACCGCACTGATGGATTTACCGGGGTACGTGGAGCGTGTCATACAACAGGTCGTCGTGACTGGAGGGATGCTATCAGACAGCCGTTCACCTAATGGAAGTGGTGCCATACAAGGCGAAGATGCGGATGTCGTCCGCCGCGAAAGTCGCATGAAAAAAGCGCGGTGGTAGCGGTGTCAGACAAAATGGTTGGCATAGCCATTCTGCATGGCTGCGCCATGCCGTTGCAGCGTCGGGGCGCTGCAACTTCCAGCGACGGGGATCGGGAGTATGCGTCCAAATAGACTTTCTCCCCGTCGCTAAGCCAGCTAAATGCGCTGGCTCCTCAAACGCCGGAGGGCTAGATGCAGCGGCCTACGTCCGCCGCATGGGTGCGGCAGCACTGAGGTGCCGCCACACCCGTGGTCGCGATGGATCACGACCACAAAACGCACCCGCAGCCGAAATGCTCGCGAACAGTGCACGAGGTTCCTTTAGGCCGTTTGCCATCGAGATTTAAGGAGTGAGGACAGCATGAATCATCGTCAGACAATCCGGGAGATCAGTAAACGACTGCCACGCCTCAAGCGGCGCGATGTAGCTGAAGTATTAGAAGTGATGACCGAACTCTGGCTGGATGAACTGGCACAACCCGGTCAGACTGTGACGGTATCCGATCTGGGCAAGCTAGTCGTCGAGGTGCAGAACTTCCACAGTGGTGGCACGGTCCAGCAGCGGCTTCAGCAGAAATATGGCTCACGAGCACCCAAAACTTTGAAGCGCATTTATGTCCGCTTCCGCCCAACCGCCAAGTTTCGTCATGCCATACAAGCCGTTTTTATTGAGGAGGCCAAGCAGAATGAAGAAGAAACCCAATCCCTACAGCGAACGGATGACGGTCAACCTCACACCCAACCAGATGCGGCGGCTGGAGGAGCTGCGAAACGTCCGCAGCCGCGTTGGTAACTTTGTGAGCAAGAACGATCTGCTGCGGGATGCCGTGAACTACTATCTCGCCTCACAGGAAGATTTGCCGGGGTCGCGTCGAGCCATCGCCAAAGGTATTGAGTCCAAAGTGGATATGCTGGATGCCAAAGTAGAAGCGTTGACCACCCAGTTCACCGACTTTGTTAACAGCATCCGCCGCCGCCGTGAGGGGCAGTAAGCAGATGGATCGCAAACAAATGTGTGTGGCCAATGTGCAGTACAAGAAGCCGTCAGAGGATGGCGCCAAACAGTCGAAGAATCTGCTGAGGTATTTGACCTATCGGGAAAGCCGGGATGAAGCCGCTCGCTATGCTGCCGGTCGAGAACGATGGATCGATCATGGTATGGGTGGTTCAGTCGCGGACATCGCCCAACGTTGCGACGACCTCAAGAGTGAACATGTACTCGCGTTCTCGTTAGTTTTTAATCCGTCGCCTGATCTGATGGGTATGGTCGCACCAGAGAAACGTGAGCAGTTTGTGCAGGAATTAACTGAAAGCGTGGTTGAAGATTTTTTCGACAAGCGCGGATTAGATACGGGGGTAGAGATGAGCTACGTTTTACATCATCGGCTCACTGACGATCCACAAGCGCCGGGACTGCATGACCCCCATACCCATGTGGTGCTGCCGGGGACGGTGTATGACGAGGAACATGGTGAGCGTGTGCCGTTATTCTTCAGCCGTAATCGCAAAGAAAATCACGTCGAACTGCTGCATGAGGTCACGCAGGACAATATGGCCGATTTGATGGATCGTTATGTTGGCTTCGACTGGGAGCAGCGCCACGATGAACTCGCGGCAGTACGCCAGCAGGAGCGCCAAATCATTGCGGATGAACCGCATGGAGAAATGGTCGACGATCAGGGCAAAATATGGGACATGTGGTGTGGAACACGGCGAACCGATGACCACACCACATCACTGGGATTCTATCGTTTCTATCCGGGGTCTTCTCAAGATGATGCCGATGCGCTCCAGCTGGAATTTCGCCCACTAGTGTCTGGCCTGTCCCATGAGAAGGCGACGTTTTTCGCTGTGTCTTTCGCGCAGACGATGAACGGTGATATGGAAAAACTGTTGGCACTTACCGAAATGCTGAGTGAGATCCATCCAGATCAACATACGGCACTCGTTGAGGGAATAAATCGCATTAACTCATTCTATAGTTCAGCTCACTTTGAACTTTAGTGGAGCAGGGGTGGACAGAAAGGCGGCAGCCACTTTCTGCTAACTGTGCAGCTCCCAGAAGGAAACAATATACATGACACAAAATGAAACCGTTTATGAGGCAGATAGTATGACCGTAAGCCACGCTGCCCGGCGTGAGTTTTTGGCCGCTTTATTCGAAGGCACTCCAGATGACTTGTATCTCGAACTGCGCTGCATTCACCCGACCACCGGTGAAGCCCGTTCACTCTGGGGACAGATGGGGAACAAGTCTGAATGGGCAGCGATATTCAAGCAGGCTGAACGACTCAACCACGACGGTTTCGGGCTGTACTTTGCTCCCTGTCTGCGGAAGTCAAAACAGGGTAAGGCTGAAGCGTCCGCGCTGGTTCCGGCGTTATGGATCGACATCGACTGTGATGGGGATGAACAGCGTCGCGAAAAAGCACTGATCCAACTACATTCTTTCGATCCGGTGTCGTCTTTTATCGTCGACAGCGGTGGGGGTTGGCATGGCTATTGGCTGCTGGAGAAACCCTTTCGACTTCAGAATGATGCTGACAGGCAGCAGGTCGCCAACCTGCTGCGAGGATTATTTGCCGCACTCGGTGGCGATGACCAGTATGTAAAATCTGCGGCCTCTGTCATGCGATTGCCCGATTCGATTAATACTAAGCCCGAGAGAGGCGGCGTTGTGGTCAGTATTCTGGAAAGCCATCCGGAACGGCGCTATGCACTGGATCAGTTTGAGTGGCTAGAGACGCAGCCACGGACCGAGAAAATCGGTGGGGTAGATGTTGTTACATTGAACACAAACGGACGGCATCCGTTGCCACCGCGCACCGAACAGTATTTGGCCTCCGGTGCAAAACAAGGCAGTCGAAACGCCGAATTATTCTCAGCCGCCTGCCAGCTGCGCGATGCGGGGGAAAGCCAATCCGAGGCCGAACGGGTTCTAGCCCCACGCCATGTCGCCGACGGCAGCAGCGAACGGGAAGCGTTAGCAACCATCCAGAGTGCTTACAGCCGCAGTCCGCGCGATCCAATTTCCGAACCCCGTGAAACGGCACGCCAACAGGTTGAGCAGCTCGTCAGCGAGTTCGGACAGACTGAGACCGTGCGTGACCGCTCCAATATGGATCAGATCAGTGCTGCGGTAACGGCCTGTGCCCCTCTGAATGCTGTCGAATGGGCAGCCGAGCGCCAGCGCCTCAAAATCCTCTGTGGCGATGGCTTGAAACTCGCCGACCTTGATCGTTTGTACCGGGAGGCAAAACGGGCTTTAGACCGGGCAGCTTCTGCGGCTGTACCCGCTGCCGAAGCCTATCTCATGGTCGATGGCAGTATGATCTTTGAGAAACAAACGGAACGGGGTACCAATCGCCAAACCATCGCTGGATGGATTGGAAGGATCGTCGAACGGACTTCTCGGATGGATGATGATGGGCAAGTGGAGCATCTCACCGCTCTGGAATTGTCATGCGGCGAGGAAAGATTGAGCATTACCGTTCCCAGTGAATTCTTTGGTGATCCGAATGCATTACAGCGCTTCATTGCCGGACATGCCGGGGAGAGCTTTACGGTCCGAGCCGGTATGAACCGCCATTTGCCCTCCGCCATTCTAGCACTTTCGGGAACCTATCCCCGCCGCAAAACCTACCGCTTCATGGGCTGGACGCAGATCAACAGCCAGTGGGTCTACGTTTCACCGGAGACGAGCATCGGCGCTGAAGGCCAGCTTACAGAACCGCCCGAAGTCGAACTAGAAAATCGCCTCCGGGATTATCGCATGCGTATGGCCGATTGGGACACAGGATTGGCAGCCTTTCAAGCGGCGGTTGCGGTTTTGCCTCAGAGCCTCGCACCTGCGTTGATAGCCTTCGCCCTGCTGCCCATCATTCAGCGTTTCTTTCCAGCCGCAGCGACCCGACCAGCTATCCATCTGGTCGGGACATCCGGCAGCGGCAAATCCGAGATTGCCGCACTGTTAACCAGTTTCTACGGCTGTTTCACACGGGATACACCTCCCGGTCAGTGGGGTGACACGGTCAATACGGTCGAGGTACTGGGGAATGCACTGGCCGATACCCTGTTCTGGGTCGACGATTACAAATCGGTCTATGCCGACGAGCGCACCTTTACCCGTTTTCTCCAGAGTTACTCGCGTGGAATGGGGCGGGGCAGACTGACCCGTGAGGCGAAACTGCGGCACGAACGGCCCTGCCGAGGTTTGCTCCTCTCCACTGGCGAAACGACCATTGAGGGTGAAGCGTCTATTCTGTCGCGCATGCTGGTTCTTGAAATTCCACCGTGGGAGAAGCGCGATCCCGGTGGGGCAGCGCTGACTGCATTGGACCTGCTGCGCGACGAGCTGCCCAATTTCACAGCCCACTTCATCCAGTGGATCGCTAGACAGGCTGATGCCGATACGCTCACCAAAGAATTGGCATCGTGCTTTGACACCAATGCCAAAGGCTACCGAGTCCAACTCCAGAGCCAGATGGGACGGCAGGCCAATAGCGGACGCATGGTTCAGAACTGGGCGGTGCTAGTGACCACGTATCAGATGCTGCGTAAGTTCATGGCCGAACACGATTGTGACGACCTGTTACCGCGCTGGCAGGACAGCATTGTGGAAACGGTGAAAGGCGTGCAGCAGGAGCGAGCCGGTCAAATCTTCATCGACACCCTTGCTCAGCTTCTCGCCAGTGGAGAGCTCATGCTGTCAAGGGATATGCGTGAACCGGAAGAACCGCGACCGGGTACCACCATCGTGGGTTATCTGGATGAAGGCTTCGTTTATTTGCTGCCCGATGTGGCGCATCGAGCGGTAGTGCGCGTACAACCCATTCGTTTCAATACCCCGGCAATCGGCGCACAGTTGAAAGAAGATGGCTGGTTGATCAGCGGGAGCAGCAGTCTGACAGTGCAGCGGCGCGTTCGAGGGATTGCCACACGTTTGTGGCAGTTAAAAGCTGAGTTTATGGGCTGTGACGCCTGTGACGCTGTGACAGCCAAAGTATAACCGCAAAAAATCTGCATCAATATCCAGAAGAAATACCTGTGACAGTTGTGACAGTGTGACACTGAATACAGGTATTTTCTTTTATTTCCCTCAAACCCGTTTGCGACTGTCACAGGTGTCACAGCGTCACAGTTTCAGAAACACGATTTCCCAACAAAATACAAAAATACACAGGGGTTATCCAAAACAGCTTTCAAAGTCGTCATTTTGGGGTTGTGACACCTGTGACAGTGTGACAGCGAAGCACTCCCGCTGGGAAATCTCCTTCAGATAAGAATAAAATGATCAAAGTCTCTAAACTTCGAACTTTTGAAAGCCTTCTTAAATGACTTAAGCGAAAGTCCTAAAGATTTAAGTGATCAAATAGCTTACAGTCTAGTTTTTCACTGTGCCTTCAGTTATGGCGCGAACCTCTTTCATAATATTCTCGGATTCAAACACTTTTTTCCAGTCGGGCTGAATAATCTGTGCCATACCGCGCTGGACAGCAAGTTTTGCGCCATCCGAAAATTGTGCATTGAGAAATCCAAATAGTATAGCGATATCAATGTTGATATGACCAAGTAAAAAATCCTTTGCCGCTTCAGCAGGAACCCCACGTCTTATAGCTTCATCCATAGCTTCACGGATAACCGTCATGCAGGTAATGGTTACTGTTTCAACCAGAGCTGGTTCGAGAATTGCCATCTGTTCGACGGTGATACGATGGGCATTCATAACAGGAGCAAACATTTTACGAGCAATCTCTTCGCCTAATGCATAGTGCTCTTCTGAACCTTGCATGAGTGAACAAACGATGTTCTGCTTAGCGGTGCCGCCGAAATAATCGGTGCGTGCAACAGACTCGGTTTCATCATTGTATACAGGTGGGTGACATGGATGTGTTATGAAATAACTAATGTCTGCACGGGCTGGTAATTTCCCGCTATGTGGAGCCGCCGGATCAAGCCCAATCACCATTGCTCCACTTTTCAAACGTGGAACAATATCCGCCGCAATACGACCGATCAAGAGATCTGGTACGGCTAGAATAATGACATCAGCTAATGGTAGAGCCTCTTCTGAAGAAGTAGGTGACAATCCCCATTTGCCGCAGACGATTTTGTCCCGTTTCACCTGACTCAATAAATAGTGTGGTGTAGCTGGGGTCTAGATTAAGTAAAATAGCGATGCGTGATCCAATTTTCCCAGCGGCACCGAACAAAGCAATAGTAGTCACCATTACATCTCCTCGTATGAAGGCATTACAACTTCCCGCTAACGCTATAGATTCCCCAATTCACTTACTAGGCCAGCTTCCATCTTTTGCCATGCATTAATAATTTGATCATCAATTCCAAGATCGTCTGATTTTGACGTTTTGACATTGTGTTCTAACCAATCCACAATGCGCTTTACTCCTGGAACCCATTTAATGGTGTAACGGAAATCTAGATCATTGTGAGCAGCAGTATTATCAAAGATGTTGTTGAATTGAAAATTATCGGCCACACTAGCTGCTCGCTGCGGCGCTATCTTGAGCAGTGAATCACTCGGAATATGTACAAAAGTCGGTGATGGCGCATTTAACGCTTCGGCTACACCTTGATGGTAGATATCCCACGTCATCCACTCCTCACCAGCCGTGTGATAGGTTTTGCCAAAGGTAATTGAATTCTGGGTTGCACCCATAAAGGCACGTGCAACATCGTCAATATGACAGGCAACCCATAGCGAACTGCCATCGCCATGTACAATTATTGGCTTGCCCTGTCGAATACGATCTAAGTAACCACTTCCCGAACCCACAGGATAAAGGACACCACGACTTTCGCCATACGTATAAGCAGGACGAATAATCGTGACCGGAAAATCACCCCGCTGATGGGCCTCCAAAAGCAGCTTCTCACACAGGACTTTATTTCGTCCATAGGTATTTAACCCACCATAGGCCTCATCCTCTGTATAGGGGTATCGAGAAGCGGGTTTACGATACACATCGACTGTGCTACAGAAGATAAATTGACCGATTCGCCCAGTAAAGGCCCGGATAACACTTTCAGTGTCTTGCGGATCATAGCCGACCATATCAATTACACAGTCAAAATGACCGACTTCCTGCATTTGGTTCTCAAAGGCTGTATATTGTTGGCGATCTCCATATAGAACCCGTGTCCCAGTAGGTACACGCGAGGGTGTTGTTCCACGATTATATAGGGTTACATGATCACCCCTTTCGAGTAAAAAATGTGTGAGTGGGGTACTGATAAGACCTGTACCACCAATAATCAATATCTTCATGCTTTCATTCCAATCGTTTTGTGAGCCGGTAATGATAATGTGCGTCCTAAGAGCAAAATCCAGTCCCCGGATGATGGAGTCTGAAAGTGGTATACCGTCAATCCACCTTCTAGGGAGACTGATTGGCGTGCACCTGTACGTGGATCAAACCAAATTGCTGACAAATCGTCTGGTAAACAGGCTAAATTAAGATCAATTTCGCGATCTTCTGGTATGTAGACAACTGCAAGATCACCCTCGATAGACTTAGATGCCATCACAAATCGTCGTTTGTCATGAGTGCCTGGTTGAGCAACCACGAGTTCAGGAGATGGTTGTAAACGCCACCATTCAACTGATTCAAATAGGCCAACAAGATGACGGACTTGTTCGGCAGCGGGTAAGGTAAGCGCTTTTTGCCATGGTAAAGCGATTCCTGTATTGGGATGGCCTACAGGTGGGGCGCTGCCATCATCCCAACCCCATACGCCATG
>JBBSBS010000162.1:0-12514 GCA_038251045.1 Aggregatilineales bacterium | reverse complement strand
CGGCAATGGTGCTGTTCAACCATCTAGACGATGTGGAAGCCGTAGTTCAGGTGGTGGATGCCAAAAATTTGCGCCGCGCTTTGCTGCTGACATTACAACTCTCCGAACTTGAAGTACCCCTTCTGCTAAACCTCAATATGTTGGACGAAGCCCACTCCAACGGAGTCACCATTGATCAAAATTTATTGGCCTCGCGCTTAGGAATAGACGTAATCGCGACGATTGCGACCGAGGGGGTAGGCATAGCCGATTTAACTGCAGCTATCGGACGTGCGCGAACATCACACTGGCAATTCCTCTACGAGCCAGCGGTTGAAGAGGCAGTAGACACTATCGATGAGTGGCTGCCAATTGAGGTCAAGCATCGTCGTGGAATAGCGCTGCGTCTGCTGATTGGCGATGAGGGACTTGCTTCACAGTTTCATGTCAACGGCGCACTTACAGCCTTACAAAATACAGTGTCCCAAACGTACGGGCGACCCATCAGAAGCGTCATCATTAATCAACAAATGCAAGCCGCCCAATCATTGATGAATGAAGTAATGACCGTTTCCCAACCGATGGATACTACTTTCAAGCAGCGCTTGGCACATTGGATGATTCATCCCATCATCGGCTGGCCGATTTTAATGGCGATCCTGTGGTTAATCTATAAGTTCGTCGGTGAATTCGGCGCAGGCACACTCGTTGGATTTTTTGAAGGAACAGTCTTCGGTGAGTGGATTAACCCGCTAGCGACTCGTATTATCGACGGAATAATACCGATCCCGCTGGTACACGATTTATTGGTCGGTAATTATGGCATTATCACGATGGCCTTGGCCTATGGGCTGGCGTTGGTCTTGCCGATCGTAGCCACCTTTTTTCTCGCGTTCTCTATCCTTGAGGATTCAGGCTATCTACCCCGACTAGCCATCATGTTCAACCGAGCATTCAGCTTAATGGGTTTGAATGGCAAGGCAGTACTGCCTATGGTGCTGGGGTTGGGCTGCGACACAATGGCTACCCTTTCGACTCGCATCCTTGAAACGCGCAAAGAGCGCATTCTCGTCACTTTATTATTGGCGCTCGGTGTCCCTTGTTCGGCGCAGTTAGGGGTCATTCTGGGTATGCTGGGGCGCGTGAGTTCGACCGGCGTATTGATTTGGGTTGTGGTCATCGTCGGCACAATGATGCTGGTAGGTCTGGTTGCAGCCAAACTCTTACCCGGTGAACGCAGCGATTTTATTCTCGAACTGCCGCCGCTGCGCCTACCGCATCTCGATAACATCCTCATCAAGACTCTGGCACGCCTCGAATGGTATCTCAAGGAAGTGCTGCCGTTGTTTATCGTCGGTACACTTTTGTTGTTTGTACTCGATAAAACGGGTGTGCTGGTGATCGCAGAAGAGGCAGCCTCACCGCTTGTGGTGGGCTTATTGGGACTGCCGAAAGCGGCTACCGGCGCATTTTTAATTGGCTTCTTGCGTCGTGACTATGGCGCGGCAGGCCTGTTTGCGCTTGCACTTGGTGGACAGTTGAACAGCCAACAAATCGTGGTCAGCTTGATTGTGATTACGTTATTTATCCCGTGTATCGCGAATGTATTGATGATCATCAAAGAGTATGGCAGACGTGTGGCAGCAGGCGTTGTCCTAACGGTGTTCCCACTAGCCTTTTTTGTGGGAGCAGTCGTCAACATAGTCCTAACGATCTTCCATATTGTCGTTTGAAATGAAGCGAGGTTAATCATGATCTGCCCGCTGTGTGGATATGAGTTTGAAGCGTCAGCATTATCTTGTCATACGTCATGTGCCTTCAATGATAGCTGTGGCATTATTTGCTGCCCAAATTGTGGCTATCAAATCCCCGACGAGCGTAAATCGCGGATGGCAAATGCCCTTCGCCGCTTTATCGCCAGCAAACGGGGTGAAGACAAAACGCTTGAACCCATACGACCGGTAAGCGACATGCAGCCTGGACAATCGGGCAAAGTCGTCGCTATAAACTCGGTCAATCATACCCGAATCGAACGTTTGCATGTACTCGGTCTGATTACCAATGCCATAATCACATTAGAGCAGAAACGCCCAACATATGTACTGCGGGTAGGCTTCACCGAGCTATCGATTGACCGGGAAATCGCCTCGAATATTATGGTTGACGTGTCTGCCTAAACAGTAACTTTCAAGTTTGCCATTAGTGCCAATCTCAATTACTGGATTGGCTGAGACCTTTTCTACCCTGTCACCTTCATACCGGCGCTGATTCCATTGACCGTTGCCAGCACATTCCGCATCAATGCCCGATATTCAGGTGCGTCGGGATTGAGGGCGCGAATCTGTCGCAGCATATCAACTTGAATGAAGTTGAGCGGATCAACATAAGGATTGCGTCGTTCGATCGAGCGCTGCATGACCGGTGACTGTTGGAGCAAGAAGGGTTCGTCAAACACCTTACACACATACTCGCATGCCAACATATATTCACGCATCATCTCGCTAAAGATGCCCTCGCGAAGCGCTTCATCAGCGACCAATGAGGCATAGAGTTCCGCAATACCCATATCAGCCTTTGCCAGATCAAGCTGGGCATTCTCCATCAGTGCTTTGAAAAACGGCCATTCGGCATACATGGTCTGCAACATCGCTAACCCATTCTCATGCTCATCACAATAGCGTTTGAGAGCGGTTCCGACGCAGTACCAGCTTGGGATGATGGCGCGGCTTTGCATCCACGAAAATACCCACGGGATTGCCCGTACATCACCAAAGCTGTTGCCAGCCTTCCGCTTGGCAGGTCGTGAACTAATCGGCAGATTCGCCAACTCGTCAATCGGCGTGGCCTGATGCCAATATTGCAAGAAGCCATCCGTTTCATAGACAAACTTACGAAAGGCCGTCCGTCCTGCTGCTGCCAAAAAGTCCATCACCTCACGCCATTCAGGTTTGGCTTCGTGGGCAGATGCTGCACCGGTCACCAGCAACACAGCGTTAATAACATGGTGCATATGCCGACGCGCAATATCCGCATTGCTATAGCGATACGCAATAACTTCGCCCTGTTCGGTGATTTTGATTGCCCCCTGCATCGAAAGCGGCGGTTGGCTAAGGATCGCTTGATTGGTCGGGCCACCACCACGCCCGATGCTGCCACCGCGCCCATGAAACAACTCTAGGCTGATGCCGAACGCGGTACAGGTTTCCGCCAAGGAATGCTGCGCCGTATACAAATTCCAGTTGGAGGCCATATAGCCGCCGTCTTTACCACTGTCAGAGTAACCAATCATGATCTGTTGATGGTCACCACGAACCGTCAGATGTTTGCGATATTCTGCATTAACGAACAGAACTTTCATAACATCCGGTGCATTTTGGAGATCATCAATCGTTTCAAACAGGGGCACAATATCAATATTATCTGAGATACCAACCTCGTGTGCGAACAACATCATCGCCAGAATATCGCTCGGCAGTTGGCTCATGCTGGCGATAAAAGTGTCGATCACCTGTTTGCCATACCGTTGGTGTGCCTGCGCCACCATGCGCCATGTGGCAATAATCTTGTTGGTCGCGTCGGAAAAATGAGGCTCTATTGGGAACAACGGACGTGGATTAGCAATTTCCATTGTTAACAACAACTGCTTATCAGCTTCGGACAGCGCTCTATAACTGTCTGTGCGACCATAATATTTGAAGATTTCTTCGAGAGCATTGGCGTGCAACCGTGCATCTTCACGCACATCCAGCGGCGCGAGGTGCAGACCAAACAACCTCACTTTTTCCATCAAACGGCTGAGCGCACCCGTTGCCGTATAGCGACCTTTGTTGTGGCGCAAGCTGGCCTCTATCAACGCCAGATCATCATACAAATCCAGATGGTTCTGATATTCATCGCGAGACAAGCGCCCGCTAATCAGGTTCATTTGCTGCCGGTAAAACTCGGTCGGGAAGCGCGGGTCCAACCCCCCGGCTGATGTCACAGCATCCCGCAATTCTTCGGAAACCGCGACTTCATCCGCTGATTGGGTGAGATGTTCACTCAAAAAAGCAATCTCGTCCAAATAAACACGCCGCGCCGCCTCATGCTGCGTGCGCATGGTTTCCAGCGTGACTTCCGGTGTCACATTCGGGTTACCATCTCGATCCCCACCAATCCATGATGCATAACGCAGCAGCATCGGCAGCTCCGACCAATCGGCATCCGGATAATGCTTTTGCAAACTCGCGCTCAAATCCTCATACATATCCACGACCGTATCCATAATCGATGAAGTCATGAAATACAAACCGAAGTCCACCTCATCCGCCACCGTCGCCCGTGAAGCACGGGTCGGGCGCGTTTGCCACAACTCCTCTATTTCGGCGGTGATCTCATTTTCTAGGGCGATTTGCTCGCGCGGAAGCAGCATTTGCCGGTCGCGTTCCGCCATCAAATTCGCGATGTGTCGCAGCTTTATCAAGACCTCCTTGCGCTTGGCTTCAGAAGGATGTGCCGTCAATACCAACCGGATCGAGATTTTATTGAGCAGCTCCCGCATATCATCCGCATTCAGCCCTGCCGCTTGCAGTTGCGCAACCGTGTCATCAATCGACTCGCTGGTGCGTCCATCCTGTTCGCGCTGCCGCAGTACCCGAATGCGCTGTAAATCCTCAGCAATATTGATCAGCTGGAAATAATTGCCAAACGCCTTAATCAGCACCCGCTGTTGTTCGAGGTCTAGGCCGCCGATGATAGTCGTCAGTTCAGCCGTCGCTTTGGGGTCGCCGCTGCGCCGCGCCTTGGCAACGGCTCGCACCTGTTCGACCAGATCAAATGCTGCCTCGCCATGCTGCTCACGGATAACGTTCCCAAGCAGATTCCCCAGAAAACGGATGTCATTACTCAACGGGTTAGCAATTTCGCGAGTCGAAGTTTTATCAGACGAAGAATCAGTGGTCATTAGGATGCGTTCCTATTCGATTTTCTATTGATTGGAATAGGAACGCTATATTAACGCATTTAGGCGGCGATTCAAAAATCGATAGGAGGCAGGGAGTCAGTCGCTAGTAGCCGATAACTCCCTTTTGCCGTCTTGTTGCACCCGCATTATGACTCACCAATCGCGCTGGCAGCAATTTCCATCAGCCGGTCAGTGTGTGCAGAATCCAGACCCTGACTGCCATATAAAATAACGACAGTAGCATCGAGTTCCGGCGCATAATAAACCGCGCCGCTAAAACCCAGCACTGAACCCGTGTGCCCTAAAATTAAGCCGTTTTCCCCCTCGCTCACCTCTAGGCCAATGCCGTACTCATTTTCATTCTTTCCGGCATCAATCATCTGCTGAACCGAAGCCTCGCCCAAGATGGAGTAGTCCTTAAACACTGCTTGATAAAAACGGGTTAAATCCGCCGTAGTAGAAATTAACGCGCCGTCGCCCAAACCTGCCCCATCATTAAAGTCGGTCACGTCGTCGATCTGCCCGTCACCGTCAAAGTCTTCATAACCATGTACAAACGATGCACCGTTTTCTTGCACCTGAACATAGGTATTTTCGAGGTTAAGCGGCGTAAAAATGCCTTCGCGCATGACCTGATACATCGGCTTTTCGGCTGCCGCTTCCACAATCAGTTGCAGTAAGATGTAGTTGGTATTGCAGTATTCAAATCCTTTGTCGGGCGCAAATGAAGCCGGTAAATTATGTGCAAAAGGAAGCACTTCCTCCGGTGTCCAGTTATGGTACGGGTCTTGCCCCACCACCCCATAGAAATCATCATTCAAGTATTCGGGAATACCACTTGTCATCGTCAACAACTGCCGGATAGTCGCTCGGTCCGCGTTTGCAATGCTGCTTGTGATGTCCTGCGACAGCCATTTTGTAACCGGATCATCTAGGGAAAGTACGCCGCTTTCATCAAGCTGCATTACTGTCACCGCCAGCCACGTTTTGGACATACTGGCAATACGAAAAAGGTCGTCCGGTGTCGCAGGTTCAGTACTAGCCGTATCCACCAGCCCGCCTGCAGCGAACCAGCTTTCGTCACCGATAGTGATACGCGCCGATACTGCTGAACCATCCTCAGGGGCAATTTCCGCAATAAAATTGTCGAGTTCGGACTGAATATCAACCTGTGCATGAATTGACATAGCGGGAAATAATAGCAGCATAAGCAATAAAAAT
The DNA here is from genome assembly GCA_038251045.1 of Aggregatilineales bacterium. GTDB lineage: Bacteria > Chloroflexota > Anaerolineae > Aggregatilineales > Phototrophicaceae > CFX2. Next base: position 6,372 of record JBBSBS010000162.1, on the reverse strand, counting down.
CGTCCAAGAAACTTCATAATAATCTCTCCCAAGTGGATAAAGGTCAACACGCGTGCCCTCTATGAATATATGGGAGATATTGTGTTTGCTGCGTAGAGAAATAAAAAAACACTGCAACACTGCCGCTGCAATAGTCTTTCAATGGGGTATCAATGCCGAACGTCATCCCGCCTTATTGCAGGAAGCGCGGCAGATAGAAGCTCATGTAATCCAGCCCTGAAGCATCCGCCTGAATAAGACTCTGCTGTAAATCGGGGGTTGCCAGTATCACGTCATATTGACCTAGCGCGACAGTCTGCCCGTCGTAGGTTGCCTTACCAGCACCATCCGTGACGTACAGGAACAAATCCTCATCCGCACGTGGCGCTTCGATCTCGGAGCGACCATTCCCCTCAACCGTAGTCGCCGTCAGTCGTCCGGTCATATGCTGTTCCATCGGCGAGTCATCACCGATCAAGCTGTAGGTAACGGCACTCCCGGTACGCCGAGCGGGCAAATGCTCACGCCCAATTTGCTGATAATGTGGCTCTAATCCCTGATGATGTCGGTCAGCAATAAACCAGATTTGGATGACCCGTGCGGGTTCGTCGGTCAGGTTTAATTCTTGGTGTTCAATATAGTCACCGGAAAACATGCGCTGAAGATCGCCCTTATTCAGGTCGCCGTTACCGCCAGTGGTGTCCTCATGATGCAGTGTGCCTTCCAGCATCCACGTATAAATCTCTAACCCGCGGTGCGGATGCCAAGTGAAACCGTTGCGCGGCGCAATGCGTGTCATATGGGCTGTCAACATGCCACTTAAGCGTTGCAGCGGACTCCACCCACCCACCGCGAAATGTGAGTTCAGCCAGTGAATTGGATGTATCGTCGGGAAAGTATCTGCCGGATAATGTTGAAATGGTGCATAGCGGGCGAAACCCGGTTGTATTTGAGTCTGTTGTAAAGCAAATGTTGCCATTGAAGCCCACCTATACTTATAAAGAAGGGTCTACCTTGTTGGTAAACCCCACTATTTTACAATGTCAGTTATGTCTCAGCCAAATCACACAATTAGGCAGGTGCGGCTTCGGTTGCCAATACAGCTTCAACATCTAGCTCAATGGTGACATCTTTGCTCACCAGCCAGCCGCCAGCTTCCAGCGCCATGTTCCAGTTCAGGCCGAAGTCTTCGCGGTTGATCTTGGTCTTGCCATTGAAACCGGCAACGGTCGTACCAAAAGGTGTTTGTCCTTGACCTAGCAACTCAGCTTCCAAGACGACGGGCTTGGTCACACCCTTGATGGTCAGGTCGCCATAAATCTTGGCTTGTGAGCTATCCTTACTCGGCTCGACCTTGGTGCTCTTGAAGGTAATGGTTGGGAAATTCTCAATGTCCAAAAAGTCAGGGCTTTTCAAATGTCCGTCGCGCTGGTCATTGCCCGTTGAAGTCATGGTTGTGGTATCAATGACTGCTTCAACCGATGCGGCTGCCGGATTTGCCGGATCAAAATTGATCGTTCCGGTAATTTTGTTAAAGCTGCCACGAACAGTAGTGATCATCATGTGACGGGCAGCAAAATTAGCTTGTGCGTGGGTCGTGTCGATATTCCAGAGTGCCATTGTTGTGTTTTCCTCATGTTATTTGTGCTCAAAGCGGACTACAGTCCGTTTACAAATATGAGGATACACCGATCTGTTTGGGTTGTCTATTAGAAAAATGTTAGAAACGGACTCCAGTCCATTTATGCCAACATGCGCTCAACTAAATCTTGGATATTGGCAGTTATGTGTTCCAGACTATACCCGCGCTCCTGCCGCAGATAATACACATTGTGGACATCCAACCACACGAAAATAGCATCTGCTACATAATCCGCGTCGCACGAACGATTGATTTGTTCAACCAATCCCCGTATCGTCTGCCGCCACCACCAATGTGCTGGATGCGCCAGCGAACCAATCGCTCCGTTTTCCCCCGAACTTACGCACAAAAGCGGGCTGTTACGCTCCGTAAATTGCAGCACTTCACCAATGAACCACTGCAAAGCATTCAAACGACTGCCCGATTCGCGCAAGTATTTCAAGGTGCGATCCTGTAAATCACGCTGATCTTCATCCAACAGCGCCATCGACAATTCAAGCTTGTTCTCGAAATGGCGATAAAGCGTTCCTTTGCCGACTCCCGCTGCGTCCGCCACCGCAGACATGGTAACCCCGTCTACACTTTGTTCTGCAAACAGGCGTTTTGCGGTCGCCAATAAAACAGCACGGTTCTTAACCGCATCAGCGCGGCTGTGCGGGCTATCAACAATTATCAAATCTTGATCAGGCATCATATTCGGACTCATTTTCGCTGGTTCGTAGAGGCATCACCATAGCTCAGGACTATGTGTTCTATCTAAATTTACAACATATCACGTTAATATTGTAATTGAAAAACGCCAGAGTGTATCTCCGGCGTTAGTCTGATGTACTGATGACCATTACTTAAAATGGGTTAGGAAGCTTTTGCCATCTCGCCCATTGCCACCATCCGCATCGAAGGATGCAGCATTCCGGCGATCACCCGCTGCGAGCAGCCGATGACAGGCGAATTACTCGCGCCCGGATTGGCCTCAAAACTCGCGCAGCAAGCAATCAAGTGATAAGCCTCTTGTGCCATCTGCGCCACAATGCTGGTATCCAGTGACTCTTGAAACTTCCACCACTGAGTTAATTGTTGCGAAGGATTTTCCAGCGTTTCAATATCCAACAGTTGACCGATAGCCATCTGCTGGTCATTCATTGCCTGATATAACTCCCAGGCCTGGGCGGGGCTTCCCGGCTTCATACGGTAATTCTTGCCATAGCAGGACTGGAATATGCTTGTGATCTCGATTAACTCTGCAACTTTGGCCGCCAGAAGACGGGCGCGTGCGGTGTTCATATGCATACTCCTTTCAGGGAAATATCCTCACCCGGTTTTATTAACTTTCGCCGGAGTTTTCTTTAAGAGAATTTAACATAGTTTAACAGAATTTAATGTAAAAAATCAAGTATGTAAGTGTGAATTCCTTGTTAAGAAAATAAAACAGCGCGGTCTAAATGACTCACGCTGTTTCGCAGGTCGGTCTTAGATTGTATCCGGCGATTTCTCGCTTAAAGTGATTGAACCAGCTTCAACTCATGTGGCAAAGGCATCTGCTGTATCCACGCGCCAACCATATCTGTAAACAATTGAGGATGTTCGCCGTTCCACCCATGATGCGCATTCGGAACCAGTGCCGCCTTCGTATTTTGTCTTTGTTTAACAAAATCTGTTAAACCATCCTTAATCATCGCGTTCTCACTATCGCCTGCCACTGCCAGCAAGGGTATGCCCTGTTCGCCGGTGAATTCCGGCAGCGCAAAATGGAGTACCTCTTCATATATCCGGTGAAAACCACGCGTTGACATTCGCTTGTTATCGCGGGTATACAGCGCCGCTGCTTCTGCGGGAATATGCAGCATTCTCGCCTGTAAATTGATGAAAGGATCCCATTTCATAAGGGGCTGCATAATGCCCAGTATAATCCGCCATCGCCAGATGCTCGAAAATGGTTTGGCGGAAACCCCACTGACCAATAAAGACTCGACTACATCGGCATGGCTATTTAAAAGCACCAAACCGGTGTACCCGCCCAATGATAATCCGACGACATGGGCTTTTCCGCTTGCCGCCGATTGCCGGATAATGGTCGCAATCTGGTCGGCAGTATCCGCAAAAGAAACCCATTCCGTCTGGTAACTTTCGCCATTACCGGGAAGATCAATCGCCAGACATTGATAATCGTTTTGCAGTACCTTAATCTGTTCATCCCACATCCAACTGCTGACCCCCGAACCGTGCAGGAACACGATTGTCGGCGCGGTTGCGGAACCTGTTTTACGAACATATAAACTCATTCGGAATCCTTTCCATCGGGAATAACAATTGATGACAAACTAAAGCGTTTCCGGTCGGGTGACGGCTCATTTGACATAACGCGCCCCAAGAGACCGATTATTTCATGTTGAAACTGTGCCCGTTCCGCATCGCTCAAGTAAATCGAGGCAGTGCTATACGACATACCATCACTGCCGATTAGTTCCGGACGCGCCTCACGAATGTAAGTCGCGAAATCATCAATTAGCTTTACCGCATAGATCGTAAAATAACGGAGGTGATCGTCGGGTGAAAGTGCTCTCAGTTCTTCTGATGTGAGTCGCCCCGCCCCGCTGACCACGGCATAAGTACGTTCAATCGCACCATTCACTTCTTGCTCACTCACCACTTCCAAAATGCCACCGTCCAGTAGCGCCTTGATGTGGCGGTAAAGCGATGCTTGGGCAATGTCTGGCAGTGCCTTCGCCAGTTGCAGGGGTGTCATTTGACGACCACCTAATTCGCTCATCATCCGTAACCGGGCGGGATGCAGAATGAGATCGGCTCTATTTTCACTCTTCCCCATCTAACTATCCATTCTCAATTATGATAACAGGTAACTTCTATTCTATTATCAAAATTGATAATGGTCAACGACCAATGTTAGGATGATTACTTTTTCATGTGGATTGACTTAATTTAATACGGAAGATAACCAGAAGGGGAAATACAAAAGCGCGATAAATCGCGCCCTTTAGAATCAGAAATGACTATCCGCAATAGTTACTTGGTGTAATCCAGCGGTACGCCTGCGCTGCCCTTTTTACCGTCGGGCCATGTGGTCTTCTCGTCGAACTTCAACCCGCTGACGTTCGCCCCTTGCATGTTCGCGCCCTGCAAGTTAGCACTGTTCAGCACCGTGTTAGTCATGTTCGCGCCCGAAAGCCGTGCGCCCGTCAGGTTTGCACCACTAAAGTTTGTGCCCAACAACGTCGCATTATTAAAATCTGCGAACGGCATCTGCGCCGTCGTGCAATCCACACCCGTCATGTTGGTCGAGCGTAAGATCGTTTCGCGGCAGGTGCAGGCCATCATGTTCGCACCACGCAGGTTCGACCCTTCCAGATTCAACCGTGTCATATCGAGTGCGCTCAAGTCTACGCCAGCAATACGCGGGTTCGCGCCAGCGCCCAACAAGGCCAACACCAGATCCTTACGTGAGATTTCCGCCATCGTTCATCTTCTCCCTATAGTAGTGGATGATCTGGTCAATCGTATCATCCAATTGAGTAATCGGTTCCCATTCAATCATCGACTGAACTTTACTGATACTCGGTACGCGCCGCCGGAAGTCCTCAAAACCGCTGCCATATGCTTCATCGTATGGCACAAACACAATTTCCGACTCGCTGCCTGCCCGCTGCTTCACCCGCTGCGCCAGTTGGAGGATACTTACCTCTTCCTGACTGCCGATGTTCACAACCTGCCCAATCGCTGCCGGTGTTTCCGAAAGGCCATAAATCGCCTCGACAACATCATACACATTACCAAAACACCGCGACTGTTCACCATCACCGTACACGCGAATAGGTTTCCCCGCCAGCGCCGCCTGTACAAATCGCGGCAGCACCATCCCGTACTGACCGGTTTGTCGGGGGCCAACCGTGTTGAACAGCCGGAAAATAACAACCGACAGACCAACTTCTCTATGGTATGCCAGCCCCAAAAATTCGTCAATCGCCTTGGTTGCCGCGTAGCTCCAGCGGTTGCGAACTGTCGGCCCCATCAGTGTATCGTCATCTTCAGTGAATGGGAAACGCACCCCCTTACCATACACCTCGGAGGTCGAAGCCAACAGCACTTTCCGGCGATAGCGCTGTGCCGTCTTCAACACCACTTCCGCGCCACCAATGTTGATCTCAATCGTCGCAATCGGCTGGTTGATAATCTTTTCGACACCAACTGCTGCCGCCAGATGATAAATCACATCGCACTCGCTGCCCAGCCGATCCATTACCTGTACGTTACGAATGTCCTCGATTACCACATGGAAGTTGGTATCACCTTCCAGATGCTTAATATTCGCATATTGCCCGCTGCTCAGGTCGTCAATAATGGTGACCGTCTGCCCGGCTTTCAACAACCGTTCCGCCAGATGGCTGCCCACAAAACCCGCGCCACCGGTAATCAATGCATGTGTCAATCGTGTTTCCCCTACTGATAACAAATCCGTACTGAATATACCATGACTCATGGGATTTCCTCAGTGCAAATCCCACATCCAAATTAAATTTATCCTCATTCTATTACAACTTAATCGCGCGCGTTGCAAGAACACAAACACATACTCTGATTGCTAGTTGCGAAATCTTCTCTCAGAACCTCACCCCCTAGCCATCTCTCCGTTTACAAAGAGGAGGAACTGAGGGGCGAAAACGAGGCATCAATAACGAACTAGCAATCAAGGTAAACACATATGATTTGAGACAGCAAATATGTGTTATAGTAGG
>JBBSBS010000161.1:0-12600 GCA_038251045.1 Aggregatilineales bacterium | reverse complement strand
TCACGCGTTGGCATAATCACCTCCGTTATTTCTACGAACCAACGTTAGAGCTCCTGCGCGGATTGGGCGAACTCTATAACACCCATCCCGACTTTCTGGCGAACTTCAATAAGATTGATGCGCGACTAGCTGAATTTATGCGCGAAGGGATCAACCAGTATGTGGATGATCTGGAATATGCCGAAATCGAGCGTATGCTGGCGGACGATGAAGCGAAAAAGCAGCAATAATTTGCAGAAACGATAAAACGGGATTAAGTATTTGAAAGATGCGCCGTTCATTATCTGTAGTGGTCATAAAAACACAGGAGAATGATAATGACACATGGTGCATTACAGTTACAACGGGGGTTGGGGCAAAATTTACCCCGCTCGGCATTCGCAAAAACGGGGGTGTTCGGGCGTATGTTTCCGACACTCGATGTTCAGAATTTTGATGATGCTCTGCTGGAACGTTTAGCCGCCGCGATGGAGAAGAAAGTTCCGGCAGGCGGCGCAGATAACGCGACGATTTCTGCCGGTTATACCTTCCTCGGTCAGTTTATCGACCACGACCTGACGTTTGACCCGACTTCGAGCCTTGAGCGCCAGAATGATCCGGATGCCATCTGGAACTTCCGCACACCCGCTTTTGAGTTGGATAACGTCTATGGTTCTGGTCCGCTTGCCAGCCCGCATCTCTATGACGGGGCTGATTTCGGCAAGTTCATCATCGGGCGTGATGCTGCCGATGTACCGGAAAGTGACCTGCCACGGAATACGGCGGGTACGGCACTGATCGGTGACCCGCGCAACGACGAAAACCTGATTGTGTCGCAGCTCCAACTGGCCTTCCTCAAGTTCCACAACCGCATCGTGGAATTGTTAAAGGGCAGCATATCTGACGCGATGGAGCGTTTTCAGTCCGCACAGCGCATGGTTCGCTGGCATTACCAGTGGTTGGTGATACACGAATTTTTGCCCCGCGTCATCGGAACAACCATGACGAATAAGATTTTTATGCCCACTGGCAGCGTCATCACCAACTTTGTGAACTTCAAGGAAGATCCTTTCATTCCGGTTGAATTTGCGGTTGCCGCCTATCGCTTTGGGCACAGTATGGTGCGACCCGCCTATTCGATTAACAACAACTTTCCGAATGTGACTTTATTTGGCGCACTCCCTGATCTAAATGTCAAAACCATCCAGAGTGCTGTGCAGGTTGGGGCAACTTCCATGAATGTCACGCTGCTCAATCCGGGCTGGACGATTGATTGGGGACGGTTTTTCCCGATGGGCGGTGCAAACTCCGGTAATCCGGTGAATCCACAGATTCCCATCGTTCAGAAAAATGGTTTCCCGCTTTTCAGCAAGCTAGTTGATACTCAAATTTCGCCACCCTTGTTTACGCTGCCCAATCAGCCCGCAAATATGGTGTCGCTGCCTCTGCGTAACCTGAAGCGCGGCAATGCTTTCAGTTTGTCGTGGGGGCAAAATGTGGCGGCGGCGCTCGGTGAAACACCACTGACCGATGCCAATCTGGCAGTAAAAGATGTCAACGGTCAGCCGATTCAATTTCCGTCCGGTCGGGTGCCGTTGTGGTACTACATCCTGCGCGAAGCCGAAGTTCTAAATGGGGGCAAGTTCCTTGGGCCAGTCGGTGGGCGGATTGTCGGTGAGGTGTTTGGAGCCTTATTAGCTGCGGACGCTAAATCCTTTGTTGCCCAACAACCCGGTTGGACACCCAAGACCAATGTGCCGGTTGCCATCACCAACAAGACCACATTTACGGTAGCGGACTTTATCCGATTCTCGCAAACATAATGAGTTCTGCTGGTCAACTTGAGATGAAAGATTGATCCTAACAAAACGGGCGGACCGATTGGCCTGCCCGTTTATAAGATGGTGAATGACTATGCAGTTATTAGCCCGGCGCACACAGCGCTGAGTCATCGCAGGCGATGCCGTTGTTATTCGTGTCGAGGCTAAAGTTCCCCGCCGCCAAACAAGCTGCTGCCTGTGAGCACGTCAATTGTACGCAGGTGAAGGCCAGCGATGGGCACACCACCGTTCCCGTTCCGGAAACCGGTGTCACCTCGGTTGTTACTGGGGTTGTCACGGGCGGATTGACGACCAATAGATTAGTTACCGGGTCAAATCCCAGGCCGGGATTAATCACGGCTTGTCCGGCAATATTCGTTATGAGCAGGGCAAAGTCGCTGTTAAGCGCATCGATTCGATTTTCCTGTTCATCGGCAATGACTAGCAGATAACGCCCGGTTGTTGTTATGTTAATCGGCCCAACAGTTATGACTTTTTCACCGAGCAAGTTACGCCCGACACCGAGGAAGTTAGTCGGGTTATCAAATGGGCTGATCGAAATCAACGGTGAAAGATTACCCTTTACCTCAGCCAATTCAACACGGATTGCTTCACCCGCGACGGCATCAAAGCAGTAACCGGTTACTGTCTTGCGCGGGTCGAGTTGGTCACGCACCAACTGTCCCTGACCGATAATCTTGAGGATGTCGAACTGTTCCTTGTAGGTGAATAAACACTCATCCCCTTGCAGATTAAATTTGGGGATCAACGCCGTCAGCCGTCGCCGTAAATCCGCGAACAGGGTATCGGCAGCCTGCACGGCGTTCAATGCGCCAATGACTGTCGCCTGACCCACCACACCATTCGGCGGTTGGGGTTGTCCACACGCTTCAATCCACAGATCAATCGCCAGCCGCAGTTGAGACATGGCGCTGTTGAAATCGACCCGCAGTGGTTCGAGCGTCTGGTTAAAAGCTGCCAGAATCGGGTTCGGGATGTTGATGTCGGTCGGGCGCGGCGGGAAGTTCTGGCAGGCCGAACGCTCACCCAACGCGACTGTCGTCCACGTTCCCCGAATCGAGTCCAACGCTGTTTGTGAAATATTGATACGATCCAGCATCAATTGCAGGATGCCGTAATAGTTATCTTTGGTATCTTCAGATTGGGGCGCTTCAGAAGCCACTACGCCATCAATCGGCAGCGAAAGGATATTCGCGCCGTTTTGAATTTCAACAAATCCGGCTGTTACCCAACCCAATGTGCCTTCAAAGTTGATTTGCAACCATGCGTTGTTGGATGTACGCCCCGTAACCGGAAACACACTATACCGTAGGGGATTTGCCAAAACAGGGTAGGCCGTGCTTGGACCCGCCCGCAACCGCAGACCGCTGTTCGCCAGCCGCCCACTCACGGGGCTGTTCGCGTCTGACGGGCCAGATCGGGGACTCTCGAAGCCTCCATAGGGAATGCTGCGGGGATCACCAACCGGTAAGGCGGCAATATCACCCACCAGAACCGTGATGACCGGCACACCGATCCAGGCTTCTTGTCCCTGGAAATCTATGCGCAACCACTGGTTATCCGGACTGCGACCATTCGCCACTGTCGCGTAGCCAGCATTCACGATACCCGCCAGCTCAGCACCGAGCGCGGGTGACATGCGCACATTTACATTATCGCGGTTAACAACAAACTGCACACTTCCCGGTGGAATCGGTTGGGCAAAAACAGCCCCCACCGATAGACAAAGTGTGGTTGAAAGGACAATTAGCCAGAATACCACTTTACGCATAGGTCATCGCTCCTGTTACAGTAGAGTAGTATAACAGCGAATGCATTCTGGCAATAGCAATTCGATAGGATAACGAAAGGTGACTTTGGTAGTTTGAACGCACAACCTACCAATATTTTAAACATTTCAATTCTATTATCAAAGAGTAAGTATTCTACTATATGGCAAACTTGGATAATAAAATGTCAAATTTTCAGCGGCTCATTCATTCCCTTAAGGTTCATTGGTGCTTCGTCGTTTTGCTGGTTCTTGTAACCCCATTATTACTTTTTCGCCTCCCCCAGTCTCCGGTTTCCTGGTATGACGAGGGACTAAACATTAATGCTGCCCAAACATTAGGGCTAACAGGCCTATATGGCCTTGATACCGGTAACGGCATCAGATTATCTGATCCTGCCATCCAAACTGGCCCGCCCCTGATCGCACTAATCAGTATTGTAAATACGCTTTCTAACAATAGTCTGTTCGCCATCCGGTTAACCATTGTACTGATCAGCATTTTGACACTCATAAGCCTTTATATCTTGGCCTACCGTTTATACGGTATATTCGCCGCCATTTTGACAGTCATCATGCTTATAGCCTTACCACCTACGGATACAACATCAACTTTTTTGATGCTAAGTCGTCAGTTTCTTGGCGAAGTACCAGCAGTTTTATTCATCAGCCTAGGATGTCATTTACTGCTGCGTACTCGCGCTCAATTTTGGACATATTTACTGGTTGGTATCTGCTGGGGATTAGCGATTGTTTCCAAATCGCAAGTGTTACTTGTATTGTCAGTCACAGTTGCATTATGGAGTGCATACCGGGTTGTAACGAGAAAAGATGATAAATACCACTGGCTGGTAATCGGCATCACTATGCTCAGCATTTATGGTGTAGATACTTTGTGGCGTGGCGCTATGGCTGGCTCGATGTTAGCTGACAATATGTTAGTTTTGCGAGAAGGAATCTGGATCCATATCCTTCCGTTTCGCGCTTTTGAAAACCTGCAGACCTTTAGCATAATAATACGTTTCGCTGCGAGTATGGGTACCCTACTCTTATTTTTTTGGCTCCGGCGGCGGATACCCAAAGTTTCAAACCAGTCTATGTCTGTGTCGGGACTCAGGGTTGAGAATTTCATCATCATCTTTGTATTCCTATGGATGATTTGGTTCGCACTGATTTCAATAGGATGGACACGGTATTCATTTATCGGTATCGTTTTCACGATACTTGTATTATCGGGGCTTTTGTCGACTTTGTGGACTACATTAAAGTTGCCATCTAACCGTTATGTTATGCTGGTTTTGATGCTCGCAACTGTGATTGCCGCCTATAGTTTAAACCTAAACAAATTAAACGACTCTCAGGGTGATGATTTTTTCAGCATGGTTACCGAAATGAAAGAAAATATCAAACCAGATGCGCGCATTGTTTCGATGGAATGGGCTTTGGATAACTTTGTGCCTCAACGGTTCATATACCCGCCTACTCACATCATAAATGTTATTACGGAGAATGCGATTTTACGACCGAATGAGGATAGTCAATTCGACAGTGTAGCGGAATGTCCACAATTTGTGCTGTTGGGGTCATTTAGACTGGATTTGAATGTAATGCGGGATGCACTCTCCATATCTGATCCGCAGCCGATTGTGCAGCACGGTATTTATAAGTTATATCAGGTCGATAGCAATCAATTGCCCTCAACCTGTGCGGCCAAACCTTAAATGTCAGGATACGTCGTCCGGTAGTGGGCGGATGGGTTTGGTGTCTTCTTCGTCCAATAGCGGATCAGTCAGCATCGTACTCCAGTTAAATATCCGCGGCTTACCGGACTGCGGCAGCGGTTCTGGTGATGTTGGGAGTGGATTCGCCACTGCTCCCTCGCTTGACGCAAGCGGCTGTTTACCTTCGGCTGTAGATGCGACTGGTGGCTTGTTTTCGCTGTCGCTATCCGGTGATGCTGGTACATGCGGTTTGATAATAATCTTTGTGGGTACAGGTACTTCGTGAGATTGTAGATTCGGGTGAGTCGTGCTGGGCGCAGAAGCTGCTGGATGCGTAGCTGACTTTAGATCGGCGGTAGGTAATGGCAAACTGATAGCTGCCAGTGCCTCTGGTGTACCGATGCGTTCCAGTGCAGCCTTCGCCACCCGCCGTACAGCTTCGATGGGGTCACGTAAGGCTGTCATCAAGGGTTCTACTGCCCAATCAGCTTCCAATTGGCCTAATACACCTGCGGCATTACGGCGGATCATCCAGCGTTCACTGCGTAAAGCTGCCAGCAGTGTGATTTCGGTCGGTGCGCTTTGCAACTTCAAAAGGGCTTCGGCTACTGCCAACCGCACCCGCGCAGCAAGTTTACGATTGTTAAAGGTGAGTAACAGCGCCTCGACAGTCAGTTTTTCCCGACTTTCACCCAATTCTTGCGCAGCGCGCACGGCTTGTTCAGTGTGCGTGCCACTCAACCGCGAAATCAACCGGACGACATTACTGCTATCGCCAGATTGCGCTTCAGTGCTGCCCTTGTTTTGTGAGAAGAGTAATTCCAGCGTGGTCACCAACACTTCGCGCACATCCGGTTCACTTTCGCGCAAGAGTGCATCTTGAACGCCGGGGATAGCAGTCGTGGCAACCAGCGAACGCAGAGCCGTTGCTGCTGCCCGTCGTGTTGCGGGGTTGACATCGCTAAGTGCTGCGATTAATCCGCGCACATCAGAGTGTGCCTGCATACGCCAGACTTCAAAGTTGAAATCTTTCACAGTCTTAACTGTTTCCCCATGCTATATAAAGTCATTGTAGCACGAATCTTCTGCACAAAAATGACAGAATCAAGAGAATTTCAGTATGAAAAGGGTTTTTGTTAAGGACTTTAGTACCAGAACAATGTTAAATTTTATAACATTCTGTAATATTATTAAAAATGTAGGTGGTCTGATCTTCACTTGACCATAATTCTAGGCTGCCTCATAATAAATGGATAGTAAGGTGTCATTAAGGGAGATCTGTAATCGGATGTCCAAAATTCTTTATGTAGAAGATAATCCACAAAATATGCGTCTTGTTCGCAAAATTTTGATGGCTGCGGGTTACGAAGTTATTGAGGCTACTAATGGCTTAACAGGTATCGCGGCTGCCGAACGTGAAAATCCTGATTTGATTTTGATGGATGTCAACCTGCCTGATATTAATGGCTTGGAAGCCACCTCTCGCTTGAAGGCCATGCCAGATGTGTCGTCAATTCCCATCATCGCCCTTACCGCCAACGCCATGCACGGTGACCGGGAGAATTGTATTGCGGCAGGTTGTGATGGTTACCTTGCTAAACCAGTGATGAAAAATGAGCTGCTCAATACAGTTGCCCTTTTCCTCAAGCAGGTATCATCTCCTATACAAAGTTCACCCAATAATCAGCCGGCAACTGTACCCATCAGTAATGTGCCGGAAGTTGCATCAACTGACTCTACGGCTGAAACCGCAGCCGCCAACAATCCACCCACCACGGGGAAAAGTTAATACAACTCAGGGGCATATCACACGTCCCTGATTCGTTTCCTGAACCTGTGCAGGCTATAAATCTTCCTGTAATTGGAAAAGTTTCATAAGGGGCGCTATCTTCTCTTGCGGGGTGCCGGGGTTTAATAGCAGCCCTTCGCGCTCCACATCACTGAACGCATAATAGGTTTTGATGCCGTCCGCAAAGCGCTTCATAATGGTATCGCACAGGCTGTCGGCTGTGGTTTTACCGGTCAATATCACAAACTCATCGCCTAACAATCCAATAAAGTCATCCACTGTTCCGCCTGCGCTGACTGCTTCTCGCATGATACGCGCGGTGAACGCAAAGACCTCATTACCCGCCAGAAAGCCGTATATATCGCAATACGCTTTGAAGCCTTTAATTACAAAACGCAGATCGGCGTAATCCGTGCCGGCTTTTTCGCGCCTGTTCAATTCTTCTTCAACCAGCGCGGCAGTAGGCAGGCCGGTTCGGTGTTCGTGCAGGCTTTCCTGTGTGGCACGTCGAATGACACTCTGAATACGCAACCGAAGCTCTTCCACATCAAATGGTTTAGTAACATAATCATCCGCACCCAATTCCAGTCCTTTGACTTTATTGGCACGTTCGTCACGCTGGGTTAGAAAGATAATCGGGATATAACGGGTGAGCGATGTTTGGCGCAAGCGGCGGCAAGTTTCGTAGCCGTCAATATCAGGCATCATCACATCGAGTAATATAACCTGTGGATATTTACTGCGTGCCATCTCGATACCTAACTCGCCACTATCGGCATGAAAAACCTGATAATCTTGAGTCGTAAAGTACATGACGAGCATTTCAGCCAAGTCGTAATCATCTTCAACAAGCAGGAGGCGAGTCTCTGGCATAAGTTTAGCCTTTAATGCATTTTGAAAATTTGGGTCGCAAAGGCATCTAAACCACTGGTGTTAGCGCTCTATCATCCGGCTCATAGACACTTCTTCAGCCGGAATAGACGGTGGTACTTCGACCGCACTTGGATGCGACTATTATGCGAATAAATGGCAGTTGTCGCTATTCGTCACCCAGTACAGCGCTAACGAGGAATTGGTCACCCAGCGAATCAGGGGCATTACTGATAACAGCCTCTGGAGACAGCGGCGTGCCCGCCACATCCGGACGTAAAACATTCTTTAGCGGCAAGACCGAGGCGGTGGGTGCAATATGCGACGTATCAACGGCTTTCAAGCGTTCGAAGTATTGCAGTATATTAGAGAGCTGTCCAGCATATAATCCAATTTCAGCGTCAGTTAAATCCAGCTTTGCCAGCTCTGCGATTCGTCGCACTTCATCGTGTGAAAGTTCCATCAGATTACCTTCATAACATACCTGCGATTATAGGTCACATCATAGCATACCAACCGGAATGAAACCAAACTTCGACAAGAGGTATTAAGATTTCGTTATAACAAAATCCCAAAAAGGCTCTAGAATGGAATAAGTGATTATCTTCATACGCAAAGCGCTGGCATTGTCGCTGACCATTACGTGCCAAATACATTAAACAATATGCCTACTCGACAACTCATTCCTCATCTCGATATTATCGCAGCGGCGCGTAAACATTATGTGCAAGAACGTAAAGCTCAGACTCCTATTGAGGCAGTCCGCGCATTAGCCAGTATGCAAAAACGTCCATTACCTGTTTTGACGGGTATTTCGTCTGATGGGCAAACGCCTGTTACGTTGATTGCTCAATTACGGGCCACGAGTGCCGATACTACGAAGCTCGAATTATTGGCGCGTGAACTGGCGGATGCCGGAGTAGATGCGCTGGCGCTGTTCACTGATGAAGGTTTAGATCCCCACGGCTTGGATGATCTGGTTGCCCTGACCCGAACCGTTAATCTACCCGTGATTGGGCAGGATGTTATTGTAGATGAATACCAAATTGTCGAGGCACGGGCTGCCGGTGCGTCTGGATTAGTGCTGCGGGCTTCAGCGATGGAAAAGGATCTACTACGGACATTGGTCTCGACAACCCAGCGCAACCGCATGACGGCTGTGGTCGAAGTCAACACGGTTGAAGAAGTGATTTATGCCCACAGCCTGAGTCCTTATGTAATTGCTTTTAGCCAGATCGATGCCTGGACTGGCGAACCCGTAAAGACTCCAGCCTCCGAACTACGGGCGCATATACCAACTGGCACCCGTGTCATGCTGGCAGAAAGCCTCTCGACACTGGACGAGGTTCAATCGGCGATTAATTTGCAGGTCGATGCTATTATCGTTGAACCGGAACTAGTGCTCAACCCACTCTATGCTGATGATATTCACCGTTTGCTGCGTAGGGCTTCATGAGTGAGATTCCCAACCCACCACCCGATATTGAAGGTGCGATTGGTTTGTTGGGCAGCCCCGACCCCGATCTGCGCCAATTTGTAGCTTATCTGCTGGGACAGGCACGTGATTCAAGGGCGATTGAACCGCTGATTGATGCGCTGCAAGACGAGCATGTCGGTGTGCGAGGGGCAGCCGCCAATGCATTGGGGACGATTGGCGATCCTGCTGCCGTGCCTTATCTGCTGCCACTGCTGCGTCATCCTAATCCGCAGCTTGTCGTTTGGGCGGCATTTGCCCTCACGCGACTGGGGCATGATAGTTTTGGTGTGCTGGAATCAATGTTGCAATCCGAAGATGTTGATGTGCGCCGCAGCACCATTCTCGCATTTCAGCAGCTTGGCGACCAAAGAGCCATCCCTTTGCTGTTGGCTATCTCAAACGATGACTCGAAGCGTTTTTCTGGAGATACAACATTAGGTGAAGCAGCCGTCCGCGCGTTGATACACCTCGGCTATAACGTGGGTCATCTCCCCCCGCAGTCGTCAGCATAATGACCGCACATTTTCACGGCATAACGCTTTTTTCATAAATGGCACGATTTGATAGTCTACGCTAAGATTACTGAACTTGAAAACATATTCCACTACTCAAGTCGTCGTTCTTTGGATCATCTTCGTGGATACGTTTAGTTGGGGGTCGCTTTGAAACGTATAGTCGTTTTAATAATCGGTATTTTGATGGTGATACCGGCAGCCTTTGTGGCGATGCAAGATGCTCCGCCGCCACTAAAGCTGCAAATTACGGGTATCAACCAGACTGCGTATCCGACAGTCGTCGTGAACGCCAATGTATTCGACCATATTGGTCAGCCCATTTTGGGTTTAGGTATCGAAAATTTCGCAGTCGTCGGACAAATTGTCGATAATATGAAGGTGGTTAAGGTCGAAAATGTGACCGATGACAGCCTTTCATTTGCGGTCGTGCTGGCGATTGACACCAGTGGCAGCATGACTGGTACACCGATTGAACGCACAATAGAAGCAGCAAAAAGTTTTATTAACGCCATCGGGCCGAATGATCCGGTTGCCATTGTTACTTTTGATAATAGAGCCCGTTTGGTACAAGATTACACGACCGATAAAGCGGTGTTGACCAACACCATCAATAATTTGCGTTATGGTGGCGAAACTGCCTTATACGATGGCGGTGCTCTGGCAGTCCAGACCGCAGCCAATTCACCTGTGCCACGCCGCGCAGTCATTATTCTGAGTGACGGACAGGAATATCGTGCCAGCCTCGGTGAACGCGGTTCAGGGTTAACTGCCGCGTTGCAACAGGGTGTGCCTGTGTACACGATTGGCGAAGGTTTCGGCTTCGACCGCACTTACATGACTACTTTGGCTGATGGGACAAACGCGCAGTTTTACGAATCGCCTGATCCCAATCAACTGAATGAAATTTACAATACACTGGCACGCACCCTGCGCAGCCAGTACATCATCACTTTGACGACTGATCTCCCCGGTGACGGTCAGACTTATCAACTGGGCTTACAGGTGACCGACGCTGAAGGTGCGACGGCTGAGGCAACCACCGACTTTAAGACACGTATCTATCAGCCCATTGTATCGCTGCCTGATCTCCCGGCTGACCCGATTGCTGAACCAACGGTTGTGACGGCAGAAGCCCTGAGTGATGACGGTATTGCTTCCGCCACTTTCCAATTGAATGATGAAGCGCCGGTTGCGGTCGAGTCCCCGTATGAGTTCACAATTGATCCGGCAGCTCTTTCGTCGGGCGAGAATTCACTTACCTTCTCGGCGACTGATAGCAATGGCGATACCACCAGCGTTACCGGGACATTCCTCGTTGCGCTCAAACCGCCAACGGTAGAGATTACAGGTGTCGGGGATACAGTTGACACAGTAACGACCGTCACCATCACCGGAGCCTCGGTTGAAGGCCCCATACAGGGATTAATCGTCAAGGTCAACGATGCACTGGTCGCCAGTTCACTCAATGAAGCCAGCACTACTGTTACGCTCGATCCCGCAGCCCTACCACCGGGCGACAATACGCTGACGGCAATTGTTCGGGATGCAGCCGGTGGGCGCGTGGAACAAACCATCACTTTCAGCGTTCCGGCGCTGCCGCCGACAGTCGAACTCACTGGCATTACAGCGGGTGAGTCACTGACCGAAAACCGAACTGTGACCGTTAATGTTACCAGCCCACAAACGGCTGTTACCTCGGTTGTATATACGGTGGACGGTAAAGAATTGGCAAACCAGACTGAAGAACCTTTCACTTTTGATCTGGATGTGGCAGCCATCGGTGTCGGTAATCACATTCTCACTGTCGAGGCCACAAATGAAGGTGGGCAAAGTGGTAAGGCTGATGTGGCATTTGTGATTACACCACCGCCCACTGCTACCCCGACTGCCACAAATACCAATACGCCCATCCCACCAACGGCGACCGATACAAAAGTGCCGCCGACGAATACCACGGTTCCGCCAACAGCGACCAATACCACAGTACCTGCCACCGCAACTGATACTACGGTTCCGCCAACAGCGACCAATACCACTGAAGCAGCTACAGCCGCCGCCAGCCCAACGACGGCATCGCAGGCAAATGTGGCGACCAATACCAGCGAACCGGCTACGGCAGCCGCAATAGCGCCAACCGACACGAAAGTGCCACCAACGGATACTATTGCGCCGCCGACTTCAACTTCGACCGCCACAACCGAGGCAACTCAAGAGGTTACGGCAGAGGTAACGGAAGCTGCCACAGCCGAAATTACTGAGGCAACGGCTGAAGTCACTGAAGCGTCAACGGCTGAAGTAACCGCCGAGACAACCGAGGCCGCAGCACCCGCAGCGACGAACACAACCGCTGCCACCAGCACAAAAGAAGCAACTGCCGCCGCAACCAACGCGGCACAGGGTGAACCAACATTCACACCGATTCCGCTGACAGCCGAGAATCAAAGTGTCGTCGGGCAGGCTCAAAGCCCGCTGTTAATCGGCGCGACGTGTTTGCTCGGATTACTCTTGCTGGCAATTGTATATTGGTTGGCAGCACGCATGCGCAAAAGTCGCTAGATCGGTCAATAGTCAGTAACGACAAAACAGGGTGGCGCGGTCGCTACCCTGTTTTATTTTTGTGTTGATAATCTTCCAGCGGTG
>JBBSBS010000160.1:0-12749 GCA_038251045.1 Aggregatilineales bacterium | reverse complement strand
TTTTGGATGCCCAGAAAGCGCGTTTTGTCGCCAACGCGGCACATGAACTGCGCAACCCGATTGCGGCACTGAAAGCGCGTATGTATCTGGTTGAGCGGCAGCCAGAACGTTTGGAGTCCCATGTTGCAATTCTGCATCGTGTCACGGCACATATGGAGAATATTGTAGAGGATTTACTTGATCTGGCCCGATTTGAAAATGGGCTTATCTCGCTGAACGACAATGTCACCGAGTTGACGAGCTTCGTGCGCGACACCATATTTATGATGGAATCGGAAGCCGAAAGTAAGAATGTGTGGCTCATTGACCGGCTTTCAAAAGAGCCGTTATATGTCTCGATTGACCCGACGCGGATGATGCAGGTCATCATGAATCTGGTGTCGAACGCCGTCAAATATACGCCAGAAAATCAGGCGGTCACGGTTTCTGTCCAAAAAGGTGAGGCAGGGACAAAGGCCGATGGTTATATGGTCATGCAAATTATAGATACGGGGGATGGCATCGCGGCGCAGTACTTACCGCATATCTTCGAGCCGTTTTATCGGGTGCGAACGGGGGGACAGGGGTTGGGGTTGGGATTAGCCATCATCAAGGAAATCGTCGATTTACACGGCGGGCACATCAGCGTTGAGAGTGAAGTTGGTGTGGGCACTACTTTCAAGGTACTGCTGAAATTGGTCGAGAACGCCGCGTAATGTGGTTACTTATGCTCATTAGCGACGTATAAAACAGTTATGTCACGATACTCCCCACTTGAATTAGCAGAAGCTTTCATTCGCACAGGCGAACTTTCGGATGCGCTGGATGCACTCAACGCGCACATCGAGGCCGACCCGACTGATGAGGCGGCGCTGCGGCTGCGGTCGGCGGTGTTGATGCGGCTGCCGGGTGAAGCAAACGCACGAGCCGCATTGGATGATCTTCAGCGCGTGACGACACCCACGGCTGAGGATTTTGTGCAGCAGTCGATCATCTGGCAAATGGGGTTGGATAACTGGGAACAAGCGCTGATGATGACCGAGCAGGCGTACGCACGGGCCGCGCAGGATGAACGGATTGCCGAGCGCTTGCTGATGCTGTACGAGCATCAGGGAGAATACCACCGGGCGCGGGATTTGTGTGCAGAACAACCGCGTAATTGGCGCTGGTTGCAATTGGCGGGTGATCTGGCACAACGCACCGAAGATTACGCGGCGGCGATTGAATGGTACACGGAGGCGCTTGATGACCTCACCCATAAACTCGACACGGTAGACAATCCGATTGCGCGGAATATTATGGGGATGATCTGTGGCAGCAGAGCCACCGTTTTACTGAAGGCCGGACGACTGCCGGATGCACAGACCGATTTTGAAACGACTGCCGAGATATTCAAGACTGATCTCAGTTACAGTTTGATGGTGGGGGTGACGCTGGCGCTGCAAGGCCGGATAGATGAGGCAGGCGCGCTGTGCGGCAGCATATTAGAGGATGAACCTGCGTTCGCGGCTGTACTGCGGGAACAGGCAGTAATATACCCGAAACTCGAAGCGCTGCTGGAACAACTGGGCATTAACGAGGGGTAATTAGACTTCCGGACGTTTGAAAACACAGAAGTAATTATTCGTCCAACCGGCAGTACCGCGCCCGCTATCGGTCGCCAACACATCCGCATTTTTGCCGACAAGCACGGGCTGCATATGCACCAGTTCCCACCCTTCCTGACCATAAGCATCCAAACGCGGCATCATCGATTCGGGCGTGTTGCGCGGCACACCATTTTTCCACGATTTAATTTCTTCTAAGTAATCCATGACCGGCTCGGCTTCAGCTGCCACAAACACGGATAAGTATTCCCATTTTTGTCGTTCAGCCATGATTAATCTCCTGATTAGGTGGTTGTTTATCCTGTAATGTTTACGCACAAGAATAGTTCGAAGTTGCGGCTTACGGTTATACAACGCCAATATATAGATTTCTGCACAATTGACCCTTTGTGAACTATATTGACATCTTAATAACTCTCATGATATAGTGCTTCTCGCGGGCCGGAGTGCAGGGGTTATCTTCAACCAAGAAAAGGTCGGGGGTTCGAATCCTCCCGCGCTCCATTTAGGTGGGGTGTGTAGCTCAGCGGCAGAGCGTACCCAGCGCGAACTTTCGCCCGCAACTTATTTTGTCCCGACGAAAGGAACGGGAGGTGCAGTATGGCAAACTACTTGAAAAACGTTCTCAACACCAAACAGACTCCACAGAATCAGCCGATTTTAGGGGCGCATCAAACCCCAAACTCGGCAGGTGGCTACAGCTTCCAGCTTGATATATGGAAGCGAATGCAACGGTTTCTGGTGTTGGGCAGCGAAGGTGGAACCTACTACATCACCGAAAAAGCACTGACGATTGCAAACGCCGACAACGTACTGGCGTGCATCCAAGAAGATGGAATGCGGGTTGTACGCGAAATCGTGGCGATCTCGAAGGCGGGACGTGCGCCCAAGAATGACCCGGCAATCTTCGCGCTGGCACTGGTAGCGGCAAAGGGGAATCTGGCTGCACGGCAAACCGCGTTGGCTGCCCTGACGGATGTATGCCGGACAGGTACGCACCTGTTCCAATTCGCGGAATACGTACAGGCGATGCGGGGTTGGGGACGGGGTTTGCGGCGTGGGATGGCAGGCTGGTACCAGATGCGAGATGCGCGGGGATTGGCCTACCAGATGGTGAAATACCGCCAGCGTAACGGTTGGACGCACACCGACACGATGCGGTTGGCGCACCCGAAGCCGATGACTAACGTACACGGGGCGATCTATAAATGGGTCACCCACCGCGACGATTCGGCATGGGCGATGGATATTGCCGCGCCGACGGATGAGGCGCTGGCTTTCATCTGGGCATTCGAGAAAATGCAGCAGACGCAGGATGTGGCGACGGTTATTCGATTGATCGAAGCATACGATTTGCCACGGGAAGCTGTGCCGACACAGTGGTTGAACGAAGCCGCCGTGTGGGAAGCGCTGCTGATCAAAATGCCGCTGACCGCCATGATCCGCAATCTGGGTGTGATGGCGAAGGTGGGTTTGCTGACCGCGATGAGCGATGCCGAAGATTGGGTGCTCAAGCGGTTGGGTGATGGGGATGTGCTGCGGAAGGCACGCATCCACCCGATTGCGGTGCTTTCGGCGCTGCGGGTGTATGGACAGGGACACGGGATGCGCGGTAATGGTCAATGGACGGCTACGGCGCGGATCACGGATGCGCTGGACAACGCCTTCTACATGGCTTTCCAGAATGTTGAACCGGCTAACCAGCGGATGATGCTGGCACTGGATGTATCAGGTTCGATGGGCGGCGGAACAATCGCAGGTGTGCCGGGGTTGACCCCGCGTGACGCAAGCGCAGCAATGGCTTTGGTTACCGCCAAGACGGAAGCGCGTTACAGTGTCATCTCGTTCCAGAACAAGATCGTGCCATTGAACATTTCGCCCAAGATGCGGCTGGATGATGTGACGACAATGACGCATAACCTGCCCTTCGGTGCGACGGACTGCGCCCAGCCTATGCTGTACGCGTTGGAGCACAAGATGAAGGTGGATATGTTTGTGGTCTACACCGATTCGGAAACTTGGGCGGGGCAAATTCATCCGGTGCAGGCACTGGCGCAGTACCGCGAACAGATGGGTATTGCGGCGAAGCTGGTGGTGGTCGGAATGACCTCGAACGGCTTCTCGATTGCCGACCCAAATGACGCGGGGATGATGGATGTGGTCGGATTTGACTCGGCTGCGCCGCAGGTCATCAGCGACTTTGCAAGGGGTACAGTGTAAGGGAAATACGGGAGGGATCTGAAACCCTCCCCTACAAGAAAACAAGGCACAAATCTGAAAAGTGTCGTCCACTAAAAACCCAATCAAGGGGGAGGGGATTTCAAATCTCATCAGCACGAGATGAGCATATGCGGATATAGATGTCGTTCTTATTTGGATTGCGGGCCGATGGATGTGGATTATCGACTGGTACGAAGCGTGTGAAAACACGTCAGGCGGGTTCGAACCCCGCAGTGCTATTACCGATGGTGATGGTACAACTTCCATGTCACCCCTTTTGTCCGCAATCCATACAACTGAATCATAATGCGGGCCGATAGATATGGATTATCGACTTTCAATCGAGTAGGTGTGCAAACACCTCACGGGTTCGAATCCCGTCACCTCCCATTCATGGAGGTGTGGCCGAGTGGTTTATGGCACTTTTTTCCATGTCGCCACTTTTGCCCGCATTCTATTCATCAGAGGCACAACACGCGGGCCGTTTGATATGGGTTATCTTTTGCACAAAGGGATCGCGGGTTCGAATCCCGTCACCTCCCCAATCATGGAGGTGTGGCTGAGTGGTCTAAGGCAAATCCCATGTCTGTCCTTTGTCCGCACTTTTAACAACTGAAACCGCTATGCAATGCGGGCCGAAAGGTATGGGTTATCTATGTTGGGAGTTCGAGTCTCCCCCAGTCCAATTCGTGGGCTGGTAGCTCAATGGGCAGAGCAAGGTCAAAATAGCCATATCGTTCATTTGCCCGTTTTGTTCGGAAATAATGGTCATGCTGCTGTGGGCCGGTAGTGGTGGGTTACCGTAACTATAACGCCTCCAAGGTAGCAACGCTCTGGAATACAGAGCTGCGCGATTGTCAGTCGGACAGGAACAGCTATCCGATGACGGGTCGAACGGATGGGTAACACCATCAATGTGACAGGTGAGGGTTTAACAACCCTCTTTTCCCAGCACGCTCATTTGCCTACAGCATCATATCCACGTTATTGGCTCAGATTGAGGCGGCTAAAATCCCTGTGGATGAGCGAGGTATGACCTATCACGTAGGTTGTGACCAGTACCACGAGCATTTATTTAGGTTAGCATTATTCGGGGTCGTCCCACGAGTCGAAGGGGTCGAGGAAGTAGCGCCATTCAGGCCAACCCTGCGCGATTTCCGCATCGGTCAACAGACATTTATCGAGCGCTTTTCGGACTTTGTCGGGTTTCATGTCCGCGCCGATAATCACCAATTCCTGGCGACGGTCGCCAAACTCACCTTCGAAAACAGCCTCGATTTCAGCCAAGAAAGCAGGTTCTTCCGGCCATTCGCGTTTGGGTAGGACTGCCCACCATGATCCACCAGATTCAAAGGTGACGACCTCGCCAGCCTGTGACCAGATACCGGCGACGTTATGACGGGTTGCTAACCAGAACACACCTTTGGAACGAATAACGGGGGTGAGATCATCCCCTTCCAGCGCGTCCATTAAGCGTTCGGGATGGAAGGGACGGCGGGCGCGATAGACGAAGGTGCTGAAACCATATTCATTAGTGTCGGAAGTATGGGAATGTTCGTCGCGATCCTGACCGAGCCATTCGGGGAAAGCGGCGGCCTGCGAGACATTAAAACGTCCGGTGTTCAGAATGTCGCGGGGTGAAACCTGCCCATGCTGGCTGCGTATGATGGTCGCGGTGGGATTGAGGTGATAGAGCATGGCTTCGACACGGGCGAGTGCATCGGGCTTCACCAGATCGGTCTTGTTCAAGATGATGACATCGGCAAACTCAACTTGATCGACCAGCAAGTGGGCGATGGTGCGGTCATCGGCATCATCGACACCGATTCCACGCTCGGCCAATTCATCCGCCGAGCCAAATTCACGCGGGAAGTTCAAGGCATCTACGACTGTGACCATCGTATCCAAGCGGGCAAAATCGGCGATGTTGCTGCCGTCTTCATACTCAAAGGTGAAGGTTTCGGCAACGGGCAACGGTTCGGATATGCCGCTGGATTCGATCAAGAGATAATCGAAGCGTCCGTCTTTCGCCAGCTTGGCGACCTCGACCAGCAAATCTTCGCGGAGGGTACAGCAGATGCAGCCGTTGGTCAGTTCGATCAACTTTTCATCGGTGCGGCTGAGGGCAGCGCCGCCATCCCGAATGAGGCGGGCATCCACATTGATCTCGCTCATGTCGTTGACGATGACGGCGACGCGCAGTCCATCGCGGTTATGCAGGATGTGGTTGAGCAGCGTGGTTTTACCCGCACCCAAGAAACCGGATAGGACGGTAACAGGCAGTTGTTTTGTCATAGTTGGACTTTTTCTATATTTATTGATGTCATACGCAGGTTAGCGCAAGTAGTACCCCCACCCCAACCCTCCCCCGCACGCAAGGGAGGGAGCAAATTTCAATGCAACACTTTATCGTAAGCACATTGAGAAATTCTATCATGGTGTGATGGGAAAGGAATCGCGTGCGTGTAATCAGAATTTAATAGCCGTCGCGCTCCATCTCGATGGATTCGAGGATTTGTTGGGTGCGGGATTTCTTGCCGCCACTTGCCAGAGCACCTTCAAATAAGGTGGTAAGCTCGGCGGGATCGATGCCGCCAGCACTGCCGATCACGACCATTTGGGATGAAGGTTTCTGGTCGCCCCATTCATCGCTAATCATGAGTGTGCCGCGCCTGCCAACAATTTGAAGGATAAAGCGTGAGTCGGGGTAATCACGAATGTAGACGATGCCTTTGGCGCGATAAATGGTTTGCGGCAGTTTATCAACCAAAGCTTGTACCGAGTCCATTGAAAACGGCTGATCGCTCGTCCAGTTCCATGTGTTGAATACGAGACTGTGGTCGTGATGACCGGAATCGTTATGATGATGGTCGTCGTGGGCTTCATGGACGTGAACATCTTCGGCTTCGTGTCCCGCGAGTTGTTCCGGTGCATAGCGCCCAACACCCAAGACCAGTTCCAGCGGCACTTTGCCGAAGGTGGTTTCGAAGATACGGGCTTCGGGCACAACATCACGGACATAATCGCGCATGTCGTCAAGCTGTTCGGCGCTGACACAATCGACTTTGTTGAGCACGACCATGTCGGCAACGATGATTTGATGCCGCGCCAACTTTTGATAATCGCCATCTAATGAGGAAAACTGCTCGGCATCGATCACCGTGAGGATGCTATCAACGATCAAGAATTCCTGCAGGTCGGGCATCATGAACGTCATAGCGACGGTGGCTGGCTCGGAGACACCGCTGGTTTCGACAATGATATATTCAGGCGGCTGTGGGCGTTGAATGAGCCGCACCGTTTCGGTCAGTAAATCGTCGCGGATTGTGCAGCAGATGCAGCCATTGGATAGGCTGACCGTTTCGCCTTCTACGCCGACCACCAACTGCGAGTCAATATTGACTGCGCCGAAGTCATTGACCAGCACCGCAATCCGCAGGCCGTGATTGCCATGCAGAATGTGGTTGAGGAGCGTGGTTTTACCCGCCCCAAGGAAGCCAGTCAAAATGGTTAGCGGAATCGGGAAACGAGGCACGTCTGACATGACACTCTCCGCA
Source organism: Aggregatilineales bacterium (assembly GCA_038251045.1). GTDB lineage: Bacteria > Chloroflexota > Anaerolineae > Aggregatilineales > Phototrophicaceae > CFX2. Next base: position 5,386 of record JBBSBS010000160.1, on the reverse strand, counting down.
TAAATGGGGGTTCACACTGGCAAACCCCGGCATCTTTTAGAGCAGCGTATTGACCGAAATTCCGCGCTGCTTGAGGAAGGCCAACAGACCGATCTTGTCAATCGTACGCAGTTCGCCTACGGTGATCATGACACGGACATGACGATCCAATTCAGGAACATAAACGCGCTTGTTTTGAAGGTTGATGTCCCATTTCTTGCGGGTCGCGCGCAATGAATGGCTGCGCTGATTGCCGAACATGGGCTTCACACCGGTGACTTTATGTTTGCCGGGCATAACAAATACTCCTACACAGAACAGATTTTACGAACTTTCGGTAACCGCTAGCAGCTTTCAGCCAATCTGGACCAAGTCGCGCCCATTTCCTGTGCCGGGATAAATCCTTTGCGGCGTTCAGGATAGGTTTCGACGGCCTGCTGACGATACGCCAGCCCTGCGCGATCCAACACCCACGCTTCATAGCGGCTGATAAAGGCCAACACGTCACCACACAGGTTGAGTGCCATCCGCGCTTCGTGTTCCGTTGCTGGAACTTGGATGGGCGGGCAATCTTCGAGCCGCCATGCGGCGGGTGTCGTAAGGCAAGTCAGGTTCACTCGTGGGCGGAAATCATGCCGTTTGAGCAGCAAACTGCCGATGCTGGAGTGAGTATACCACAAGCCAAAGCCCCAGAGGATGACCGAGTTTTCTGATTCGTTAAATTCGTAGCGGCTGCTATAGCGGGAATCGGGTGATGGAGCACGGTTCAACCCATATTCCAAGAGTAAGTTCGAGCCTTGTCCGGCTATGTCCTTGCCCCAACACCACATTTGCTGGTCAAACAGCCTCATTGCCAAATGGTGGGTTGCGGGCGCGTCAAAAAGTGGGCTGCCAAGCGGCTGTGTATTTTCTTGTTTAGAAATTCGCTGCTTTTAGCCATGCTCTTTTTGATACCATGTATCATTACGCCAAAAGGATACCATACTGTTCAAATTGCTGGCAAGGGTAAAGATCAGGGGTGGTTGCAGCATGACGGGCAGTGTAGGCATATCCCAAATCGTTTGACGGGCTTCAACACCGAGGCGAATGGACGTGGGTAAATGGCGCACGCTAAACCAGACTATGCCCTGTAATTCGGTTCCAGCGGGGATATATTCGTAAACGGGGAGCAGAAAGGTAGGTTGTTGGTCGGCAGGTAAAACGTTGGTAAAACGTTCGGGCGCGACCTCGACACCATCGGCATAAAAACGTATCCAGTACTGCCCCCATGTGCGGTTCGTGGACAAGACTAGCGGCACACCTAAACGTACCGCATCATCTGCGGACAGTTGAATGATCGCGCCGTTCAGCCGTACCTGCCCCATCAACAGACCATCGTTGTTATATAACGGAACAGGCGCAGATGTGGTGTGCAGGCCGAGGGGCGAGTCCGGAATAAAGTGCGGCAGGATTTTGACATCCCCATTTTTGTAATACAAGACGGGGACACCATTTATGAGGGATGAAATGTGGTTCGGGTTGGGTGTTTGACCTGCGGGGGTCACGTTGACGGCGACGAATTTGATACGCTCGACGGTAGCGGTTAATTCGGGTGGTATCCACTGAAAGTAAATGACGTTGTGATTGACGACGGCGGTACACCCTGCGGTGAAATTATTGTTGGCACGATGAGCATTCACCGCCGCTTGCAACTGCGCGTCAGAAAGCTGACCACGCCATGTCCATCGAAGCAGAAAGGATGGGTCGGCGGTAGGGTTACAAAGTGTCGTATACCAGCGCTGCACAAGGTCAGCTTCGGGTGTAAGGGGCTGTCCGGCAAAGATCATCAACAAGACAAAGATGACAGCGATGACGGCTGTAAGAAACAGATTGAAACGGTTCACGGGATGTAGCCTATTTGCAATGAGTAAATATTGATTAGGATGAATATCAGCAGCGATATTGTAATCCCGACTATCCACAGAGCCCTATCAAACCAACGACGATTAGCAGGAACAACATAGACAAAAGCTAGGGGCAACCATGTCAATGTTGCAAAGCGCCCAATGGCAAAAATTCCGGTCATCAAAGGTAGGAAGATACTCATCATGGTAAACAGCAGCAACTCCCAACGTAGCCGACCACGCCAATATAGGACCACCAGAATGACTAATGTGACGATGATGAATAAAAGCTGCCACGCTTCCAACCACTTACCCATATCTAAGGATTGAATAGTCTCAAGCATGAGTTGAATACGTTCGATGATACGCTGCCACGGCCAAATGAGTCCCGTCTGGCGCACATCCCGCTGCGCGAGATAAGGGCTAAAGGGAATACCCGTGACATCGCTGACTCGGATGACCCAAGCTATTAAGGCAATGGAAGGCAAGAGACAGGCGCTAAAAACATGGTGCCAGAATGTGCGGCTGAGACAAGTTGCACGTACACCAATCGATTTGACACTGGCAACGAAAATTGAGAGGGCGAAAACCGGCAGCAAAAGCGCCGCAGGCGGACGCGTCCAAACAGCGAGTGTTGACCACAAGCCCGCGCGGTAGGTTTGCCCGCTGAATAAAGCGAGAAAAGCCAATGCCCACGATGCTAAAAATAAGGTGTCGGGATAACTCATCCAATAAATGAAACTGGTTCCAAAGATTGGACATGCCATATAACAGACGGCACGATCCGCCGTGGACGAGTCATATAAACTCGCCACGAGTCGCCATAAGGCCCAGAGGCCAGCCAAAAGACCAACCTTGTTGACAATAAACAAGCCAATGGGGGTGGGTAAGCCAAGCAATTGATGTTGAATACGGGTGAGAAGGGCTGCCAACGGGAATTTTGAACTGGTCTGAGGCCAGAAATTTGGCCCATAACCTTGATCAGCAATTCGCATCTCCCACACCATATCCCAATGGGTCAGATTACTTGCCCAATCTGATGCTGAAAACCACGGTGCTTCGGGCAGTTCTGGATTGGCCTGTAAGTAGAAAGCGATAGCTAGGCTGATGGCGAGATGCAAAACCCATAGGGCCACCACCATGCGCGGGATGGCCAGTTGGGGTACAGCGATACGGTGAGCCGAGATGGACATTCAGCGACCTCTAGCATTTTGGTTATGCATCAGTCTATTGCAGCAAGACACAGCAGACAATTGGGCTTTCATAACGACTGATTAAGCAAGTCTTGCGACTGAAGGTGCTGAATGGCAACAAGTGTATACATCACTTTGGGATACCAAATCCACGAGGAGTCGTCGATTGAACCGGAGGTACACCATGCTAAGGGGACATATAAGCTCTGGATGGCGCACAGGCGGTAATCATCCCACAATTGCGACCACTCATAGTTGGATACGCCCTGCTCAACCAATTCACGGTGGTAGGTTTGCAGCACCGATTCTTCGACACGCTGGCGATAGCTTGGATACCACCAATGTACCATCATGTAGCTCAAGTCACTTGCGCCGAGCCAGCAGGTCAATGACCAGTCGAAAGGCTGACGATCGATCAGGAAGGGTTCACCTCCGGTTTTGGGGAGCAGCCAATTGGCGTTATGACAATCCCCATGAATCAGGGTTAAGTGGTTCGGGTTCTGCTGCGTACGGGCAATCATCCATCGGGGCAATTGATTGACCAATGTTTCGATCAGGTTTCGCTGCTGGTGTGTCAGCCGGTCACCCAGAAAGTCGAACAGCGGTGATAAGCCAGCGAGGCAAAAATTGACGTAACGATTGATGACGGCCTCTGACGGCAAATCGCTGACGGTATTTAGAGTGGGTTTTTCCCACCAATGAGCATGAAGGCGGGCAAGGGTTTTCGCCATTTGTAAAGCGTGGGCAGGTGTGGGCGGATAGGACAGCGATAGTCCGGTGTGGGTGGCAGAAACATCCTCCAGCAGAATGTGATACGCGCCCTGCTGGCTGTCAAATTCGGCGGAATAGCAGAGAGGTGTAATTTTAAGCGGGGTTTGGGCGACGATTTTGGTGTAATACTCAACTTCGCTGGCTGTCAGCGGCAGGCGTTCTGGACGGGAGAGTTTTAAGAACAATGTGCGCGGGGCTGTTGGTGAGGCATCGGCAGAATACTCGACATTCAAAAAGTAGTTTAGGGAAGCCTGATGGGTTGTCCGCGCGGTTTCAATGCGGGTGACTTGACCTTGTGCTAAAAGACCTTTTTCACGCAGGGTGTCCGTGAGCCAATCCGCCGTCAGTTCATCGAAGGTATGCAAAACGGTCATGCGTGAATCCTCTTACTATAAAGCGCCGTTAGCGTGCGTCCGGCCCCAAGTCGTCAATATCATAACCGGAAGGATAAGTGCGAGTGGCAGTTTGGGTCAGCAAAAATGGTTTAGGGCGACGTGGCGACCACTTGACCAGCATGGCACGGAGGCGCAGCAGCTTGCGCACGGACCAGCGCCACACATGCGGCGGCTTCGGAAAACCCACCGCGTCGAGCAAGGGATCATCCATGAGGGCATAGATGACCTGCCGCGCCAACGGACGCATGAAGGCCGGATACCATTGGAGGAACACGCGCACTGATGCGTCGGCAACCTGATGATTACTGGGTGCATAGCAAAAGTGGTCACGCTCGTAATCGCGGTTGAATTGGTCGAAGGCTTCCAGCGTATCAGGAATATTTTGGATATTCATGCGCCGCCCGATTTCGTACCAGAAGGTGTAATTCGCCAGCTTTTCGTTATATGTGGCCTCTCGCCACGAGAGCAACCGCCCAAAGCGGCTGGGTTCAAAAATAAAGGTCGAGAGGACATAGAGATAATCATCGTTGCTGATGGTGAAGTGGTGATGAATCTGGTTCATGCGGCGGATGGCGGCGCGTCCGCGGTCACTGTCATAACCGTTTTCGGCAATCTCGGCGATGATAAGCGAAGTGTCATCGTAGCGCTTTTGCCCATGTTTGGCGAAGTGCCCGGTGCTGGCAAGTAAGCCGGAGATGGTGGGAACGGCAAACGTCCGAAACAGGGCGAACTCTAATGAACGCTGAGTTTCAAATGGGAATTCATACGACCCTATCCACTGGACGATTTTGAGATGGTCGCGGACGGGATCAAGGGTGGTAATTTCGGGTGGGGTACAGCGAGAGGTTAGCACGAGTTGACCCATAAAGGTTTAAATACAATGAGAAGCTCCAACTTAATTACAAAGTCTAGCATGTGATTCAGTATAATTACAGATACTGGTAGTTCAACAAAAAATGTTTAGTTTGGCAGCCCTAGTTGGGCTCCAGAAATAAAGAGAGGAGAGCACGATGAGCAACGAACAGGTGGCACCTGAGACGAAAGGTGTTACGGTGAAGTTACTTAATACGGTTGACCTTGGCCCTGAGATCGAGGGTATGGCAGGCCGCCAACTTCGAATGCGTATGGTGACCATCGAGCCCGGTGGCGTTTTCGGCCCGATCCA
>JBBSBS010000159.1:0-12842 GCA_038251045.1 Aggregatilineales bacterium | reverse complement strand
GGCCTCAATAAAAAAGTGACCGGCTGCCCGAACTGCGGTGAAAATATCCTTGAAGCCCGCTATGACCTGAGCACAATCAATGTTCAAAGTTTGTTCACCGAAAATAAATCGCGACGGCCTAATCTGTGGCGCTACCGCGAGGTGCTGCCCATCTTTGACCCGGCTAATATCGTCAGCATGGGCGAAGGTGGCACACCGCTGCTGAAGTCGCAGGCGTTGGCAGCCAGCTTGGGGCTTAAAAACCTGTTCATCAAGGATGAGCGGCAGGGACCCACCGGCAGCTTCAAAGACCGTCAGGCCAGCGTTGCCATCTCGGCGCTCAAAGAGATGGGTGTGAATGAAGTCGTTGTCGCCAGCACCGGTAATGTTGCCATTGCTTATGCGGCGTATGCGGCCCGCGCAGGCATCAAAGTCTGGGCTTTCTTCCCCAGCTTGACCCCCGGTGATAAGATGCGTGAAGCCGCTTTGTACGGCGCAGAAGTCATCAAAATCACCGGAACTTATGACCAGACCAAAGAATTGGCAGCCCGTTTTGCCAAGTCAAAAGGCATCTTTCTGGATCGCGGAATCAAGAGCGTGGCGGCTATCGAAGCCATGAAAACCATCGCTTATGAAATCGCTGAACAGTTGGGCGACGAATTAGAAGGCGGCGCACGCTGGCGCACACCGGATTGGTTCTTGCAGGGTGTGAGCGGTGGCATGGGGCCGATTGGTGTGGGCAAAGGTTTTCAGGAGATGATGAGCTTTGGTCTGGTGGATAAGATGCCAGCCTTTGGCTTGATCCAGTCCGCTGGTTGTGCGCCTATGGTCGAAGCCTTTAATCGTGGGCAGCGCATCGCCACACCCATTGATAACCCGCAAACGATTATTGCCACGCTGGCAACCGGCAACCCCGGACGCGCCTACGAACTGCTTTACGATTATGTGCAGCAGTACGGTGGGCATTTCACCTCCGCTACCGACGAAGAAGCCTTTACCGCCACCCTCATCGCCGCCCGAACGGATGGCATTTCAGTTGAACCCGCCACCGCCGTTACCTTCGCCGGATTAATCCGCATGGTGCGCGAGAAGGTGATTCTTCCTGATGATGTGGTCGTGGTCAACTGTTCCGGTCACACCATGAGCGTAGAGAAGCACATTCTTGGCGATCAATGGCAGCACTCGATTGAATTGAATCAGCAGCACATCGTCCCCACACTGCCCGAAGAAGGGTTGCTGTCTGCCTTACAACAGGTCGAGTCTAACGTCCGGCGCATCGTCATCATCGAAGACAATCAGGATGCAGCGCGGTTGATCAAGCGCATCTTGCTGGCACGCGGCAGTTACGATATTCATCTGGCGGCGGATGGCGCACAGGGCATCGAACTGGTGCGTGAAGTCCGACCGGTTATGGTCATTACCGACTTGATGATGCCCGATGTGGATGGCTTCGCCGTCATCGAAACCATGAAGGGTGACCCCTCCACCAAGGATATTCCCATCGTAGTTGTAACCGCTAAAGAATTGACGGTTAAGGAACGGGCACGCTTAACCGGACAAATCGAAATGCTGCTGCAAAAAGGCTCATTCATTGACGAGGAGTTTATCGACTCGCTGGTGAGCAAGCTGCACTAAGCGGTAGCTGCTGACAAACGTGATAAGCAAAGGGCGCACAAATAATTACTGCGCCCTTTTTTGTTGCTAATGGGTATTCACCTTAACGTGGGTGTACTGCTTGCGGTAGGCGATGGGTGACAGTTGCATGTGGCGGCGAAAAATGCGTCTGAAATAATCCGGCTCGGTGAAACCACACTTATCAGCAATTTGCTCGACCGTCATTTCACTTTCCAGTAGATAATGACAGGCGACATGCACCCGCCGCTTCTGGATGGCCTCGGTGAGAGTCGTGTGGTAAATCTGGCGGTAGACGCGCCCCAAATAATCGGGATTGTAGCCCAACTCGTGAGCAATTTTTCCGGCTGTAATCGGTCGGTCATAATTCAGCCGGATGTAAGTGTTTGCCCATGTCGCTAACGTTTTCAGGTCACTATCACCTGTAGGATCGACTTCCCGCGACTGCACCACTTCCACCAGCATCAAAGTCGTCAACAGGTTAGCGGCATAGGGGTGCAGCGTTCCGCTTTCTTGATCGTCCAAAAAGATGTGGAATAAGCGCTCCATCCGTTCCGGTTGGGTGATGCACTTGACCTGTGGCATTCGCATGAACGGCACGAACTGGTTGAGGGCCGCGTTTTCGTCATAACTACTTTGCTCATACTCGGTGAAGTGAACCCAGTAAAAGCGCAGATCAGGCGGCATGGGCTTCATGCCACCATGTTTCCTCCCCGGCCACAGATGCAGCGTTTGCCCTGCCTCCACATGAAATTCCTGATTTTCTTCCCACATATCGAGCACGCCATCTTTTACGAAGATCAATTCGTGCGAGTCAATGATGCGGGCAGGGTGCATCGCCCCGCCGCGAGAGACAAATAACCCGGCATTCTGTGACTTAATCGGGCTGACTAAACTTAAATGAAGAATATTTTGGTTGCTCATGACTAATCCTTAAAAAGTCGGATTTATCTTCCTATTCTACGCCATTATGGGCTGGCGAAAAAATACGAGTCTGGCATAAACTACACTGCACAAAAGTCAAAGGATATTTGAATAGAGGATTATCTTGACCAGCAGTGTCCAAAAAACGATGCCCATTTCTTTAAAAAATGTTGTGATTGATGACGGGTTTTGGGGCGAACGGCAGGCCAACAATCGTGAACATACGCTGCCAGCCATCAAACATCAAATGGAAAAGACCGGACGCGTAGATGCGTGGAAGCTTGATTGGAAAGAGGGACAGCCCAAACCCCATATCTTCTGGGACTCGGATGCCGGTAAATGGATTGAAGCCATCGCTTACAGTCTGGAAACCCACCCCGATCCCGAACTCGAAGCGCAGGCCGACGCGGTCATTGATCTGATCGAGAAAGCCCAGCAGGCCGACGGTTACTTGAATATTTTCTTCACATCGGTGGAGCCTCAAAATAAATTCGTCAATCTGCGCGACTGGCACGAACTCTATGATGCCGGTCACTTGATCGAAGCGGCGGTGGCCTACTACGAAGCCACTGGCAAGCGCAAATTGCTGGATGTTATGTGCCGTTACACTGATTATATCGCCACCGTTTTTGGCCCGAATGAAGGTCAAAAGCGCGGCTATGATGGTCACCCTGAAGTCGAATTGGCCTTGGTGCGCTTGTACCATGCCACAGGCGAACAGCGCTATCTTGACCTGTCGAAATACTTTGTCGATGAACGTGGGCAGCAGCCGTTGTATTTTGATCAGGAGGCCATCGCCCGTGGTGAAGACCCTAAACAGTATTGGGCGAAAACCTACCGCTACTGTCAGGCGGATCGCCCTGTCCGTGAGCAGGATGTAGCCACCGGACATTCGGTACGTGCCGCCTATCTGTATTCCGGCATGGCTGATCTTGCCGCCGAAACCAACGACGAGGCGCTGAAAAAAGCCTGCCTGTCGATCTGGGATGATCTGACGCAGCATCATTTGTATATCACCGGCGGGCTTGGGCCAGCACACGCCAATGAAGGCTTCACCGTCCCCTATGACCTGCCCAACGAAACCGCTTATGCCGAAACTTGTGCCGCGATTGCGCTGGTATTCTGGGCGTGGCGCATGTTCCGGCTGGATCCCGATAGCAAGTACATCGACACGATGGAACGGGCGCTGTATAACAACGTCCTCAGCGGTGTATCGCACGAAGGCGAGCACTTCTTCTATGCCAATCCGCTGGCAGCCTATCCCAATGTGACCCCGCACGGCAATTGGAGCGGCATCATCGGTGAGAAGCATTATCGCCGTTCCGAATGGTTCGATTGTGCCTGCTGTCCGCCCAATCTGGCGCGGATCGTCGCGAGTGTCGGCGCGTACATTTATTCAACGGCTGCCGAGACCCTCTACGTCCATTTGTACACCGCTAACCACGCCGACATCAACCTGAATGGCACCGCCGTCCGCCTCAAGCAAGAAACCAATTATCCGTGGGATGGCGCGGTCAAGCTTCAGGTTGATGTGGATCAACCGGCGCGTTTCAAGCTGGGGCTGCGTATACCCGGTTGGTGTCGTGAATATACTCTTGCTGTGAATGGTACAGCCGTGACCACACCCGCCACCAAAGGCTATGTCCTGATAGATCGTGAGTGGGCAAGTGGCGACCAAATTAGTTTGGTGCTGGCGATGCCGGTCGAGCGCGTGCTGCCACATCCCCAGATTCGGCATGACGCGGGTTGTGTAGCGCTTCAGCGCGGCCCCGTGGTCTACTGCCTCGAAGAAGTGGATAACGGCGCAAATCTGGCGAATGTGGTGCTTCCGCTGACATCACCACTCACGGCGGTTTTCGAACCGGATTTGTTCGGTGGTATCGCTGTCGTCAAGGGCGCGGCGCAGCGTGCCGAACCGACTGACTGGAAGGGCGGCTTATACCAACCGCAGTCCGTCCAGCAGATTGCCCATACACCCACAACCATTACCGCCATCCCTTATTTCTTCTGGGCGAACCGCGCCGAAGGCGAAATGCGCGTCTGGATACGCGAAAGCTAATCAGTAGAAGTTGGTTCAAAATAGGCAGCTCACACATAGGGTGGTGCTGCCTTTTGTTTTATGAGTGGTGACGCAGCTTACAGGTGTGCTTCCAGCCAGTCCATCTCGTTTAGGAGCAGGGGCATCGTTAACGCGATTTCGTTTTCATCCTGCGCCGCACCCTCCAAAAGATCGAGATATAAGCCAATCCGGTAAAGCGACACACGCTCCCAATGACCGTCAGGCAGCGCCCGCCGACTGGTATATCCGGCATAGAACGCGTCGCGGCTGCCGGGGACTTCGGATTCAATTGAATCATCTATGCGGAAATCCCACGACGGGTCGCCGGATGATGCCCAATCGAAGTCAAGTACGGCGCTCAGTCTGCCATCCTGCTGCAACAGGTTGAGAAAGTGATAATCGCCGTGAATGAACACGCCTTGCGTCACCGCCGCCAACAAGGGCTGCATCCGCACCTTGAGGGCATCAATCCGTCCCATTACTTCGGCAGATAATGTGCCGAGCACCTGAATCTGTCCCTGATAATATCGGAAATGGTCAGCCACATAAGCCGTCCAATCCGGTTGCGGCGTTCCTGCTAGGATGTTGTAGAACAGCCCGAACTGATCAAAGGCGTGGCTGTGGATAGTCGCTAGATGTTGTCCGGCGCTGTAACCGATGCCGTAGCGAGTAGCAAGTGGCAAATCAGCGGCGCTGGTGCTGATGGTTTGCCCCGGCATTTTCGTTAGGATCAAGTAGTCGTACGGTACTAGCTGCTTGCTGGTATCGAGCGCCAGTACCCGCGAGACAGGCACATCACTCTCGCTGAGTATTTCGTATGCCCATTTCTCGCCTGCATAACGATTAGCTCCACCCCAATCCAGCACGTCGAAGCGCAGCACGTAGGCATCATTGACCAGCAAGCAGCGGTTGATGTTGCCCTGTGCGGGCTGCACCAGACTCTCGATTTTGCCCAGCCCGTGCGTGGTGCAAATAGCTTGCAAGACTTCGGGGGAGAGATGATCTGTCATTTCAAAATCCGATCAACACACCATAGGATAATGGCGAATAAATAAAACGCCTTGTAGATAAGAAAATGACGATCAACCACCCATTGTTCGTTTGTTCAGTCATGTCTGCTGATGGCTCGATTATACAATCGACCGGACATTTACCAATAGGTTCTGATCTATAGTCAACACAAATATACCTTGATTGCTAATTCGTTATTGATGCCCCGTTTTCGCCCCTCAGTTCCTCCTCTTTGTAAACGGAGAGATGGCTAGGGGGTGAGGTTCTGAGAGAAGATTTCGCAACTTGCAATCAGAGTATCATTTTGTTCAACCATCACTTTATAGGTAAATTCTGATGTAGAAACACGCACAGGGTACGAAAATAGGTGGGTTTAATATGGCAGACATGGACGTTCTAGCATCCCTCACGGCACGGGTTCACCAAACCACCGCTTTGGATGACGGCTCGATTCCGCTTTTAGCGGCTGGCACACAAGAAGGTCGCGAAGTCTACGCTGTCCTATCTTATGACCGCATCGTAGCATTGTCCCTGCGCGGCTGTGGCTTATCCGACCTTCCCGACACGCTCGGTCAATTAACTGATTTGCAGCATCTGGATTTGACAGGAAATGCTCTGTCGTCGCTGCCGGACTCGATTGGCAACCTCGGTCAGCTTAAAATACTGCTGCTGGACGACAACCATCTAACCACATTACCCGCATCACTAACAAACCTGACTCAACTTGAAGCCCTGCATCTCGACCTCAACGGCCTAACGAGTTTGCCGGAACGCATCGGCGTTTTGCACAACCTGAAGCACCTGCATCTGCGTCACAATCGCTTATGGGCCTTGCCCGACTCGTTGTGGAAAATCACCACATTACAAACCCTGTCGATTGGCGAAAACCCGCTGGGGACGCTGCCGGAAGCCCTCGGCGCGTTGGTCAACCTCACCGGATTGTATATCCATAACAATGACCTGACCGCGCTGCCCGAAAGCATCGGCGCGTTAACCCAATTGCACACGTTGGACATCGGGTATAACCGACTCTTGTCCCTACCAGACAGCATCGGCAATCTGCGCGGTCTCAACCGTTTCCTGTACATCAGTGATAACCAACTGTCGACCTTACCCGAATCAATGACTAATCTGGTCAACCTGCGTTATCTGGGCATGACCGACAACCAATTCACGGCACTCCCCGAATGGTTTGGGAGCTTGCGCGGCCTGACCGAACTGCGTCTGTACGGTAACCAGTTGACGACCCTCCCGCACTCATTCGGGCAGCTCTCCAACCTCAGCGAACTCTACGCCAACAATAATCACATAAGCCTGCTGCCGGAGTCTGTAGGTAATCTCAGCAGCCTGACGGTACTCGACCTCCGCAACAACCGCCTGCGTGGACTACCCGCGTCATTCGCCAGCCTATCGCAACTGCGCCAGCTTGATTTGCGCTCGAATAAGCTGATCGCGCTGCCGGATACTATCAGCCAACTTGATCACTTACAGAAGCTCGATCTGCGCTGGAACAAGATCGCCATCCAACCCACTTGGATGGATACGTTACACGAGCGCGGGTGTACGATTTATCAATAACCGCTAAAATGGAGATGAATATCCCGCTCGTGAAGTGTTTTACAGGGTAAGTTGTGACCACATCAGCCGCCATCATCCGCAAACGACGGGCGCGTAAAGCCCGCAAACAAACCACCCAAACCCGCACCCGCTGGGGCATTGGCCTGCTTACAGCGGTGGTGCTGCTGCTGGGTGTTCTGCCTTTGACGGTGACCTTCGGTGGGGCAGCGCTGGCGTATCGCAACGCCACCCGTAACCTGCCCGCGCCACAGGAAAGCCTGTCGCAAGGGGCAATGGTCGGCCTGACTGAACTGTATGACCGCAGCGGCAGCACCCTGCTGCTAACCGAACAATCCGCCAGTGAGCGCACATGGCTGACGCTCGCGCAAATGCCCGCTTACGTCTTGAAGGCCACCCTGCGTGCCGAGCAGCCGAATTTCCTCAGTATGCAGAAGCCGAACGTGTTCGTGGCTTTCAACCGCCTGTGGGAGAACATGCTCTTTGGCCCACTGCTGCCGGATCAATCTCTGACCGGACGCTTGGTACGCGGCGTAATCGCCCCGCTGCCCGAAGCCGCCAACAGTGATGCCATCGGGCGCGAGATTGCCCTCGTCACCGAAATCGAGCGCCGCTATACACCCGAACAAATCCTTGAATGGTATTTGAACACAGCCGATTATGGCAACGGTGCGCGCGGTATTCAGGCCGCCGCCCAAACCTATCTCGGCAAAGATGCCACCGCCCTCTCATTGGACGAAGCCGCCATGCTGGCAGCCATCCCGCTGGCGACCCAATACAATCCGCTGGATAACGAAACAGCAGCCCGTGGACGGCAGCGCGATTTGCTGCGCGGGATGCGTGCTGGCACGGACATCAACAGTGAAGAATTTGATACTGCCGCCACCACCAAAACACCCATTCTGTTATCGCTCAACCAGCCGGAGCAAATCGCGCCGGAGTTCGTGGCATATGCGCGGCGGCAGGCGCAGGACATCCTTGACGGGCAGGGGCGTGATGGCAGTGAACTCGTCTCGCGCGGCGGCTTACGCATTATCACCACCCTCGATCTGGATCTCTATAACCAGTCAAAATGTGCGCTGCGCATCCAACTGGCACGTTTAGCCGGTAAAGCTACCTCGCCGGATGCTGACGATGGGGAGCCTTGCCGTGCCGCCGGATACATGCCGGTGACCAGTGCGCCGCTGGATGGCAATGCCCCCGACAGTGGTTCGATGGTCATCATGGATGCCACCACCGGCGAGATCAAAAGCATGGTCGGGCCAGCCACCCGCCTCGACTCCCAACCCGGCCCGATGCTCTACCCCTTTGTTTACTTCACCGCGTTCGTCCGTGCGCAGGCCAATCCCGCCACGATGGTGCTGGATATTCCGCGTAAGTTCCCCGGTGCAGCCGATGGCCTGATCTACACACCGGCTAATCCCGATGGGCGCTTCCGTGGCCCCGTGAATCTGCGCGATGCCATGAGTGCGTGGTTGTTACCCCCCGCCGCCCAGATCGCCAGCGAACGCGGCATGAGTACCGTGCTGTCACTGGCGCACCGCATCGGCCTCAACAGTTTGGGTGAAGACGGGCGCTTTGATCTGTCACTGCTCGAACACGGTGGCGCGGTTTCGGTGCTCGATATGACCTATGCCTACTCGGTGTTTGCGGCGATGGGTGATATGCGTGGTATCCCGACGCAGGCCATCGGGCAGGGTTACCGTCAGCGTAATCCGGTTGCCGTACTGCGCATCGAGGATGACGCTGGCAACATCATCTGGAATTATGACGCGGCACAGATCGCCCAAAATCAGGTCGGTGTATACCCGCACGATGTCGGCTACCTGGTCAACAACATCCTGTCCGACCAGCTCAAACGGCGGCAGGTACTCGGTGATAAAGTGGCTGTGCTGGAACTACCCCGCGCCAATGCGGTTGTCGTGGGCATGGCGGGTGATAAAACTGAAAACTGGACAGTGGGTTATACCCCGCAGTTAGTGACCAGTGTTCATTTACAGCGCTCGGATGATACCGTCATGGCGCTCGACTCCGACGGACTAGATGGCGCGGCGGTCATCTGGCGCGGCGTGATGCAGTATGCCCATGACCGCGACTCGCTGCCCAATGCCGATTGGACACGTCCTGATAAAGTCGTAGCACTCAGTGTGTGTGATCGTTCCGGCTTGCTGCCCAATAGCGACTGTCCGACGCACACCGAGATTTTTCTGGCGGATGGTGGCTTCCAACCCCAGCAGGAAGATACCTACTGGCAGAAAGTAGTCATCAACAGCCAGAGTGGCCTGCGGGCGACTGCCAGCACCCCCAACCAATTGCAAATCGGCAAGTTATTCTTCGTCCCGCCGCCGGATGCCGATGAATGGTGGCGTACCAACAACTTACCGCTGCCGCCATTGGGTTATGACAACGTCAGCCGCCCCGAACTTTTTAGTGATGTGCAACTGCTTCAACCACAGCCTTATGCTTATGTCGGTGGTGCGGTGGATGTGCGCGGCACACTCAAGCCCGAAGATTTGCAATACTTCCAGCTTTCCTATGGAGAAGGCGCAAGCCCCGGTGGATATTTGCAGGTGGGCAGCCAGCAAACCGTTTTCACGCCCGGATCTAGTCTCGGTACATGGGATACCACCGGCCTCAGCGGCTTATATACACTGCTGTTAACGGTCGTGCATAAAGACAATACTGCCGAATCTGCTAGTGTGCAGGTCATCGTCGATAATACACCGCCGACCATTACCCTCAGCGCGGGCGAACCGGGCAAGATTTATCGCTGGCCCCAAGAAGACAGCCTTACCTTGAGTGCCACCGTTGGCGACGATTATCAAATACAACGGGTGGAGTTTTATCGCGATGGTGAGTTCTTAGGGTCAGGCACAGAAAACCCCTATGCCTTCGCCTACACCCTCACCGGAACGGGGACATTTACATTCACCGCCGTAGCCTTTGACGCGGTTGGCAATCAAACCAGCAGCAGCACCACCGTCGAGGTCACACGCAACTGATGAGGATTTCGCGATGCGGGTTGTGAAAAGCAGCGGTCGAACTTAGCGCTTGTTTAACTTATTCGTCACGTACGCAATGACCAGCCCGACGATAGCCAGTATTCCCGCTACCGACCGCAGCGAGTAATCCATATTAGGGTCGACGAAACTAATCAGCGTTACCAGCACTGCCAGCCCGCCAATGGTAAACGCAATCAGCGGAATTAAAGGATGAACTGTCCACCGCCTCGATTGCGGTTGCATCGCGTCAATCTTGCGTTCCAATTCCCGCGCCGTTGGGTCATCTACACTGTTGAGGATTGCGCGTGCGCCCGCGTAATCCTTCTCGTCAATCAATTTCTCTGCCATCTCAAATTTCTCACTGGACATCGTGTTTGTCTTTCGTAAATCGGCATGCTGTACTTGTGTTACCAGTCGCCCGGATGAAGTTAAGTGATGATCCTCAGCCAGGAAAATGAACGGCACCGGCTGAGGAAGCCTGATGTCACTATCTACTCATCCGTGAGGGTCGTCAAGAGCTACTTGGGTGGTTTATATGGGGACAGATGGCTGATTAGTTGCCCAAAGATAGGCCGTATGCCTCTGCACCGGCTCATATATATAGGATATGCTGTCTGATATGGACTAATGGGTATAGGAGCCTGACCACTTTGACAGAATTACCTTCATCCCTTGAACTTGAAAGCTTGTCGGAAAGTGAACTTATAAGCCGGATTGCACAGGTATCAGAAGTCATCAAAGGGAAAAATAGCTTGCGCGGTGATGAAAGCTTTGAACAAAAGCTGGTTATGGCCCTCGAAACCGAACAATCCCGCCGTAGGGTGACCCTCGCCACTGATGTGGCCGCAGCAGCGCGCTTATCTCCCGCAGATGGCTCATCCAGCGTCTAAAATCTCCTGTGATGCCTGAGACATTCGGGCATTCACATCGTTATGAACTGCATTTGATAGATAACCAGCGGAATAATCAACATGCCAGATAAAAACCCGAAGAATATCGGAAAACTCAAAGAGCGCGCCGAAGAGAAGCACGAAGAACTCAAGGAATGGAAGCATGAGTCACCTGCGCAGAAGCAAGAAACGCATGACAAGGAAGATGCGGACAAGAATCCTGAGCCTGCCCCTGCGGAATAGCGCTACTAGACGCGAGACTGCTGCCCTGTTTACGGCAGCAGCCGTTTAACCACGCTCATGCATTTTTGCCGCGTATTCTCAACAAAGGCCGGTGATGCTAGACCAGGCTTCACAGCAGCTTTTTTGCGCTATCCAGCCGTAGATTGCACCACTTCACCTGTAGCGAATGACTTCACCACATCAAATACAATGCCCAGTGACTTGATGTTGTCCTGACAGGTGGTGGCAGGTGTTTTGCCAGTCGTAACCGCTTCATAAAATTCATGCAGCAGATAAGCCTGCGCCTCACGTTCCATCACCACCGGCGGCACAATCGCCAGCGCGTCATTCTGGTTATACTTCAGGCCGGGGCGTGCTTCAATGCCCGTTAGATGCTGCACCTGCACCTGATCGTCCCTCAGCGACACCACCCCTTTTTCACACTCAAAGCGCCAGTTGGCATTCCACGGTGTTTCCTGCCCGTTTGAACACCAAGACCCGTTGTAAGACACCACCGCCTTATTGGCAAATTTTAGCGATACCGAAGCCGAGGCATCCCCCTTGAACCAACTCCACGGCGGATTCCAACTGCGCCCGTACACCGATACCGGATCGCTGTCGAGGAAAAAACGCATCAAATCAAAGTGGTGGATCGACATATCAATAATCAGTGGATAGGGCATTTCTTCGCGGAAGCCGCCAAAGTGTGGGCCTTTGAAAAACTCGATTGCCACCGCGCTTACCTTGCCCAATTCACCCGAATCCAGCACCTGCTTAAGGGTTTGAACCGGTACACTGTAGCGATAATTCTGGGTGACCATATGCAGCACGCCCGTTTCGTTGGCCTTACGGACGATCGCCTCTGCATCGCTGAATGTACCCGCCAGCGGCTTTTCCGAAAGCACTGGCAGGCCAGCTTCCATCGCCAGCACCGACACATCTTTGTGGAACTGCGGCGGTGTGACGTTAATCACCGCGTCCGCCCGCGTCGCCCGCGGTGCCTCCGCCAATGTCTTGAATACCCGTGACCGGTCAATCTGGTAACGCTCGGCCTGCTCGTCAACAATCTGGTCATTGACCTCTACGAAACCCGCGTACGCCACTTCATCTGACTGCAAAACGGTATTGAGCCACGCATTGCCCATGCCGCCAATACCCACCTGAATAACTTTTATCATAACCGCTGTCCTTGTCACAACGCTGATTTTTTCGCCCGCCACCAGTATACCCGCGATGCAGGGAGCGTGGTCAACCACTTTACTATTTTATAGAGATGGCATCGTAGCGAATGTTGGCTATCTTCACATGATATTCGTAGAAAAGTTTACTTTCGGTTTCCCCCACAAACCATTTCTTAACCCGCTGGCAACCTTCACGCGCCGATGCCTCGCCTATTTTGGTTAGTGCTGACCACGCTTAACAGTTACCAAATGTTCTACCATTTGGTCACCCTTAACCCCCTCACATCTGCTATGCTAATTACCGGGCTGATCGTATTGCTCCCTCCATCGCTTGCGGGGGAGGGCTGGGGTGGGGGTTCCGCCGTAT
>JBBSBS010000158.1:0-12933 GCA_038251045.1 Aggregatilineales bacterium | reverse complement strand
GTTTAGCCGTTCTTATATTTTCATTACGCGTAGCTTGATCTCTTTATATTCGAGTTTCTGGCGCTCGTACAATGAGTTCAACCTTGCGATTTTCTTTGCTGTAGCTCTATCTTCGATTGCTAAGTGTAGTCTCCTCTTTGTTTGGGCTACCCGGTTATAAGCAAGCCCTAGTGCCTTGTCAGTTCGTGCCATTTCTACTCTCCTTTGTGGCAACGCAAAACGCCATAACGAAATGTCTGGCGCAAAATGTCTCTGGTTATAGATGTTTATGAGCAAAGTCTGTGTGAGTGAGTAAATCACTCTACCTATAATATTACCATATTATAATGGTTTTGTCAATACTTTATCGAATATGTTAATCAAGATTTAACATTAAGCTTTGACTGGTAGGTAAGTGTTTGACTAAACCTATACAGTCGATCTAAAATAAAAGCTCACACATAAACGGAAAACGCCAGTGCGTCAACACCAGCGCTTTCCTAACTGCCGTACTGACGATACCAGCACAGCGGCCTCACAATATTGTATTTTCTTTATTGTCCTGCCGCCATGCCCTGATTAACAGGCGGCCTAGCTATATAGAGGATACATACCCATGACCGACAAATATGCTATCTATATTCGATACTCGCATGAGGAAATGCGGGACAGTACGACGCTGGACGTTCAGGAGAATAAGTGCCGTGAGTTTATAACCGCTAACGGTGGTGAATGCGTTGCTAAGTACGTAGATGAAGCTGAAAGCGCCACCACAGTATCTAATAGGCTTGGATACCAAAAGCTATTGGCTGATGCTGGTAAGAAGAAATTTACACACCTAGTTGTGTTGCGGTGGGAACGGTTTCATAGGGACGCTACAGAAGCAGCTACTTGCAAGGAATTTCTACGCCGCGTATGTAAGCTAACAGTCCTGAGTGTCTATGAACCATCGGCTCATGACGGCGCGGTTGGTGCGTTTGTAGAAGGTTTTCTTGACCATATGAATGCTTTCACATCAGCGCAGCTATCCCAAAAGTACAAGGATGCTAAATACAGTATCTTCAAAAAGGGTGGCTATATCGCTGGTACGCGCCTCTTCGGTTATAACGTAGGTTCTAAAGCTGAAAACTACGTCCTTAAGGTCAACGAAGATGAACGCGCTGGCGTTTTACTGATGTTTGAGCTTTATGCTACTGGCAAGTACAGCTATGCCGATGTTGCAAAGGCAATGCACGAAGCTGGTTATACGGCGGTCACTGGTAGGAAGTTCACAAAGCACGCGGTACGAACTGGATTAGGCAATGCTGTGTACAAGGGCAGGACATCTTATCAGCCAGCCGTGTACCATGACAAGGAAAAAAAGCATCGTGACTATTCGGCTCCGGTCGAAGTTAGGGACGGTGTGCATGAGCCGATAATCAGTAGAGATTTATGGGATAGGGTGGTTCAGGTACGTGGTCAACGTGACACGATTAAGCACGGGGGTCAGGTACACACCCCATTCTTACTACGTGGTGTCATCTGGTGTTGGCATTGCTTTCAAAACCGTAGCCAAGTAATCGGAAAAGAGATAACCACGTTTGGCAAGTGCCAATGCCGCGCCCAAAAAGTGAAAGGACACACTTATAAACAGTATAAGTGCGTAACCCGTGAGCAACAGAATTATGATTGCCCCTCTGTACCTGTGCGTGTTGAAAAAATTGATACGGTTGTCTTAGAGCTACTCAACCGACTACCCAACATTATTCCTCAAAATTGGTACGATATTCTCACTCACGAAATGGCAAAATCCCTTGAAGGTCGGTCGGTAGTCGATGCCATAGAAGAATTACGGGATAAGAAGCAGCGTGTACTGGATATGTACGAAGACGGCCTGATTGATCGTGACGCACTACGCTTAAAAACCCAAACTATTGAAAATGAGATAGAGGCCAAACTACCCATGCTTGAAGCGGATAGCGTACAAAGCGCCGCTAGTCTAGTGCAAGACTTCCCTAAGCGTTTTCTTACGTGTGGGGGTGATGTTGATAAGCAGAATGAGCTAATCCGACAAATCATTGACCGTGTTTTTGTAGAGGATGGTCAAGTAGTCGGTGTAACCTTCAAGGCCAATGTTCACTTAATGATGAAATATGGTGCTGACATTTGGGGCGTAGATACGAATGATTACGTTTGGGTAGAGTGGTCGCCCAATATGTATGAGCGTGCCACATTAGAGCCTGTAGAGAAAATATCCGGTAGGCGAATTGTAAATATTGGGAAGTTACCCGACATACAACAGAACCAAGAGGAGGAAGAGTTAGCTAGTAAGTGCCCCCGGAGAGATTTGAACTCCCGACCAACGGTTTAGAAGACCGCTGCTCTATCCCCTGAGCTACGGAGGCAATGAGCAGGATTGTAAAGCGGGTAACAATGAGAGTCAAGCGGATTAGAAAAGCTCGAGGAATACAGACCATAAACCGCAATATATAGATCTCACGCGAGCCAAAAAGATAGCTTCGCGGATCATTAATAATTATGCCAATCAATGTTTGCACTTTACATGAGAGATCCAATCATGTGTTCTGCATATACACAAAGACGTTTGGCAGATCCTTTATTACAATATTCAAATCCTTATTTTTTGCATCGTCTTCAACAGAATCATGTCATCATTTGCTCATAATTTAGTGCCGCTAGGTATCGGATATTTCCCCTACAAAGGTAGAGTAATTGATTATTTGTTCTATCAAAACCGGATTGTTCTTACTGCTATTCTAGGGTATAATATATCAATGAAGAGTCTACGGCATTTCCCCGAATAGACGCGGCAAAATAACCCGTAATTTTCCACACATTTGATTCTGAGCTAAGGAGATGTCATGGCGGAACAAGATACCGCGCAGATTAGACAACAACGCGATGAGGATATCATCCGTCTTAACCCAATGGAGCACGTGCGAAAGCGCCCCGGCATGTATGTGGGGGGTACTGATAGCAAGGCTCTGCATCATCTTATCTATGAAGTCGTTGATAACTCAGTTGACGAAGCGCTAGCTGGTCGCTGCGATCACATTTTGATTACGTTGTATGACGACAATGTTGTATCGGTTCAAGATAACGGCGGTGGTATCCCGGTAGGTATTAACCCAAGTACCGGTAAACCGACAATTGAAGGCGTTATGACCGAAATCGGCATGGGCGGAAAGTTTGGTACAGGTGCCTATAAGGTCAGTGGTGGTTTGCACGGTGTAGGTGTCTCGGCTGTAAACGCCCTGTCAGAAGAAATGCGGACCAATGTGTTCCGCGACGGATTCTTGTGGGAACAGGTTTATAAGCAGGGCATGGTCGCGTCAAAACTTAAAAAACTACGCGAAATGGAAGCCGGGGAACACACCGGAACCAAACAAACCTTTAAGCCCGATTTTACAGTTTTAGAACCCAATTCCTTTAACTTTGACACATTAGCACAGCGCTTTCGCGAAATGGCTTTTGTTACGCGGCGGGTCAACATCACTTTAAAGGATGAGCGGCGACGACCGATACCACACGAAACAACCTTTTACTTCGAAGGCGGGTTGTATTCGTATGTACGCTATTTAAATCGTAATCGCAGACCGCTACACGATCCTGTGTATTTGGAAAAAGATATCGAAATTACGCGTGAAGGTAAAGAATCAATCGTCATCGGTGTTGAAGTTGCATTCCAATACAATGACTCGGCTAACGTCGTAGAAATGGCGTTTGCTAACACGATAAATACGCCGGACGGTGGTACTCACCTCACGGGTTTGAGATCGGCAATCACAGGTGTCATCAATCGTTATGCCCGTAAGGCGGGATTGTTGAAAGAGAAAGAACCGAATTTCTCTGGCAGCGATACACTTGAGGGCATAACAGCGATCATTAGTATCAAGCATCCCGATCCTTCATTCGAGAGCCAAACCAAGGTCAAACTGATTAACCCTGAAGTCCAAGGGGCAACTTCGCAGGTGGTAACCGAGGCTTTTAACGAATTCCTAGAAGAAAATCCACGCGAAGCACGACGCATTGTTGACAAGTGTATGACCAGTATGCGTGCGCGCGAAGCCGCTCGTAAAGCACGCGATTTAGTACGTAGTGGGCCAAGCCTTCTGGAAAGTACAACGCTACCGGGTAAGCTTGCGGACTGCTCTCAAAAAGGCGAAAGCGCCGAAATATACATTGTAGAAGGTGATAGTGCAGGCGGTTCGGCAAAACAAGGACGTGACCGGCATTTTCAGGCAATTTTGCCACTTCGCGGTAAGATCCTGAACACGGAACGCGCGCGGATGGACAAAGTACTGGACAGTAATGAAATCAAGGCATTGATTTCTACACTGGGAACAGGCATCGCTGAAGATTTCACGGTAGATAATTTACGTTATGGACGCGTCATAATTATGACCGATGCCGACGTAGATGGCAGTCACATTCGCACTCTGTTGCTGACATTTTTCTTCCGTCATATGCAAGCCATCATTGCCGACGGGCATCTCTACATCGCACAGCCACCCATTTACCTGCTCAAAAGTGGCAAGAAGTTGGAATATGTTTACCCTGAAGCAGGAATGTCCGACAGTGAATTACTAGCAAAAGCGTTGAAGAAATATGACCAACCCGACAAAGTCGGAGTGCAACGTTACAAAGGTTTGGGAGAAATGAACCCGGATCAATTGTGGGAAACGACAATGGATCCCGCAACGCGCACATTGCTTCAGGTAACGATTGATGATGCAGCAGAGGCTGACCGAGTATTTGACATGCTAATGGGCAGCAGTGTCCCACCACGGCGGCGCTTCATACAGACACATGCGAAATCGGTACGTAATCTGGACGTGTAACGGGATCAGAGCAAAAGAGGGGTTCAGCATAACAAAATATGCTGACTGCGCATAAACGAAGGTCGCCGAACAGGCGGCCTTTTAATTTTAGGAAGCAATTCCATCATTAAGCGGGATAATAGCATTTGATCCAATATGAATATTATACGAAGCACCTTTGTGCGGAATGGATGTGGCAACAGCAGGAAATTTGACGTGAAGAATTATTCCGGAAGTGTGTCGAAGGGTTAAACGATAGGTGTCGCCCTGAAACACAGCCTGAACAAGCTCAGCCTGAATAGTATTTGTGTCCGCCAAATCTCTAGTCGTTAAGAAGTCACTGTGAAGAAGAATTGATTTGGGATGTCCTATTACCGGGAACTCGCCTAACGGCGTTTGTGCTAAAACACCCTGTTGGCTAAGGACAGGCACAATATTATCAAGGCCGAGAAATTGTGCTACAAACTGAGTAGAAGGTCGATGATAAAGCTGCGATGGTGAATCAACTTGCTCAACCTGCCCTTTATTCATAACCGCAATTCGATCTGCGATGGCAAATGCTTCGTGCTGATCATGCGTGACATAAATAGCTGTAAGGCCAAGCTCCTTGATAATATGGCGCAATTCCAAGATAAGTTCTTCACGGAGAACTGCATCGAGCGAACCTAGAGGTTCGTCAAGCATCAAGAGTTTCGGATTGGGAGCGAGACTGCGTGCAAGTGCAACACGCTGACGTTCTCCACCCGAAAGGCGGGCGACATCTCGCTTTTCAAAACCCGATAAACCAACTAATCCGAGCATATGAGATACAAGCTTCATTTGCTCGGCAACTGGCACACGCCGCATCCGGAGTCCAAAGGCAACGTTTGCCGCGACATCCATGTGCGGGAACAATGCAAAGTCCTGAAACATCAGACCAAAACCACGCTTATGAGTTGGGACTGATTGTATATTTTCCCCATTCAGCAGCACTTCGCCGCTATCTAACCGATCTAATCCAGCAATAATGCGAAGGAGAGTCGTTTTCCCACAACCACTTGGCCCTAATATGCAAACGATTTCCCCATCACCAATATGCAAGTCAATACCGCGTAAAACAGGGGTCGAGCCAAAGGCACGATAGAGATTGTTGACTTCAAGCATTAGAACTCCCCTACTCCTGCTGCACCCAAACGTTCAATTAAAATGAAACCAACAGCAGAAACCATCATCAAAATGCTGCTCATTGCTATGGCTTGACCGTAGTTAACAGCACCGGGTTGATTGATCAATCGAAAAATGACAATCGGTATCGTAGGAGTATCAGGACGAGCAATAAATAGAGACGCGCCGAACTCGCCCATACTGGTCGTAAATGCAAAGGTTGCACCCACGAACAAAGCCCGACTAATGAGAGGCAAGTCGATCAAGCGCCATACATACCAATCAGAAGCACCTAGGACATGTGCTGCTTCTTGATAGTTTTGAGGTATGGCACGCAGCGCAGGCAGAATACTCCGTACCACAAAAGGCATGGCAACCAAGGTGTGAGCCAGAGGGATAAGCAAGGGTGAAGCACGTAGATTCAACGGCGGTTTGTCAAGAGCAATGATGTAGCCAAATCCAAGGGTAACCGCACTGGTCGCAAGTGGGAGCATAAAGAGTGGATCAAGTAAGCTTGCCCATCGCGAAATGCGACCTGACAGGAGATAGGCGGCGATCAAGCCAAGGGAAACGGCCAAAAATGTCGTCAAGCAGGCAAAGATAAGGGAATTGCTGATCGCCTGCATAGGAGGGACAAATAAGATTGATCCTCGCTGATTGTGAGTCAACTGCTGATAAAATTGGAATGTTACACCCTGCTCACCGGTGAATGACGCAGCTAACAATGAGAGCAGTGGAACGAAAAGCAATATTGCCATGAAAAACAGAGTGCCTAAAACTAACAACTTTTCACGGCGGGTCGTGGGTAAAACCGAAACATTGGCAGCACTGGTAACTTCGGTTGATAATCGGCGCTGCAAACGCGTGTAAACAAGCATCACAGCGAACATCAACAGGATTTGTACAAGCGACAATGCGGCAGCAACTGGTAGATTAAATAGATTGACCGCCTGACGATAAATTTCAACTTCAAGTGTAGCGAAGCGTGGCCCGCCAAGTAGGAAAACAACCCCAAAACTGGTGAATGTGAAAATAAATACCAAAATACCTGCCGCAGTAATGGCGGGTCGCAGAATGGGTAAAGTGATATGCCACCAGAGTCGCCAACCGCTTGCCCCCAACACACGCGCAGCTTGCTCGATACGTGGGTTTTGGTTCGACCAGAAACTGACGATAATACGAAGCGCAACCGCGAAATTGTAGAAAACGTGGACGACAAGAATAATGGTGAGGCTGCGCTCAATCTGGATTGGCGGTGTAGGTAGTGAAAGCACCGACATAAGCATGCTATTGAGTAAACCGCGTGGGCCGACCAGTGATGAAAAGGCTGTAGCAACGACAACGGTGGGTAACACAAATGGCAGCGTTGCCAACGAGAGGAATAGTGACTTCCCGCGAAAGCTATAACGGGTAAAGACATAAGCGGCAGGCAACGCAAGTACTAACGTAAGTGCCGTGGATAAAATAGCCTGCCCCAGCGTAAAGCCCAATGTATTAATGTAATAGCTGGTCGAGGCAAGGCGCACAAACCCACTGAGGTCTAATTGTCCGTCAGGCGCTAAACTAACTCCGAAAATAGTGAGCAATGGATAGATGAAAAAGACTGCTAGGAAAAGCAGTGGCGCGAGTAATAACCCGCGCCACATGATACGCCCTAGCGCAGGACGGTTTCGGTCCACGATTGCAACCAGCTTTCACGGTTGGTATTGATGTCAGCGAAATCTATCATAGCAGGGTTTTCCGGGACAGCAGCAAACTCAGTGAAGACTTCTGGTAATTTTGCTTCAGGATTCACCGGAAAAACAAACATTTGAAGCGGCAGGTCTTCTTGAAATGGTTGACTGACCATGAAATCGACAAATTTCTGTGCAGCATCAAGGTTATTTGTGCCTTTGAGGATGCCTACAAATTCGATTTGACGAAAGCAAGTGCCATCGGCAATGATGCTGCCAGTTGGCGCATCTTCCGGTTGAGGATCGGCAAAGTAGACCTCAGCGGGTGGACTGCTGGCATAACTGACAACCAGTGGACGCGCACCTTTACCGCTGCTAGCGCTGAATTGGGTGTAGTAAGCATCATTCCAACTATCAGCGATATAAACATCATTCGTGACCAGCTCTTTCCAGAAGTCGAGATAGGTATAGTCGCCTTCTGTGCCGAACTGTTTGATGGTCGCTAACAAAAACGCCAAGCCCGGTGATGAACTGGCCGGGTTTTCTACGGCGAGCAAACTCTTGTATGCTGGTTTGGTCAAATCCGCAAGAGACTCAGGAAGGGCAAGCTTATTGTCGGCAAAGTATTTCACATCATAGTTGAGACACACATCGCCATAATCAACGGGGCTGACGCGATTATCGCCATCCAACTTGAATTCGTCGGAAATATCTTTGGCTGATAGTGAGGTGTATGGCTCAAAAATATCAGCATCCAGAGCCCGACCAAGGAAGGTATTGTCCACTCCGAATAATACATCACCAAGTGGGTTGCCTTTGCTGAGGATCGACTGGTTGACCATTGCCCCTGCATCGCCATTTTTGAGTATCTGAACTGTGATCCCAGTTTCCTGCTGAAAAGTATCAAGAACAGTCTCACTAACATTAAACGAGTCATGTGTAACCAGTGTCAGCGTAGTCTTTTCCTGTGCTACAAGTGGTGACACCGCTGACAACAACACTACAGCTAGCAAAATTACAAAACGTTTCATGCTTGATCTCCCCTTCATAACTAGATTGAAACTTGAATGGGAGCCTGAAATAAAAACCACCCACTACAACTTGTAGGGGTGGTTGACTGAAAAGGTCTATCAGGCACTCCCTACGCCGGTATGACCCGGATCAGGTTAAGGGTCGGTGCGGCGATACGCACCCTCTCAGCCCACTTGCGCGGACTCCCCTGGTCACTGTATTCAATTGGTAAAAGCATAGCACAAAGCAAAAATGATTTCTATAGCCGCTTTTTATGATGTATTCAAGAACTCGTCCAGATAGTTATGGAATTGACCGGCGTTGCATGCATCCACATATCGCATGATTTCGCCTCCGGCCACCGTATAGTTCGGATAACAACTCGTTGGCCACGCACCATTAGGCGCATGTACAATATAATCAGCACCGGGAGAAGGAATAAGTAATGAATCAAGATTGCGTTCGGATTGATCAACAAGCTGCTCGACCGTAAAAATTACCTTATCGGCAAGATAAACCAACTCCATATCTACACCAACATTATTATTGATGCGGACATTGCCAAGCTGATCTCCTTCAAGGCCATGAATAACTGCGAGGTCGCAGTGGAGGGCAGGAAACGCAATCAGTTCTTCACCTGTATAAGGATCAGTGATGGTTTTTACATCAGGGCGCAGACGAGGCAAATCGGTACCCAGCCAAGCATGAGATGGCATAAAACCGACACCGGAGATACCAGCCCGAATACCTAGCGCGAGGCTGGCCTCGGTCTCTTCAAGAATCTTAATCGTGCCCTTTTGTGCGGCCTCTGTAAACATGGGCGCGAAACCAAATGATTCTAGGCCAAAATAGCATGAGCGGATGGTGCTGACACAACCTGCCCCAACCAGCAAATCAGACTCATATCCCGCTGTAAAACATAAAAGTGTCAAATTATGAGGGCATGGGTTGCGACGCAATAAAGCACGGACAAATGCTGTTGGGCGACGATATATAGTCATACCACCGAACGCAATAGTCATACCATCTTTTACGAGATCAGCGGATTCTGTTAAAGAGAGTTTTTGGTACATATAAACCAGATCATTTCAAACAACCATAAACCACTAACGTTAGCGTAAAGAAATTAGGAGTCAAGTATCCTCAGTCAAATCTTGACAAACACCTCATTCCTTACTAAAGTATACACATGCATCAAGAGAGGCTCTGTAAACAGAGTCCGGCAACCTGGGAGTCAACCCAAGGTGCCCATCCACCGTTGTGGAGATGTGGTCACAGTTATGTGGCAACAAATTTGACGGTGGTGACTATCTTGCGCCTCATTGCGATGCAAATAACGAGGCGCTTTTTATTTCACCAAGAAAGGTATCGTAAAATGTCCAATATCTATCTCGACCATTCTGCTACTACTCCGGTTGATCCTCGCGTTCTAGAGGCCATGATCCCATACTTTACGGAAGTCTATGGTAATGCTTCTTCAGCCCACTATTTTGGTCGCAGCGCTGAGAACGCAATCGAGGATGCACGCGAAGTGATTGCATCCGTCTTGAAATGTAAGCCCAAAGAAGTCATTTTCACTAGCGGTGGGTCCGAAAGCGATAATCTGGCAATACGCGGTGCGGCATGGGCAGCGCGCCAGCAAGGTAAGGGGACACACCTAATTACCACACCGATTGAACATGGTGCAGTGGGTAAAACCATTGAACAATTGGCTGCATTTCAGGGATTTGAGCGCACGGTTTTACCAGTCGACAAATATGGTTGCGTGAAGCTGCAAGACTTCAAAGATGCCTGCCACCAACACACTACATTGGCAAGCATCATGTACGCAAATAATGAAGTCGGAAGCATCCAACCGATTAGTGAATTGGCAGCTATCGCCCATGAGCACGATGCTCTGTTTCACACGGACGCGGTGCAGGCAGCCGGACAATTGTCCTTAGATGTTGACGCACTCGGTGTAGATTTGTTGAGCATTTCGGGACATAAATTTTACGGACCAAAAGGTGTTGGGGCGCTTTATGTGCGGGATGGCGTGGAGCTAACCCCCGCGCAAACAGGTGGTAGCCATGAACGGGGTCTGCGAGCCGGCACACAAAATACGCCATTGATTGTCGGATTAGCGGTTGCGCTGCAACTGGCATACGATGAGCTTGAAACACGAACAGCGCATTACCGTAAACTCAGAGACCAGTTGATTGGCAACGTGCTGGCGACTATCCCTAATGCTCGTTTGAGTGGTCATGGAAGCAACCGTTTGCCGGGACATGCCAGTTTCGTATTTGAGAATATTTACAGTGGCACACTCGTTAGCCAGCTGGATGAGCAAGATATAGCCGCAAGTGCTGCCTCAGCCTGCAAAACGGGCAATCCGGAACCGTCCAGTGTATTGTTAGCATTGGGTTATGATCGGGAAACGGCAGCTTGCAGTCTGCGGTTGACAGTCGGTGTGCAGACTAAGCCACAAGACATTGACTACACAGTCAAAACGCTGGCAGCGGCAATCAAAACTCTAATTCGCAAACCAACGAATGAAGGACAAGCGGTAATAGCATAAGCCCACAACACTGCTCCAAATCAGGTATTTTGTAGGGCTTCCCGAACTTTCTTGGGAAGTCCTTTTACTACCTGATCGTAGGCATGATCAAGCATTTCCAAGATTTCATCATCAGGAATAGTGTCATCAAAAATAACGGTATTCCAATGGCGTTTATTCATATGGTATCCGGGGGTTACCGATGGATAGGTTTGACGCAGGATTTCGGCCCAATCTGGATCGCACTTCAGATTAGCCTGAGGTGTACCTGTAATCGGAACCAGTGCAAATATTTTATTCTTGACACGTAACGCCATTGTTTCTTCGTCGAAAGGAAAGTCCTGCGTCGTGGCAGGTTTCGCCAAGGCATGATTTTTGAGAGTTTCAATATCCATCATAGAACCTTTTCTAAATCTTTCTACCTCAACACTCGACAATATGGCCTTCAGCAGCACGTAAGAGGCGATCCCACAAAGCAACACCCAACCCAAATTCCCCAAAGCCATGAACTAAGATCACATCAGCGCCAACTTGATCAAGCGAACGCATGGCACTAAAGAGATTATGACTAATTTCTGATAAGTTTGCCCCCAAATTGATGGTCTCAATAGGCAAGTCCGAGAAGACGGATAGTTCATCGGCGGGCAGTAACATGCCAACTTTCTTGCCCTGTTCTATATGCGTAAGAGCGTGGGTTCGCATGGCCCGCATAATCTCATCTGTTGCAACATTAAATAGTAGCAGTTCAGCACGAGGCGAGTAATGCTTGTAGAGCATCCCGGGTGCTTCAATACCGGATTCATCCGCGTGAAGATGTTTAGTCAGGACTTGAACATTAGGAATAACCGATTGTAGTGCCTCGAATGTAATACCACCTGGGCGGAGCACTACTGGATAGTCTTTCGTGAGATCAAGAATTGTGGACTCAACACCAATAACGGCCTCGCCACCATCAAGGATTAGATCAATGCGACCGTCTAAATCCTCCAGCACGTGAGCGGCGGTGGTAGCACTGGGTCGGGCAAAGCGGTTGGCACTAGGCGCGGCTATCGGCACATCCGCAGCGCGAAGCAGAGCAGCAGCGACCGGATGCGACGGCATACGAACCGCAACGGTTGGCATCCCAGCTGATACATTCGATGGTATTTTAGAGCCACGCGGTAATATCATTGTCAAGGGTCCCGGCCAGAATTGACGCGCCAAATCATAGGCTAAGTCAGGGATATTTTGGGAAATGGTCGACAATTGAGCCATAGCATAGATATGAACGATGATCGGGTCTGAAGAAGGCCGCCCCTTCGCTGCAAAGATGCGATCAACCGCCTGTGAATCAAGGGCATTTGCGCCTAACCCATAGACAGTTTCGGTGGGGAAAGCTACTAACCCACCCGAACAAACAATTTCCGCAGCGGCCTTTATTGCTTCTTCATCTGGAACAACGGGGTTGACTTGTAAGATTTGTGTTTTGAGAAGTGGCATATTATCGCGTATCCATCAAGTATTACGAGCAGCAGAAAGACGAATCGCTAAGTCTGACAAGCCCGATGCATTTTCGCACCGTATCCGCCAATCAAGTGAAATGCAGGCTAATCCTAGACGTGCGCCCATGATACCACCAGCGATGCAAGCAATAGAATCGCTGTCGCCGTTGGTGTTAGCGGCTCTTCGCATACAAGCTACATAGTCATCGGGATAGCGAAGGACACAATAAAGTGCGAGGGCGACCGCTTCTTCACCAGTCCAGCCCTGCCCAATGTGGTCGAGGGCAAGT
>JBBSBS010000157.1:0-12969 GCA_038251045.1 Aggregatilineales bacterium | reverse complement strand
TTAGCCACCGGCACGCCATCCGCCCTCTACTGGGAAGCAGCCACCGACGATCAGGTCTATCAGCTTTACGGCAAAGAACTGACCCATCAACTCAGTTTGGATGTATACGTGAATCCTGAAGTCATTGCTGAAGGCGCAGCCGGCAGCATCTACGCCATGGTTCCTGCGCTCGTCACATTGAATGCGCCTGATGGCACGCATTCTTACCTCACCGGATGTTACACCACTCGCTTATCCAATGTCCCTGTCGGCAATGCCACCGAGCCTGACCCCAATTGGCACTTCACCAATGCCGCCCTCGGCCTCACCACCAACGCAGCCGCAGCCGCAGCCATACTCACCGTCGCGCAGGGCTGCACCCCTTAGCCATTCGCGACGCGACGCAGGGGAGGGACTCAGTCCCTCCCGCCGCAAAAAATTCTATCCATAACGCATTGTATAAATGTGAACAATAGACCCTACGTTTACTTTTGGTTTGTCGACAAACCATCCCCTAACCATCCATCAACCTCTCGCCTCATATCCTCCCGTGTTAAGTTAGCGCCAACCCCGCTTAACAGTGACCAAATGTCCGACCAAAATGTCACCCTTAACCCCTTCACATCTGCTATTCTGTCTATGGGACTAACTCCCTCCATCGCGTGCGGGCTGTCGGCGTACTGAGCTTGCCGCAAGGCAGCCGGCGTGGGTTGGGGGTTTCCCGCCGCACCTTAACATCGCACTTGCTTGGCAAACGTGGCACAAAACCCACCTTTGGCATTGCCGCTTGTGCTGCCAAATTTGCCGAATGTCAGTCCGACATTGACAGCAATGACGACACTTCCGACACAAAAACCGCTTCCGCATTTGACGCAGTTACAGAAGTTTCCGAAGTTTCTCCCTTAAATCATCAACAAACACCGAATCAGGCAGCGAATTTTCCGAATCAATCGAATCAAAAAGAGGCACTCGCGCACCCCTCCATCAAGTATGGACTGACGCCTACAAAAAACGATCCGTTACAACAACAACATCAACTGCATCATTTCTCCCTCAAACCAATGTTGTAAATGCAATTCTTGTAACATTTGTGGCGGCTAATAGCACTCTGTCGCCGCCGCCGACGACGACACAAATGTCATCAACCAAAAAGGGGCACTCACGCACCCCCTCATGATTTGACGAATGACTGCAATTAAATAGCGCAGACCTTCGTCTAAGCTCTCTCGCCACCTTATAACCGGCAGCCTTATCCTTCTCTGTACTCTGTACTCTGTACTTCCTAATTATTCACGCGGCCCATCATCGTTTCATGATACCGTGTACCCGCCGCCGCACCAGCCGGTAGAGCATCACTGATCCGCGCCAGATCATCCGCCGTCAGCACTACATCCAGTGCCGCCATATTTTCCCGCAGATATTTTTCGCGCCGCGTGCCCGGAATTGGGATGATGTTCTCGCCTTGTGCCAGTACCCACGCCAGCGCCAATTGTGCCGGTGTACAACCTTTTTCGGTGGCGATTTCCTTGATCTTATCCACCAGCGCCATATTTTGTGCCATATTTTCTTCCCGCCAGCGTGGGTTACTCCGCCGGAAATCCGTCGCGTCCAGTTCATCCGCTTGCGTCACTTGTCCCGTCAGGAAGCCGCGCCCCAACGGGCTGTACGCCACGAAAGCAATACCCAGTTCGCGGCATGTATCCAGAATCTCGCCTTCAGGGTCGCGTGTCCACAAAGAATATTCGGTTTGCAGCGCCGTAATCGGATGCACCGCATGAGCGCGCCGGATCGTTTGTGCCGATGCCTCCGAAAGCCCGATGAAGCGCACCTTACCGGCCTTCACCAATTCCGCCATCGCGCCCACCGTCTCTTCAATCGGCGTGTTGGGGTCAACTCGGTGCTGGTAATACAGGTCAATATGGTCAACATCCAGCCGCTTCAGGCTCATATCGCAGGCCGCTTTAACATATTCCGGCGTGCCATTAATGCCCAGATGCGCCCCATCCAGTCGCCGCATATTTCCGAACTTGGTCGCAATCGTAATCTCGTCACGGTGATGCCGCAGCACCTGCGAAATCAACATCTCGTTATGACCAGTCCCGTACATATCTGCCGTGTCCCAAAAATTGACGCCCATTTCGACCGCTTTTTCCAGCAGCGCCAGCGAATCAACATCACTCGACTTACCATAAAAATCGGACATGCCCATGCAGCCCAACCCAATCGCCGTGACCGAAATACCACTGTTACCGAGGTTACGTGTTTTCATACGAGAACTTTCTCCTGTTTCTTTTCAATGTCCGTATAATTCTGGATTTTGTAGTCGATGAGTTCGAGGGTAGCTTGCAATTCCTCCAGTTGGTTGACAACCGTTGCTCTGTGCGCCTCCAATATCATCCGTCGTTCAGCCGCAGTGCTTTCGCCTTCCTGTAGCAGGAGTACATACCGCTGTATATCAACCAGTGGCATTCCGGTTTGCCGCCATTTGTTCAGCAATTTGATGAGGTTAATGTCTTGCTGCGAATAGCGTCGGTGTCCATTCGCCGCCCGTCCCACCGGCATCAGCAGACCAATCCGTTCGTAATACCGCAGGGTATGAACCGTCAGGTCCGTAACTTCTGCCGCTTCCTGAATCGTGAGAGATACATGTGTTGTGTCCATGTTTGACAGTCTACATCTTCGAGCCGACTCGAAGTCAAGGGCTAAGCCAAAACCCGCGTCAGATTTTTCGGCTCCAACTGGCGATATGCGCAGCCGCCATGTAGAATGCGCGGTCTATTAGCAGGTTTTAACTCAGGGGGTAGGGCGATCAAACCAAAATCGGCAGCCGCCAAACAGCGCGCTGCATCCGATGAGACTCAAGTGTCAAATGCCGACACGCCCTTGCCTGATTTCGAGCTTACGTGGGAATGTCCGAACTGTGGTCAGCGGGTATTTGGTAAACACCCGCCCGACCTCTGCGATTACTGCTGCGACCTCACCACATGGCGTTTGGTGCTGAAGTCGTAGCATCAACCGATGATTATTTTCCGGCGGCTGCGGTTTCCGGCTTGGAAAGCGGCTCACCGAACTTGTCCCCAAAAACGAACTCGTTCCATGGTTTCCGGCTGCGGTCAGAAGTCTCGCGCAGTTGTAGATCTTCCGGCAGTTGTTCCAATGCCCCCGCATAACCGATTGCGCTCACGGTCAATGGATCATATCCCTCTGGGATTTGAAACAATTCTCGTACCTGTTGGGCATTGAACCCCGCCATCTGGTGTACCCGCAGTCCTGCGGATTCCGCCTGAATACTCATGTGTGCAACCGCTTGCCCAACATCATACGAAGCATATGGGTTCGGCGAACCATCTGCCCGTGTGTTCTTTCCAACGCTCACGATTAATAACGGTGCATTTCCCGCCCATTTCTGGTTATTCCCGCTCAGAGTTGCGACCAGTTTATCAAAGGCTACATCGCCTTTACGGGTGACCAGAAACGACCACGGCTGTGAATTTCCACCGGATGGTGACCATCGTGCCGCCTCCAGTAAGCTCCAGAGTTTATCATCGTCTACAGGTCGCGTGTCATAGGCGCGTGGACTCCAACGCTCCTTTAGAACATCGAGAATTGGGAATTCCGAAGTGGCTGTCTTACGCATAAGTAATCTCCATTAAAATGATTAGCATAAGATAGATGTTACCACCTCGCCTGTGATTACCTTGTATACACCAAATTCAAATAACACTCTGACTAACAGGTGCTTCCTTTTTGCGCCCGCTGTCTACAACTTGTTGCTTGTCTCCTCGATCACACTTTTCACTTGGTCGAGGGTTGCTGCGACTCCGCCCCCTTGTGCGAACGCTGCTTGACCACCACCCCGCCCACCCAATTTACCAAGTGCCTCTTTCAACAGCGCCCCCATATCAAAGGCTAAATCCGCGCTGCGGGCAAAAATAAACTGGGCTTTTTCGCCTGCCGTCCCTAACAAAACAGCAACGCCGCTGCTTTCCGTCAGTCGCGAAGCCAACAACCGTAGTTCTCCCGCATCCCGCCCCTCAAAACTTGCCGTAATAAGCGCATAACCAGCCGTTCGCGGTGCTTCTGCTAATAACCGCGCCACTTCATATTCCACCAGTTGCTCACGCATCTCCTTCAACGCCGCCTGTGCTGATTTTAGATCCGCACGCAGTTTCGCCACATTTTCCGGCACTTCCGGGTAACGGCAGTTCATCTCGCTAGCCATCACACTCAAGATTTGATGTTTGTCGCTGTAATCTGCTAAAGCCCGTCCACCACAGCGGAACTCCAATCGCGTTTTATCCCCGCGCTTTTCCAACTTGATCACTTTAATCAAACCCAGTTCGCCCGTCCGCGCCACATGTGTTCCACCACAGGCCGTCCTATCAAATCCTTCAATTTCCACAACCCGCAGCCCATCGGTAACAACATGCTTGGGCATTTTCCTCATGCGTACACCGTCTTGCTCGTCCGCTTTTCGCACTACCGCGCTTACACTTTTATCCGCCTGAATAACATCATTTGCCAACTGTTCTGCTGCCTCAATTTGGCTGTCGGTTAACCCGTTCACATCCAGATCAATCGTGACGTTTTCTGCGCTCAGGTGAAAACTGACAGTCTTAGCCTCAGCCGTCTGGATGAACGCCTGTGTCAGAATGTGCTGTCCGGTATGCTGCTGCATATGGTCAAACCGCCGTGTCCAATCCACTTCACAGGAGACTATTTGTTGTAGCGATGGTGGGGCAGGGGCATCTACCAGATGCAAAATCGCCCCATCCTCATCCCTGACGATGACATCTACAACCGGCAGGCCGTTAATCGTTCCCGTATCATGTGGCTGTCCACCACTCGTTGGATAGAAATATGTCTGGTTCAAAACCAGCGCAGATTTATCTCCATATTCGGCTTGTTCAATCACCGTTGCTTCAAATTGGGTCGTATAGGCATCATCATAATATAGGCGCTCAGTCATTTTAGTATTCCAGTCTGCAATTAGCCGGTTAGCAATACCATATCTTACCAGCGACGCGTGAATAATAGAGCAGTTTTGTATGCCGTCTGAATTCTCGGAATCTTCGTTAAACAAGCCGCTATCACATTTCTTTGGCAAATCCTAAATGACACCGTTTCTACAAGTGAATTAATTGGGATTTAGAATTCTCCTGTATTTTTAGGTGAGAATTCTACGCATTGCACCAGAGTCTGCGATATTCGTATAAGTTGCACAAATGTGCAGAATGAGCAATTTGGTGATGTTCTTGACAAACACTTAAACATAGAGGTATGCTTTAATCAAATTCTGGGAGCGCTCCCAGTTATGAGCGCAAATTAAATGTTTTTGTTTGTAACGGTGATTAATGAAATTAGAAGATATTGCGAAAAAAGTGGGAGTCTCGCGCTCCACAGTTTCGCGCGTAATTAACAATCAACCCTACGTCGGTGAGCGTACTCGCCAGCGTGTGTTGAAGGTTATTGAACAGGAGCAGTTTCAGCCAGATCCTGCGGCTCGTGCTCTTGTTACCGGTCGTACTGAAATCATCGGGGTTGCCATCCCACAAACAACGAACGTCTTTTTTGGCGATAACTCATACTTCCCAATGCTCCTACAGGGAATTGCTGAAACCACCATTAATCGTGATTACGCCATGCTCTTGTGGCTGGGGCAGTCGCAAGAAGCACGTAACGGTTTTTCCGAGCGCGTTTCAAAGAATCGGCAACCTGACGGATTAATCATTGCCTCTGTAACAGAGAATGACCCGCTCTTCAGCCGCTTAATTGCCATGAAGCGCACTTTTGTGATGGTCGAATCACCGCCCCGTTTCGACGACCTTGTGAACTATGTGTCCATAGATAATGTGGGTGCATCTGAACAAGTTGTTGAACACCTTGCTGGCCTCGGTTATCGCCGAATTGCCACGATTACAGGTCAGCTAGATATTCGTGACGGCGCAGACCGTTTGCAGGGTTACAAAAATGGACTGGAAAAGATGGGGCTGCCATTTGATCCTCAATTGGTTTTCCCCGGTCAGTTCAGTCGCGATTATGGTTACAAAGGTATCAATCATCTTCTGCAATTCAAACCGGATGCTCTAGTTTGCGGTGGCGACACCGTTGCAATTGGTGCAATTGAAGCTATCCATGAAGCAGGCCTGCGTATTCCGGACGATATCGCGGTTGTCGGGTTCGATGACTTAGATGTAGCTATCGAATCCGATCCACCGCTTACTACAATTCGCCATTCTGTCCAGCGAGTTGGGGAAACAGCCGCCCAACTGCTGATTGATCTCATCGAAGGAAAAGTTCAGCCCCCATATCACATCGTATTGCCGACAGAGTTGGTCGTACGCCAATCGAGTGATAGTAATGCCTTGAAGGAGGTGATGTACCCGATAGGAGATTAAAAACTGAATATTGTAAGTATCGTTCGTTTTTACAATCTTTCGCGCGATAGATTGTTCCATAATTAGAAGAGGAAATGAGAATGTCCAAAAAGTCCCTTTTAGTAGTACTCCTTATTGGTATGTTGACGGCGCTTGTTGTAGCTCCGGCGGCTGCCCAGGACAAAGTGACCATCACATGGTTTGTCGGTCTGGGTACAGGCACAAACTCACAACAAATTGAAGCGGAAAATAAAGTTGTTGCAGACTTCAATGCTAGCCAGGACAAAATCGAACTGGTTATCAACATTGCCGCAAGCAACGAAACCGCGCCAGATCTGTTCAGCACCTTGGTCGCTGGCGGCACGCCTCCCGACATTGTTGGCCCGGTCGGTGTCGGTGGATCTAACCAATTCTCCGAACAATGGCTTGACCTTCAACCTCTGGTTGACAGCAGCAAGTACGACCTGAGCGTCTATGATCCGGCTCTGGTTGACCTGTACAAGACATCAGATGGTCAGTTGTTGGGTATCCCATTCGCGGTTTTCCCCAGCATTACCTACTTCAACCCCGGTTTGTTTGACGAAGCGGGCTTGAACTATCCTCCCCAGAAGTTCGACGAAAAATATACCATGCCTGATGGTACCGAAGTCGAATGGAACTACCAAACAGCCGCTGAAATCGCCAAGATGCTGACCGTTGACTCAAACGGTAACGATGCCACCAGTGCCGATTTTGACCCGACCAAGATCGAACAATTCGGCATGAACTTCCAGTGGGCACGTATGCGCCTCATGTGGACTGACATCCAGCCCGAAGACTGGTTCGACGAAGCCACCAATAAAGTTACCATTCCTGATAGCTGGCGTACGGCCACCCAGTGGCTGCAAGACGGTGTCTGGAAAGATCACTTCATTCCGAACAACACCTATGATGCAAGCGAAGCTTTCGGTAGCGGCAACGCTTACCAATCAGGCAAGCTGGCAATGGCAGTTACACCACTGTGGTACACCTGCTGCTTGGGTGAATCAGTTGGTAAGTTTAAGTGGGACTTCGGTGTAGTTCCCAAGAGCTTGGACGGCGAATACCATGTTGCGACTGACGCTGACACATTCCGTCTGACCAAGACTGGTGCTAATCCCGCAGAAGCATTCACCGTTCTGGAATATCTGCTGAACGAAGGTGTGCCGGTTCTGGCTCCGACCTATGGTGCTTTCCCTGCTCGTCCCGAATATCAACAAGCATGGATTGACAGCCAATCGGCAACATATGACTGGGGTATTGATTGGCAAGTTGCAGTAGACAGCCTTGCCTACAACAACCCCGGCAACAAGCATCACGAATCGAACATGCCGAATTATGGTAAGGCTACCGACGCGGTATTTGCCTTCCAGACCTCGCTGTTTGGTGACGGTGGTGGTGACATTGATGTAAATGCAGCGCTGGACAAACTGCAAGCGGATGTCCAAGCAATAATCGACGGGAAGTAATTCTTGTCAGAGTATTGAAAAGAGGGGAGGGGGAGCAGTGGCTCCCCCTCTCTATCAGGCAAAAGATACGAATAATTTTTTTAAAGTCAAAATTAGAGTTAAATCTTTTTAAGAAACAGGATGAAGTGAGTGACCGACCCACTTCATCGGTTAATATCATTTAAAGCTGGATAACGAATATTGCGTTTGAAAGTTTATCAAGTCGGCTATGGAAAGGGGTAAGTGTTATGGCAAGTGCTGATACCGCACGA
Source organism: Aggregatilineales bacterium (assembly GCA_038251045.1). Taxonomy (GTDB): domain Bacteria; phylum Chloroflexota; class Anaerolineae; order Aggregatilineales; family Phototrophicaceae; genus CFX2. Next base: position 4,875 of record JBBSBS010000157.1, on the reverse strand, counting down.
GCGCTGGCTCCCCAGCGCGATATGCCAAAACGGCGCACGCTCCAGCAGCAGCAGCGCTTATGGGGGTGGATTTTCCTGTCCCCATGGATTATTGGGTTTGTGGTTTTTACAGCCGCGCCCATGCTTGCTTCATTGATCTTTACATTTACCGATTTTACCCTATCTAAGCCGGGTATCTCTTTCATTGGTTTAAGGAACTGGCAGAATCTATTTAACGATCCTCTCGCCATTATTGCCTTGAGTGTAACTTTCAAATTCGCCTTAATTGCTGTTCCTGTAGGAATCCTCGTTCCATTGGGATTAGCTGCATTACTCAACTCCAAAGCATTATGGGGTAAGCGTCTGTGGCGATCCGTATTTTACCTACCTTATATGGTTCCGGCAGTTTCGAGCATTTTCATTTGGCGTTCATTTCTAAATGGACAGACCGGTTGGCTGAACCGTCTGCTGAATCAAGTTGGAATTGCGAACCCGCCCAACTGGTTACAAGATGAAGGATGGATATTACAGGCCTTTGTCTTAATTGGACTTTGGGGCGTGGGCAATGCCATGTTGACCATGCTGGCAACCATGCAAGGTGTTCCCACCGAGTTGTATGAAGCGGCTGATGTGGATGGCGCTAGTGGCTTGACCAAGTTCCTTCGGATTACGCTACCGATGATTTCCCCCGTGATTTTCTACAATCTGGTGTTGACTGTCATTGGTGTGATGCAGTATTTTGAAGTTCCATATATCGCTACCTTAGGAACAGGACACCCCGGAACTTCGGCTTACTTCTTTAACATGCATCTCTACAAAACAGCATTTACCTACTTTGACATGGGTTATGGTTCTACTCTAGCTTGGTTGATGTTTATTATCGCTCTCGCCCTTACTGCCTTACTCTTCGCAACCTCGAAGCGCTGGGTATATTATTCAAGCGGAGATTAGACAATGGCCGCAACGACTTATTCCAAAGCTGTTAACACGTCCCCATTTTATAGTGGGCAACTGCGCCGGTTTGCGACGATAGCAATCGTATTCTCGTTCGCGCTCATTCTGGCAATTGTATATCTCATGCCATTTGGCAATATGGCGCTGCTGGCAGTCAAAAGTCAGGATCAAATTGCTGCCAGTGCCGATGGCCCAATCTGGCCGCTGGAACCTGAAACATTTCAATATGAAGATGGTACATATCCCATCTATACTGTTCCTTTTGACGACGGAAGCACCCGTGAATTGGCGCTCGTCAAGAAGGGGCGACAAACCAGCCAGTTCGTTGATCCGGCAAACGCGGATGCAGGACTGGTCGATTGGACGGGCAACTGGCGTGGTCTCACCCAAGTTTCGACAATCGTCCCGCATTTCGAAAATTTTTCGACAGCATGGGACATCATCAACTTCCCGCGTTTGTTCGGAAATACGGTCGCGATTGCTATGCTCGGAATGGTCGGCACACTGTTATCCAGCATTGCTGTAGCATATGCATTCGCACGCTTTCCAATACCGGGTAAGAATATCTTGTTCCTTGTGCTGATTGGAACCATTATTCTCCCCCGTCAGGTTACCCTGATACCGACCTACGCTTTCTTTGCCAAAATTGGCTGGACGCAAACATGGCTGCCGCTGATAGTGCCGCATTTCTTTGCCAACGCTTACAACGTATTTTTGCTGCGACAGTTCTTCATGACGCTGCCCCGCGAACTCGATGAAGCGGCAATGATTGATGGCGCAAGCCCCTTCACCGTGCTATACCGTGTCATCATTCCGCAATCATGGCCGGCCATCATTTCAGTTGGTTTGTTCCACTTCATTTTTGCCTGGAATGATTATTTCGGGCCGCTGATTTACCTGTTGGGCAAGCCAGATTTGCAACCCATTTCGGTCGGCGTACAGATCTTCAATTTCCAGTATGGTTCGCGACCAGAATTGGTGCAAGCCACTTCGTTGATGGCGATGGTGCTGCCGCTGGTGATTTTCTTCTTCGCGCAAAAGGTATTTATGCGCGGTGTTGTGGTCACTGGTGTAGAAAAATAATTTTAGCGCAAACCATTCGGGGCGTGGTCTATCTACGCCCTGAATATCGATAAGTTGGGTTTGTCGGCTGAATCTAAGAAGTCCATCTGCTGATATTGAGAATAGATATTTTAGGATGAGCCAATGAAAAACAAATTTATGTGGCTGGTATTGGTATTGCTTTTGGTCGGAGGGCGCACCCTAGCTCAAGACAATGGATTGCAAGTAGATGCCAGCGATGATCTAGGCCCAATCAGTCCTTATATCTATGGGGCGAACGCGCAACAATCTGTGATTCCGCCGGACTTAATGCCAACGGCGCAGGCTCTTGGCCTCAAAATCTTGCGCTTAGGCGGTGGCCCCAGCGATCAGCAAGATTTGACTAAACCGGCATTAGACTTTTTCATCTTGCAGGCACGGCAGATGGGCGCAGAACCGTTAGTAACGGTTCGCCTTCTGGATGGCTTGCCGGAAAAAGCCGCCGAAATGGTACGTTATGCAAATATCACCAAGAAGTACAACATCCGCTACTGGAGTATTGGAAACGAACCCAACTTCTTCGTCGCTGTACTCAAGGCTTCTTCTTATACCACCGAAGACCTGACCAAGAATTGGCGGGCAATTGCCGAGGCCATGCTGGCGGTTGACCCCAGCATCATTCTGGTAGGGCCGGACATTAGCCAGTATGTGGTGCTTAATGCCGAACCCGGTCACATCCAGTATTTGGAAGGAAACGGTGGAGGCGACCCGACCGATGATCTGGGCAAAGATTGGCTGCAAGAATTTTTGAAGGCCAACGGTGATTTGATCGGCGTGGTCGCTATCCACCGCTATCCATTCCCCGGTGGTGTTTCGACCAATGTGGCGACGATTGATGGCCTTCGAGAGAACAGTGGGGAATGGGCGACTATTATTCCGAATTTGCGCAAGATTATTCAAGCTTCAGCCGGACGCGATATCCCGATTGCGGTCACCGAGTTCAATTCAAATTCAAACAATAACACGGGTGGCGAAGCCAGTTTAGACTCGCTTTATAATGCCATTTGGACGGCTAATGTATTGGGGCATATGATCCGGCAGCAGGTTCATATGGCGCTGTATTGGGATTTGCAACGCAAGGGAGCCGGTTTTGGGTTGATAGGCATTAATGAACAACGTCCTCCTTACTACAGCTATATTATGTATACCCATCTGGGAACAGAACTGGTGGCCTCCGAATCCGCCGATGACAATGTGACGATTACTGCCGCCAAAACGGATGATGGTTCGCTTACACTGATGGTCATCAATCTGGGTTCGGATGAGAAAACACTTCCCCTCGAAATAAAGGGCTTTACTCCTGCTGGCGAGGCGGACGTTTGGCGGTTTGATAAAGACCACAATGCCGAAAATATCGGTACGCAAGATTTAACGAGTGGTATGGTAACCCTGCCTGCCCAGTCGATCACGCTTTACAGCATTCCAGCTTCACAATAGGGTAGGGCTATTCATTGACCTCATCATCGGATATACATCGGGCGGGTTTCAAGAATCTGATTCTGATCTGGCTGTTGTGGGCGGTGGTTGTTTTAGTATTTCAAGGCATCGTTAGCGCCCGTTTTCAGCCCAACCGACCGGATTACGCTACCGAGTGGACGCAGTATGAAACCTCGCGAAACAGTCAGAAGCGTAAAGACTTTCTGACTGAACCGTTCATGAATCATCAAGTGGCATGGGACTCCGAATTTTATATTGGGATTGCGGTTGGCGGCTATGATGACCCGCGCATCACGACGGGCGAACTTCGCGACGGAACCGATTTACCCCTGAGCTATGCGTTCTTCCCACTGTATCCAGCCGCGATTTCAGTGGTGGCTGCTCCGCTAAAATTGTTTGGTTTGAATCCCATTGCGGCGGCTTCTTTGGCTGGTGTACTGGTGTCATTATTAGGCACACTACTGGCGATGTTCAGCCTGTATGACTTGACATATGACGAGCTTGGGGAAAGCGGCGGTCTGCGCACCGTTTTTTATATGTTGATATTCCCGACAGGCTTTTTTCTGGCACAGGTTTATACCGAAGGTCTGTTTATTGGGTTGGCGTTCGGCTGCCTGATGCTTATTCGGCGTAAGCGATTATTCTGGGCGGCGGTGCTGGCGGCTCTGGCGACATGGACTAAAGCGATTGGTTTAGCGCTAGTATTCCCCCTGTTTCTCGGTTGGGCATCGACCGTCGATTGGGCGGCGCTCATTAAAGGCGGCAGCCAGAGCATCCGGTCAACCTTGACCCTCTCTTACTTATCCAAGTTACTGTTTATTGCTTTACCGGTCGTGGCTTACCTGATCTGGCATTTTACGCTGGGCGAAAAGGCGTTTGCTATCGAACGGGATCATTTTGGGCGCGGGTTATTCAACTGGCCGGAACTTAATCGCGGGCTGAAGATGATGTTCGATAGCTTCCGTGATGGTAGTAACCCGCAGATGACGACCTATTATGCGATTGAAGTTTTTGGGGTGGTGCTGGCGGTTATTGCCTGCCTGTTCACAGCACGCCGTTACCCCGGCATAGCGTTGTTCAGTGCGCTCGCCCTTATTTTGCCGGTTACGGGTTCTGCCCCGCAGAGTATCATCCGTTATGTGGTGGCGATTCCGGCTGTGTTCATCTTTCTGTCGCGGCTGGGCCGGCATGTGGTATTCGACCGCATCTGGACGATTTTTAGCTTACTTATGATGGGTATGTTGCTTTCGCTTTATACCTTTAATATGTGGGTGGCTTGACGGTGATTATGCCCCCCATGTTTGTAACGAATGGTTATCCATGAAGGATTATACGCATGACATTCCCTAATGATTTCCTCTGGGGGGCGGCGACTGCCAGTTACCAGATTGAAGGGGCGGTGCA
>JBBSBS010000156.1:0-13006 GCA_038251045.1 Aggregatilineales bacterium | reverse complement strand
TCTCCCCTCGACTGGCATTTTCCCTTACGGCGGCCTATAATGCCCCGTCGCGTTTCGTTCGCCTGACCGATTAATATCTTTATGAAACAAGATTCATCTATTACTGAGATTCTTCTCATGTGACAGCGTTAGGCTCGAACGTTGGCTGTTGAACCCTAATCAAATCTGATTTTTGGGAAAGAAGTGTAGGTCATGATTGAAGTCCACGATTTAGTCAAGAAGTATGGTCAGGTGAGCGCCGTGAAGGGAATTTCCTTTACTGCCAAGCCGGGCCAGGTGACAGGCTTTCTGGGGCCGAACGGCGCTGGAAAAACCACCACCATGCGGATGCTGACGGGTTTCCTCCCGCCGACATCCGGTCAAGCGAAGGTTGCGGGTTACGACGTGTTCGAACAGAGCATGGAAGTCCGCAAGCGGGTCGGCTATCTGCCGGAAAGTGTGCCCTTGTATCGCGATATGACAGCGCTGGCGTATCTCATGTATATGGGAGAAATACGCGGGGTGAGCAAGCGCCGTGATAAAGCGATGGAAGTATTGGATCGGGTGGCGCTCGCAGACCGGGCGAACAGCCGTATCCGTACACTGTCCAAGGGTATGCGACAGCGTGTCGGGTTGGCGCAGGCGCTCCTGCACAATCCAGAAGTCCTGATCCTCGATGAGCCAACGATTGGTCTCGATCCGTTTCAGGTGCTGGAACTGCGTGAGTTGATCCGTGAGTTGGGACGCAGCCATACGCTGCTGTTCAGTACACACATCCTCTCGGAAGCCGAGCAGGTATGCGACAACATCATCATCGTTAACCACGGGCAGATTACCGCGGAAGGCTCACCCAGCGAACTCCGTGCCAATCTGGAGCGCGGTGGACGGGTGCTGGTACGGCTCAACATACCGCCGCAAGAAGCATTGTCGTTAATCCAAACGCTGCCAGAGGTGGCTACTGCCAGCCTGAGTACGACCAATGACGGGATCATCGCTGAACCCGTCAACCCGACGACAGACCCGCGACCAGCAATCGCACGGGCGATAATCGCTCAAGGTTGGGATTTGATCGAACTGCGTCCGCTGGCGATCAATCTGGAAGAAATCTTTCTGGAAGTTACGCGGCGGCAGGATGAAGAACCCGATCTTATGGCAGAACCAGAGCCAGAGCCAGAGACCGAAAGTGAGGTTGCATCGTGAGACAGATATTCGCAGTGTTCAAGCGCGAATTAGGCTTATATTTCCGGTCACCGGTTGCCTATGCTATCGCCTTTGGATTGCTCTTGTTCTTTGGCCTGATGTTCAGCAATGGTCTGTCACAAGCCAATGATTACAACGTATCCGGTCAAGGTCAAATACCGGCTGACCAGATTAACAACATCCCCGGCATCCTGACCTTCCTGTTATTTTTGGTCGCACCGCTTTTGACGATGCGCCTGATTTCGGAAGAAACCCGCGAAGGCACACTCGAAGTGCTGATGACCATGCCGATCCGCGAGTCACAGTTCATCATCGGCAAATTTCTGGCGGTATGGACATACTACACCGTCCTTTTGCTGCTGACGGTTGTGTATTACCTCGCACTGACGATTGTGGGTGTTCCGGACAGCGGTCGGGCATTCGGCATGTATCTAGGCGCATGGTTATATGGTGGCGCGGCGCTGGCAATCACCATGATCTGGTCAGCCGTGACCGAAGATCAAGTGGTGGCGGCCTTCCTCGGCGCAGCAACCGTGCTGGTTCTGCTCTTAGCAGATGTAGCCGCCGGAGCGATCAATAACCTGCCAAATGTCAGTGCCGGTTTAGGCTCATTCATCCGTGAGTTGGGCTTTGATGCGCATTACGGCGCGACGATGGCAAATGGTGTCATCCGTGCAGAGGACATCCTCTATTTCGTATTAATGATTGTCGCCGCGCTGTTCATTACAACGCGGATTGTTGAAATTAGGCGGTGGAGATCATGACGACCCAGTCACCCAATCCAAATCTGAATGAGCAGGAAGCCTTTATTCCTCCTTTTTATATGTTGATATTGGCAGCGATTGGCCTGCTGATTGCTATCGTGGTAGCGCTAACACAGGCTACTTTCAGCGTCGTCGGCTGGGGTGGGCTGGGATTAGGCTTGCTGTCGCTGGTGGTCTGGGGGTTCATGGCTCCTGATCAAGTGCGGTCTATCCTGACCGGACGTACCGCCCGTTACGGTGGCACAACCGTTGTTGTCACGGCGCTGTTCCTGATCGCGCTGATTGCGATTTACAGTGTGGTGAAGAGCCGCAACATCCGCGCAGACCTGACCCAGCGTGATGATTTCTCGCTGAATGACCAAACACGGCAGGCCATTGCCGGATTAGCCGTCGAGCCGAACGTGCCGAACATCCGTATTCTGGCATTCTACGGCATCAATGATGCCAGCCAAAAAGATCAGGCTTCGATCTTATTCGACGACTATGCCAAGACCAGCCAGAACAAAATCTCGTATGAGTTTATTGATCCGGATCGCAGCCCCGGTTTGGCGCAGCAGTATAAGATTGTGTCGGGAACCAGCAGCGCTGCTAAATTTGCTATCGCACCGTTGGATGCCAACGGAGAGCCGATACCGGATAAATCGCAAACTGTGCAGTTCTTGAGTCAGGAAAGCCTGACTAACGCCATCATGCGCGTGGCGGCTTCCGGCGATTTCCGCGCTTACTTCTTATCCACCGGCGATACGCTCAAGTTGAAAGACAGCGGCGCAACCGGTATGTCACAGGTGAATGATGTTCTGGAAAACACATTCAACTGGAAGACCGACGAAGTTACCGTTATCGACCTGACTGCCCCCCAAAGCACTATCAAACTGAATGATCCGACAGCGGATGGCGAGGTTCTGGTGATTGCCGGTGGTACGACTGCCCTGCCAGACGCGCAGGTGAAGTTTATTACCGATTATCTGGATAACGGTGGCAAGCTGATCATTTTCGCCGCGCCGTTGAATACCGACGGCAAACCGTCACTGGCAACCGCCGACAACCTGAACACGTATCTCTATGATAAGTTTGGTGTGCGCTTCAACAATGACGTGGTGCTCGATCAACAGCAGGCGGTCAGCGGCGTACCCTTCTTTGTTGCTGCCAAAGGCACCGACATGGATAGAGCGCAGTACATCACCAAAGATTTCGCCACCGTTGGCAACAACTTCATGATCTTCAATACGTCACATAGTATTGATGTCGCGCCAACCGCACCCACTGATGTTACGGTGTCGCAGTTGGTGAAGTCGAGCAGCACCTCGTACGCCAAGACTGATCCGGCGGTTCTGGCTGCCGCCGATGTTAAAGAGACTGACCAGACGGATGCTGATGCAAAAGGGCCGTTGGTATTGGCAGTAGCCGCTGAAAACGCCAAGACTGGCGCTAAAGTGGTATTGATGGGCAGTGTTGATGTGCCGTCTAACCAATATGCCAGCCTGACGCAACAGGGTGTCGTCAACCGCAGTGTCGCGCTGACGAGCCTGTTCTGGACAACCAAGTTTGAAGACTTCTTCACCAAGATTCCGCAGCTTGCTGCCCAGCAGCGCCCGCAGGATGCACCGGTTGTCGTTAATCCGGATGTGGGACGGAACATCAATTTCGTGACGATTATTCTGATGCCATTCGGCGTGCTGCTTATCGGCATTCTGGTGTGGTGGAATTCGCGGGAAAAACGACAGGCATAACGAACGTTCAAAAGACGGGGGCGTACTGTGGTGCGCCCTCACAACTCATCAACTTAACCCTGTACCGGAACATCGTGGATGTTGCGAGGAGATTTGTATCATGCGTTTGAATCGTGGAACGATTCTATTAGGACTGTTAAGCATAATCGTCATTGCGGCGGTGTACATTCTGAGTAACCAACCGGGCGAACAAAACGCGACCGGCACACCAACCGCTACAGCTCAATCGGCTGGCCCGCTGTTCCCTGACATCGCAGAACTGGACAACCAGAGCAAAATTGTGCGTTTTGAAATTGTGAACACCACCGACAGCAGTAAGGTCATTATGACTAAAGATGCCGCCAGTGTGTGGACAGTCAGTGAAGCGACCAACGCTCAAGAGCTTGCCACCGACCAAACAAAGGCGGTTGGTATGATGAGTAATCTGGCTTCGCTGGCAGCGGTCGATAAATTTGATACCGATAAGTTAGCTGATTTTGGTCTGGATGCACCCAAATACACCATGACCCTGACCGACTCGGATGGCAAGACGTATGTGGTCAAGGTGGGTAACAAAGCCACCACCACGCCACGCTACTATGTTCTGGTCAATGACGACACCAAAACCGTGAATATCGTGCAAGGCTCGACCATTGATATGCTGGTGAACAATGTGGCAATTCCGGCCTATGTCGCTTCACCAACACCATCGGCGACACCAACCCCCTCGCCCAATCCATACAGCGAAGTCGAACAAACGGCTACGGCAGTGGTGGAACAGCAGCAGTTCATCATCACACTAACAGCGATGGCACAGGCTGCCGAAGCCACCAGTGATGTAACGGCAGAGGCTACAGCAGAGATGGCACCACCGGCAACGGATGTACCGGCGACCAAGCCACCAACCGCAACAACTGTACCAGCCACGAAGCCGCCGACTGCGACGACCGTGCCAGCCAGTGCGACACCGCGCCCGACATCAACAACCGCACCCGCTTCAGCAACACCAACGGTCACGGCAACACCGACGAGCTAGATTATTCACGACGGTTCAAGGGGCATACTTGTGCCCCTTTATGAACACAAACCTGACCAAAACCCTGCTGATCCCCTACGAAAGCAGGGTTTTTTGTATGCGTTTGTTCAAATAATGCTGATCTTTGTTATATTGGCAGCAAGACTCTGCTAAGATATGTGTGGGGGAGAATATTCATTCTGTAGGCAATTGAAATCATGACACGTTTAATCATGCGTCGAGGCCCGCAAGCGGGCAAAGTTTTCGATCTTGAGGGTGAAATCGTCACCGTTGGCAGTGGGATGAAAAATGGCATTGTTATATTGGATAACGATGTCAGCCGTGAACACTGCCGCCTCATCCGCGTTATGGCAGACTACGAACTGCATGACCTCAATTCTGTACGCGGCACTTTCGTGGGTGGTCAGCGCCTGAAAAGCGGTTGGCTGCTGAAACCGGGTAACATGATCGAGTTGGGCGATAATATCACGCTGGAATATGAACGCGCACCGGCGAGCGTCGAGCTAGACAAGCTCCACACATCCTCCGCCCCCAAACATATCGACAAACCTACTGCCCAATCGCATCCGTATCTGGTCATCACTGCTGGCCCGAAATCGGGAGAGGTTTACCCTCTCGAAAAAGAAACTATTCGCATCGGTCGTGACCAGACCAATGACATCACGGTCGCCAATTCAGCCATCAGCCGCTTCCACCTGATCCTGCGCTGGAAAGACAATGCTTATGAGGTCGAAGATCAGGGGTCTACAAATGGAACCGCCCTTAACGGCGCGGTGCTGGAAACCAAAGTCCCGCAAGGTGTCCATTCCAACGATGTCATCAATGTCGCGGCGACCGTAGAACTACGGTTTACATGGCAGCCGGATGATGTGAAGAATGAAACGGAAGAAGCAAAGAATAAACTTTCGCGCCCCAGCACCAAAGAATTCTTACAGCGCGAAACGGCGGATAATAAATCCGTCACCACGCCCAACATCAAACGGCAGACCAGCAAACTAGGAACCGGATTACAATCCGGCGCGCTGCTGGATCATGTCTTCATCACCTATGCCCGCCCGGAGTGGCAGTCCATCGTGGTGCCGATGATGGCGCTGATGCAAGATGCCGGACTCAAAGTGTGGGTGGATCAATATCTGGTACAGGGTGGCGATGACTGGATGACCGCAGTCGAACAGGCATTATCCGAATGCAAACTGCTGGTGGTGGTCATCTCGCCGGAAGCATTAGAATCACGCTATGTACGACTGGCCTATCGTTATTTCTTCAACCGCGAAAAGCCCATTGTGCCAGTACTGTATGCGCCGGTGGATGAGTTACCGTTGGAACTAAAAAAACACGACATTCTGACTTACAATAGTGCCGAACGCAAAAGTACATTTGACACGATCATTCAGGAAGTCAAGCGACTAAAAGGTTAAAGACAGCCAAGCGCTCATATGTCCTGCGTGGCTGTGCCTAAAAAACCTGTCGCGCACCCAGTAGATCGGTTTAATTTTTAGATTCCGGCACGACACAGACCTCTTTGCGGTGTGTCGACTTTTGAGGAAAGATATGTTTACCGAGCGTCAGCGTTTGGATGCCCTCTACAAAATCAGCAAGACACTACGCGAACAGGATGCCGACCTCCAGAACATTCTCCAAACCGCACTGACCGTCACCGCCGAAAACATTGGCGCAAAACATGGATGCCTGATCACTTTTCACAAAGATGACCGCGTTAATAACAAGCTGATTCTGGGGCCACAGGGCAATCTGGAAGGCCGTTACGCCCTCTGGCAAGAACTGATCTCACGCGGTTTGATCGGCATGGTGCATCATGGGCGGCGGGTCATCGTCATCCACGACATCCGCACTGACCAACGCTGGCCGCAGCTCAGTACAACCCCCGATGAACTACAAAAGGGTTCCGCCATCGGCCTGCCGCTCGAAAAAAATGGCAATATGTACGGCGTGTTGGCGCTCATTCATCCCAAGATTGACCATTTTGACAATGACATCATAGAATGGTTGACGGCAGTGGTCGATATTTTGAGCGAATCAGTTGGCAATGCGGTGGTCATGAATGCGATTCCGAAAGATGAGAATCGTTATAAGTGGCTGTTTGAAGATGCGGTTGTCCCCATGCTCATCACCAACCTCGACGGTTATATTGTCGATGTGAACCGCAAAGCCTGTGAGTTCTTACGCTATTCACGGGCAGACCTCATCCAGCAAAGCATCACCGCAATTCACCGTTTAGGAACAGGGCCGATTGGCGCAAACCGATTTGACTCGCTGCAAGAAGGCAAAGAGATCATCTTTCGGACGACTATTTCCCCAAAAAAGGGTGAGGATATTCCGGTCACGGTACGGGCGCGCCGCCTCTTTCTGGGGGATGATGATGTTATCTTGTGGGTCGAGGAAGATATTTCCGCGCAAATGGAATTGGAGCAGTTACGGCTGGATTTAACCTCGATGGTTTATCACGACCTGCGCGGGCCGCTGCATACCATTTACAGTAGTATCGTCACCCTCACCAAATTACTGGCACGCGAACAATCGTCGGTGGTTAAAGATTTGATGGATGTAGGTGCCCGCAGTACCAAACAATTGACACGCCTTGTCGAAAGTTTGCTGGATATTCAACGACTGGAAGAAGGCAAGGCGGTTCTGGATGTTAGGCCGACATCGATTGCCGCTGTTCTGGTGGAAGCCGCCCAACTGGTACAACCGCTTATTCATGAATCAGAGCAGAAGCTCAAACTGGACATCAGCCAAGAATTCCCCCTGCTGACCTGCGATGCCGATATGATTTTACGTGTCGTCACTAACTTGATGGAAAACGCCGTCAAATACACACCGATGGGTGGCATCATCACCCTCAATGCCCGAATGCTGCCAGAGGAAGTACGCATCAGCGTAAATGACTCCGGGCCGGGGATTGCGCCGCAAATGCAGGGCAAAATTTTTGAAAAGTTCAGCCGCGTAAAATATAAGGACGCGCCCAAAGGTGTGGGGTTGGGGTTGGCCTTCTGCCGCTTGGCGGTGGAGGCACATGGCGGGCGTATCTGGGTCGAAAGTGAGTTGGAGCAAGGTTCATCGTTTATTTTCACCCTGCCCCTTAACAAAGAAGCTGCCAAACTGCTCGTCAGTTGATGCGTAAAGCGGCTTAAGCCTCATCCGGCTTGGAAGCCAGCAGCAGTTCCATTGTGCCAGATTGAACGGTCTTCCCATCCTGATTGATGATTTTGATCTCGGCAATCACATTACCACCACCCAAGCGCTTCATTTCTTTTTTCTCTTTGACCGTCAGCCGACAGTGAATCGTATCGCCAATGACAACCGGTAGGCTGAACTTCATTTCCAGACCACGAAAAGCCAATACGGTGCGCTCCATGAAACCAAGCTGGTACAACTGCCCGACCGCATAACTGAGCGTCAACATGCCGTGGGCCACGCGCTGCCCCATCGGGTGCGATTTCATATACTCGGCATTGGTATGCATCGGGTTATAATCGCCCGTCAGCGCGGCAAACTGCACAATATCGGTTTCGGTAATAGTACGCCCGCGTGTCACCAGAGGCTTATCAAGCTCAATATCCTCAAAGTAATATCCAATCGGGCCAGACTCAGTGTATTTCATCTAAAAACTCCACACTATACAAGTAAAAAATAAAACAAAGGCAGACGCAGATTGATGTCTCAATGCAAGGTTTCGCCTCTGGTGGGGTCGGCAATAAAGCGCCCCAGTTGTAACGAGCGAACGACCTCATTCCAAACCGGACGGAACTTCGCCGCCTGATTCACCCAGTAATCAAACGAGATAATGGCGTGGATGTCGAAGCCGCGCGCTAAGGTCACCCGCGTATAGGCTTCGCGCGGTTTTTCCACAGGATCAATGAAGCGCTGCTCTGCCCATACCACTTCAATATCAGTACGCGGCAGGCGGGTGGTCGGACTCATCGACAGGGTATCACGGTCAGCGACACCGTTCATCGATTGCTCCAATAACGGGCCAACGGGCAAATCTGTCCAATCAACACCGGCTGGCATCCGCATGATGGTGACCGACAGCCGCGCATCATCGTCCGGTGGTGCGGCATTATGCATCTCGAAAGGTTCGGTTTTCGCCACGAACCACGCTTCCGGAATATTAAAACTCAGCGCACCTCGATCCAGCACCACTATTTTAAACCCCGCCGGTGACTTCCAGGTGTGGTTATCTTTCAACCGCAACGTTTTGGGTGGGGGAATCGGTTTCGGCTTAAATTTGGGCATAAGGGCTGCTCCCTTTGTGCGATCAGGTCGCCCTATTGTAGCTTATTTTCCAGCCGACACATCGCTGAATCAAAGAGCGCCCCCATGAGCGCCCTATCTGTATCAACACGAGTCAAATCTGCGCGGTTTAGCCAAAGCGTCCTGAAATATAATCAGCCGTTTCGGACTCTTCCGGTTGTTCAAACAACTTCTGGGTCGGGTTGTATTCAACCAGCACACCCCAGCGCTTTTCCTGAACATCGTCACCTTCTTTGCGAATATTGAAGAAGGCCGTGTAATCGCTAACACGGGTCGCCTGCTGCATATTGTGGGTGACGATGACAATCGTAAAATTGGTGACCAGTTCGCGCATCAATTCTTCAATGCGTTGAGTCGAAATAGGGTCAAGCGCCGAGCAGGGTTCATCCATCAGAATGATCTCAGGTTCGACGGCGATGGTACGCGCAATGCACAAACGCTGCTGCTGCCCACCGGAAAGCGCCGCGCCGGACATCGTCAATTTATTTTTGACTTCATCCCACAGCGCCGCACCCCGTAGTGCCTTCTCAACCACATCATCCATGTTTGTACCGCGTGGCACACCACGATTGAGCTTGAAGCCCGCGATGACATTTTCGTAGACGGACATCATGGGGAAGGGATTAGGCTTTTGGAAGACCATGCCAATGCGCCGCCGGATGCGCACCGGATCGACTTGAGCATCATAAATGTCCTCGCCATTCAGCCGTACGTCGCCGGTGGCATAAGCACCATCGACCAATTCGTGCATCCGGTTGAGCGTCCGCAGTACGGTTGATTTACCGCAGCCGGACGGGCCGATGAGGGCGGTAATGGTGTTGGGTTTGAAGTTGATATTGACACCTTTTACGGCAAGCGTTTTACCGTAGTAAGCATCTAAATTCTTGACGGTTAGAACATGGTCGGACGTTTTCTGTGCAGCCGATGTGGGTGCAGGTTGTACATTAACGGACATAACGGAATTTCCTCATTGTAAAACGAATGGCACCACTGAAGATCGCGACGACGAAAACCAATACCAGAGTTCCAGCCCACGCTTTTTGATGCCAATCATCGTAGGGTGAGACCGCGTAGTTATAGATTTGCAATGGGATAGCAGCCATCGGTTTTGAAAGGTCATAGTTGAAAAACTGATTCCCCAGCGAGGTCAACAGCAGCGGTGCGGTTTCGCCTGCGGCACGGGCGATTGAAAGCACGACACCTGTGAGGATACCGGGGAGCACCGTTGGAATAACCACATACAAAATGACACGCCAGCGCGGTACGCCGAGGGCTAACCCTGCCTCACGCAGACTGTTCGGCACTAAACGCAGGATTTCTTCGACACTGCGGGCGATGATGGGGATCATGATGAAGGACAGGGCGACTGCTCCGGCAAAACCAGAAAAGCTGCCGAGCGCCCGCACGACTAATGCCCACACAAAAACGCCGATGACTATCGACGGCAGCGAGGCCAGTAATTCGAGGCAAAAACGCACACTGCTCGCAAACCAACCGCTGCCATATTCCGCCAAATAAATGGCAGTACCGATACCCAGAGGAATGGCAATAATCGCGCCAACAATCAGCATCTCGAAAGTACCGACGATAGCCTGTGCGATACCACCACCTTCTTGTCCCAACGGCTTGGGAATATCCGTGAAGAATGAGAGGTTGATGCCCCCAATGCCGCTCACAAAGATGTAAGAGACAATGATGAATAAGATGAGTACCGAACAGGCAGTCAATGAAGCCAACAAGCCGACCATGAAGGATCGCGTGATGCGGCGGCGCAAATAACGCGCTTCCTCTAAGCTGAAAAGATCCTGACGCTCTTTGGCGATTACGGCTGGACTAAGCGACGTTGCGCGTGATTGTTCCATGTTTGCGAATACCTTAACCTTATGACCTACTGGGCTTGTGCGCCGCCCGGCAGGCGGTTAATACGCGCTACCAGAACACGGGCGATGATGTTGAAAACAGCAGATACCAGAAGCAGCACCAGACCGAGTTCGACAATGGCGCTGAAATAGATTTCCGAATCAGCTTCGGTGAATTGATTAGCGATGGCGCTGGCAATCGTATAACCGGGTGTAAAGAGCGACGCGCTAATCGCACGGGAACTGTTACCGATAACCATCGTTACCGCCATTGTTTCACCGATGGCACGCGCCAAACCGAGCATTGCCGCCCCGATAATACCGCCCCATGCGTACGGGAGGACAGCCTTTTGCAGCATTTCCCATTTGGTTGCACCAAGCGCAAGCATACCTTCTTTTTGAAGGCGCGGAACCTGAGCGATAATTTCCCGCGAAATTGAAAGGATTGTCGGCAGGATCATAATGGCTAATATGACGCTGGCGGTCAACAAGTCCTGACCGATGGTGGGACCCTTAAATAACTCGCCAATGATCGGGATGGGGCCGATCACATTACGAAGCACAGGATCGACTGTGCCGCGCATAAAAGGTGCCAGCACAAACAATCCCCATAACCCAAAGCCGATGCTGGGAATGGCAACCAGAAGTTCAATGATGAACGACAGTATTCCGGCGATTCTTTTGGGTGCATATTCGGAAATGTAGAGGGCAGAGCCAATGGCGAAAGGCAGCGCTAAAATCAATGCGAGGACTGAGGTGACAATCGTGCCAAAAATGTAAGGTGCGGCACCGAAATTTTCAAAAACAGGATCCCAATCCGAACTGATTAGGAAAGCAAAACCGTAGCGTTCAATTGCGGGCCGCGCATCTACGTACAGGAGGACGATCACGCCCACCAGTAATACAATCATGCCGATTGCGGCAATAAGTACCAGTGTCTTGAAAGTGCCTTCGGCACGCCGGGTACTAGGTTCATTAACAACTAATGAACGTGATGTCATAACTACTCCACTATTTCAATTGAAATGGACTGGCAGGGAACTCGGTGAGTCCCCTGCCATATTACTTGATCGCGATACAAAATGCGACGGTTTACTGACCCATAGCCATGGTCATAAGTTCTTCAGGAAGAGCCGGTTTGCCGTCAATCATGATCTTTTCGATTTGAGCAACGTCAGCTTCAATTGCAGCATCTGGAAGGGGCGAGTAACCCAGATCCAAGTGGTACGCCTGTCCGTCGTGGGTGGCCCACCACAGCATACGGGTCAGGGAGGTAGCCTTGGCAGCGTCGGTCTGGTTCGAGCAAACCAGGATCCATGTGAAGCCAGCGATCGGGTAGGTGCCATCACCTTCGCCGTTGACGATCATGATGCGCATGTCTTCAGGAATAGTCACGCCAGCGGCCGCCAATGTTACAGACTCGCCGGTTGCACCAACGAAGTTACCAGCCGCGTTCTTGATCAGGGCTTCGGGCAGTTGGTTCTGTTCAGCGTAGGCCAGTTCGACATAACCCAGTGCGTACGGTACGCCCTTGATCGCGCCAGCGATACCAGAGTTACCCTTTTGACCAATACCGGTCGGCCAGTTGACCGAAGTGCCTGCACCAACGTTGGCTTTCCATTCTTCGCTCACAGCAGCCAAGTAGCTGGTAAAAATGTTGCTTGTACCGGAACCATCCGAACGATGTACAACCGCAATGGGTTGATCGATTTCGGCGAGTTGTGGGTTATCCGCAACCAACTTTTCGTCTTTCCAGTTGGTGATCTGTCCCATGAAAATGGCAGTCAGTGTTTCGGGGGTGAACTTCAGGGCTTCACCGGCATCCACCAATTCAGGGATGTTGTAGGTCACAACCACGCCGCCCAAAGCGGTCGCAATGTGCAGGATGTCGCCGCCGCAGGTTGCCGCAGCATCAGCCAACTGCTTGTCATTCATGGGGGCGTCCGAAGCGCCGAAGTCGACAGTGCCATCGGTCACGCCCTTGATACCGCCGCCGGAACCAATGGCCTGATAATTGACTTCAACATTGGTCAATGTTGCATAATCACTAAACCATGTGGTGTATAAAACTGCTGGGAAAGTCGCACCCGCACCGTTCAAACTTGTAGCTTCGCCCTCCATCGGGCCGGTAACCAGTCCCGAACCGGGAATGGGAGTAGCATCCTGTGCAGACGCAAAACCAAT
>JBBSBS010000155.1:0-13050 GCA_038251045.1 Aggregatilineales bacterium | reverse complement strand
TTGCCACAACCAAATCTACCAAGTCGGCTTTTTCTAGCCCTTGTAGTTGTTCTTTGCTTAACCGCTTCTCTGTGGGTTTCATCCTTATGACTCTAGCTCTTTTTTATCTTTTTTGGTACTTTTTCCCACCTGAGTAGTTACCAATATTTTGGATAACATATTTCGTCACCAAATAAACTCTAGGATGCGAGAATTATATCTTGAAAGCGTGTTGATTAACTGAACTAAATAACTCGTGATAACCCCGTTTTATATGCCTCATACTTGACTTTGATCATCACCCACTACAAAAATCGGATCAATTGCTGTCGCCGCTGCCGATCTTAAAATTTGGAATGTCGTCAAAAAGGTTGAAGGGAGAATAATGGAAGTTATTCAAAAAGATTTGACAATGGGCGAAGCTTTTGAAAAACGAGTTAGGCTAAAACTTGATGCCCCCGCTTATATTTATACTGTAGAGCATAGAACAGTTCCTCCAGAATAAAGCCATATCATCTTCGGTTTTAAGGATATAAAGACCTGCCTACCATTTCCTAACCATTCCCCTACCGTCTTAACATACTTTCTCTCTCATTACAGTTAATAACTTCACCGCTTAAAAGTTACCAAAATGTCACCCTTAAGCCATCGTTTTCGAGTACGATGTTTTTATCGTCCTGTCACGCTGCGTTGGAGTCTGTGTGTTAAAAACGCTCTGTATTTTCTCTGCGTCTTTGCGGTTCAAAATGCATTTACATTGCATTTTCGGCGGATATTTACCTCACAGTCGCGGCTGCACAGACACTATTGGCAGGCGGCAGACACACGGGAGCCATTCGCGGCAGGAGTGTCATTTCAGCGGTTTCAACCGGGCGTGTCGCGGCATCAAAATGTCAATTCAGCGGCTCGCCCCCTCATTCCCGCCTGTCATTTCAGCGGCAGAAATGACATAACCGACACAACCGATGAAAAGTTGTTTCTAAACGGAGTTATGAAAAACGCTATCCAATTCCCAACCGTTCCAACGACCCCAGCAGCGACTCGCGGGTGATCGGCTTCATCAGGTACTCAGCTGCCCAATCTTGCGGCGACTCGGTGGATTGTTGTGTAGCTGAAATCATCACCACCGGAACGAAAGCCGTTAACGGATCAGCCTTGAGTTCATACAATAATTCACCAGCGTTTGTCCCCTGCTGATTGATGTCTACAATAATCACGGCAGGGCGTAGCCGCCGCGCTACTTCTAATCCCTGCTGCGGGTTGGTCGTCGCCATCACTTGAAAAGCACCATTGCTCAACGTATCCTGCATGACTTCCAACGCATCAGGGTCATCACCCACCAGCAGAATAGTTGGGCGGGTCGGGTCTGCCGTTTCCAGCAACGGTTGGAAAGCAACCTGCGATCGTACCGGCAGCATCACAATAAAGGTACTGCCTTTATCCATTTCACTTTCAACCCACATCACCCCTTGATGAATACGGGTCAACTGCATCGTAATCGCCAACCCCAAACCCGACCCCTCAAACTTACGCACACTCGAACTATCGACCTGCCGGAATGCCTCGAAGATATACCCTTGATCTTCTTTCGCGATGCCAATGCCGGTGTCCATTACCGTCAGTACCAACCAGTTCCCATCAGCAATTTTGATTTCATCGGGGATCATATGCCCCGCTACACTCTCATTACCCCATACAGTTACGCTCATCGCGTCCACCCGCACTTCACCCTCCAAGGTGAACTTCACTGCGTTATCCATCAAATTGGTAACGATCTGGCGAATACGTTGGGCATCCCCCTGTATGAGTGGCAGACCTTGTTGGATGTTAACCGTCAGCTTTAGATTTTTGGCCTCAACCTGCGGTGTAAGATCAGTCATCGCGTCATAAATAACATCTTCCATTGCGACCGGAGCCAGTATCAAATCCATTTGTCCGGCCTCAATCCGTGAAAGATCAAGCACCCCATTAATCATTTCCAGCAGATGCTTACCACCGCTAACCACCCGTGCCACGCGGTCATACTGTTTGGCGTTCAGTTCGCCATAAACCTGACTCATCAATAACTCGCTGTAGCCGATGATGGCGTTCAACGGTGTGCGCAGTTCATGGCTCATATTTGCCAAGAACTCACTTTTCAGACGGTTCGCCTCCATCGTCTGCTCATATAAACGCGCATTCTCTACGGCGATACCCGCCTGCCGTGCCAGCGCGAATACCGTACTGGCCTGATCCTGTGTATAAAAATTCGGCTCGAATTTCTCTAGCACAATTAACCCGATGACCCGCCCCTGCGTCACCATCGGCGCACCCAACCATGAACGGGTTGCTGGCGCATCACTCCGCGAGACTCGTCCCTGTGTGATGAGCGCCTGCATATCCGGCACGACCATCGGCTGTGCGGAAAGTATGGCATAGCGTCCGGGGCTTTCGTCCAACAGTAACATCTCGTGCCCGCGTGACAACGCATCCACACCCTGACTGGAAGCGACGGTCATCCGGTTGCCGTCCGGTGCGCCCGCACTGGGCAGCATAATCGATGCCCGATCATATTCAATCAACCGGTGCAAGGGTTCGAGGATGCGGTCAAGCACAGCATTCGGATCAAGCGTAGAACTCACTACCTGCCCGACTTCAATCAAGGTGCTGGCAGTCCGCCGCCGGTCTTGTTCCGCCCCCAGCAAACGCTGATTTTCTACTGTCTGCCCGATTTGAAGGGCGATTAACATCAACAGCGCCAGATCTGAATCGCTGAAATGCTGCGGGAGTTCACTTTGCACACTAATCAGGCCAATGACCTCGTTCGTCCGGCTGCGCAGCGGTACGCCCAACCATGAACGCATCCCGCTGCCCGGTTCATCCGCCGTCAATTCAGTGTTATAACCTGCCAGCCGATCTTGTTCCATCAGTAAATTACGGAAGTACAGCGGGCTTCCCTGCGTGATGACGGCCTTACTCACCCCCTGCAAAGGCATCGGTTCGACCGTCATCAAAAAGCCATCTTCCACAGCTACCGGAATACGCATCAGCGCGCTTGCCGGATCATACAAGCCGATGAAAAACGAAGTCGCATCGAATAATTCTGCCACGCGATCTTCCATCGCCGCCCAAATATCATCCGGTCCATCTTTTTGCACCAGCGCCCGGCTAAAATCATTCAACTTATCAACCAGTGTGTTCCAACCGGAACTGGTTTTCAGGTAATCAAGGCGCGCCGCTAACAACCCCGCCAATAAAATCGAAGTTGAGAGGTCAGGGGTGTCTGGATGAACCGCCAACCAGATCATGCCGCGCACCGACTCGGCATACCGTAACGGCAGCAAAAGCCCTTGCTCTGCCAGCATCAGATTAGATACAGGCGCGTTCGCTGTGTGCCATCGCGGCACACTCCAACCCTGCCAATCCAACCATGAGTCAGCCGAACGCAGCCACTGATTTAGCGAATCATGCGGCACAAAATCCTGACTGGCATACAGTTTCAAATCCGCGTTTTCCAGATTCAATACAGCTATAGTCGTGTTTCCAAATGCGCTGCCTAACCAATCCGCCACTTGTTGGACAACATCCAGCGGCGAGTCAGCCTGATTAACAGCCTCGATAATGGCTTGAAGGTTAGCAAATGTGGGGTCTAACGCGGTCATATTTTTTCTTTTGTTACAGGTGCCAACTTCATCATAATAAGCATGGCACATCTTATTATGGCGCTGGTCGATTGCAAATGGCGGTATTGATACAAAACTGTATGCTTCACGTTTTCGATCTGCCATCTCCTATCACTCAGTCACAATCCTATTTTGTACCAAAACACCTTGCGACTCACTATCCTTCATCAATCGGCGCGGTGTGCGCCGCCAACCATTCAGCAATTGCCGGCACATCCTGTTTATCTTGGGCGATTTCCAGCACGAAGTCATATACCGTCATCGCATCCCAAGTCGGTTTGTATCCGTTGCGTTCCAGAAACAATATCGTTGCCTGCGTCGCCGTGCGCTTATTGCCGTCCCAGAACAAATGATGCGCCGCCAGCGAATGCATAATCGCTGCTGCCTTTTCCATCAGCGTCGGATAGGCTTCTGTCCCAAAGGCGCGCAGCATCGGGCGAGCTGCCGCCGACCGTACCAGATGCGCTTCGCGTGCCAGCATCGGCGCACCCGTAACCGCTTCCGCCACCGCGTAAATTTCGCCCGGAGTCAAATAATGGATAGGATCATCTGCCATGTGCTGCTCGCTTACAGCCCATCAACGAGCCATATATCCAATGATGGTGATGCCTGCCGTAATCACGAATAATAGGCCAATAATCACGATCACCAGATAACGGTGGCCTTGAAGCCAGAGGATAAATCCGTTCATCATTCCAGCGGCAGAAATGGAAAAGCACGACGAATGCGGCGTAACAAAAGCGCCCCTTTCAGCATAAATCCGTCTACCCGCGCCAACGTTGGCTTTTGCAGCAGCAGGTTATCAATCAAGATCGACTGCGGCTTCACGAATCGCAGCAGCCCTTCCGGCCCATTACGCCGTCCTAAGCCGCTGTTCTTGACACCGCCCATCGGCAGTCCCGGTGTACCAAATATCCAATGGGTCGTATTAATATGCACATCTCCACTCTGGATACGAGTCGCCAATTGTTCGCCGCGCTTTAAATCCTTGGTCAGGATAGCGGCAGACAGTCCATATTCGGAATCATTCGCCAGCCGGATGGCCTCGTCGGCATCCTTCACCCGCATAATCGGAACAATCGGGCCGAATGTTTCTTCGCGCATCACATCCATGTCATGATTAACATTCGTAAGGATAGCAGGCACATAAAACAACGGCCCTAGATCAGGACGGCGTTTGCCGCCGTAGATAAGATGTGCGCCCTTCGCCAGCGCATCTTCCACCTGCGCCTCGGCACGCAGTAATTCGCGCTCATTCGTCAGGCTGCCAATATGAATATCCGTCCCATCACCCGAACCAATCTTCAATTGGCTGGCGTAATACTTAATGCGCTCGATATAACGGTCATAGATGCCATCTTCGACATACACCCGCTCGGTGCTGATGCAAACCTGCCCTGCATTTTCACTGGCTGCACCCACTAGCGTTTCAGTTGCCGCCATATCGACATCGGCATCATTCAGGACGATCATCGGGTCTTTCCCACCCAATTCAAGGCTGCACGGAATCAACCGTTCAGCCGCCTTGACCGCGATCTTCTTGCCGGTCACCGTACTGCCAGTGAATGAGATGTAATCCACCACATCCACCAGCGCCGAACCGGTAGCCCCCATGCCAGTGACGACCTGAATCACATCCTTTGGTATGCCTGCTTTGTACATCAACTCGACTGCGTAGATAGCCGTAAATGGCGTGATCTCACTCGGCTTCAGCAATATCGTATTGCCTGCCACCATCGCCGGAACAAGATCAATGAAGGCATTGTTCAGCGGGTAATTCCACGGCGTGATGAATCCGGCTACACCATGCGGCTTGTAATAAACCCGCGCTGTATGCCGCACCGGAATAGCTGAACGCCGTGTTTGAGGTCGCAATATACCTGCTGCATGCTTACGCAAATAGCTCACCAGCGTGTCGATGACCGCCACTTCTTCCCACGCGCCCAACTCGGTCTTACCGGTTTCGCGCCGGATAACTGCCACCGCATTTTTCTGGTCATCCCACAGCATGTCCGCCCATTTTCGCAGCAGCGCCAAGCGTGCTTTTACGCCGCGTGCCTCCCATTCCGGTTGGGCAAGACGGGCACGGTCAGCCGCTTGACGCACCGCGCCAGCGGTCAATACAGGAACGGTACCAATCACAGCACCCGTCACCGGATTTTGAACAGCAATTTCGGACTGCTGCGAAATATGTATTGCATCGGGTGCAGACTGCTTTTCGAGTGTAACCATCAGCAACCTCCTACACCAATCTTATAATGAGATGATAGATTGTATCCTGACACACCAAGTGATCAAAATTTTTATGGCCTCTGTATACAGCATCCGCAGCATATAAGCTCAATATTGGAGACAGATTATTATGGCATCCTCATTCCAAAACCGTTTGATTAGAATTTTCACCGGTATTCATGTTTTTCTCTATCGTATTAGCGGCGGCAAAATTTGGGGAAAGATGGGCGGCAATTCGGTGCTGATGCTCACAACCACCGGACGAAAAACAGGTAAGCTGCGCACGACTCCGGTTGTCTTCACCCACCAAAATAACGAATACCTCATTGCTGCCTCGGCTGGTGGTGCGGATAAAAATCCCACGTGGCTTACCAATCTCCAAAGCAATCCACAGGCGAGCATCCTAATTGATGGCAGCAAAATTGATGTCAAGGCTGTCATCGCATCTGGCGAAGAACGTGATCAACTGTATGAGCTTTTCAAAGCTATGGGTCCCGGTTTCATTGAATATGAAAATCGCACCACACGCAAAATTCCGGTTGTCCGCCTTCAACCTGCAACTAGCTAACGGAGCGCATCATAGAACCTCACACCGACATTATCACCCGTACCGCCGACCATGTCCGCGCCCAAATGCAGGGCGAAAGCAGCGGACATGATTGGTGGCATATCTATCGCGTCTGGCAAACCAGCCTGTATATCGCCGCTCATGAGGGCGTGGAGAGTGATGTTGTTCAACTCGCCGCGCTGCTGCATGACATCGGCGATTGGAAGTTTCATGCGGGTGATGAAAGCGTTGGCCCGCGCCTCGCCCGTGAATGGCTGCAAAGTTTAAGTATTGATGAAGCCGTTATCAGCCACGTCTGTGACATCATCGCCAATCTATCGTTCAAGGGTGCGTCGGTGGAGGCCGCCAAACTTTCGCATGAAGGTCAGGTGGTGCAGGACGCAGATCGCTTGGATGCCATTGGCGCAATCGGTATCGCGCGGGCATTTGCCTACGGCGGCGCAAAAGGGCGCGAAATGCACAACCCCGATGCCGCACCCGTCCTCCATACCAGCTTTGAGCATTACAAAACCAGCACCGGCACGACCATCAACCACTTCCACGAAAAACTACTGCTGCTCAAAGACCGTCTGAACACCCCTACCGCCCGCGAATTAGCCGAACGTCGCCATGCTTTTATGCTGGAATATTTGGCACAGTTCAACGCTGAGTGGGATATTAACGCCTAAAAATCGTTTAGTCTGGCAGCGCCTTAATTGCTCGAATTAAGGCCGATGTGCTGTGATCTGGCAAATAATCAATCAGCGCTACTCGCCCACCGTAAGCTTCGACGGTTGGTCGTTCCGGCAGCACCTTATTGGCATAATCGCCACCTTTAACATAAATGTCCGGTTGCAGCGCCTGTATCAAATCATCCGCCGTATCTGCCTCAAAGATAATCACCCCGCTGACTGGAATCAACGCCGCCAACAGCCGCGCCCGTTCCAAGGCGGGCACAAGCGGTCGTCCGACACCTTTCAAGCGGGTTGTGCTCGCGTCACCGTTCAGGCCGAGGAACAGTGCATCGCCCAATGCCCGCGCTTTTTCCAGATAATCCAGATGCCCGACGTGCAGCAGGTCAAAGTGCCCGTTGGTGAACACCAGCCTTTCGCCGCTGTCACGCATTTTTGCCCGGTCTGCCATTGCGGATTCAAGAGTTAGCAATTTTCCCAACTGTATTCCTTTAATCGCCTACGCTCAATTTTGTGAAAGTGCAAGGAAAGCGGTGCTAAGTTTAGCATACCTGCTTCCAAATTTACTGCTCACGACTACTCATTGACAACAGAACATTTCTGTTCAAAGCTAGTTGTATACTTAAGAAAAGCTGCACAGTAAGCGGTTACGTGTTTCTATCATCTTGTGGAGATCGCTATGCTTAAGACCGTCGTCGTCCTGCCAACCTATAACGAAAAAGAAAATCTACCTCAGATGATCGAGGCACTGTTCGCATTAAAACTGGACAACCTCCACGTTCTTGTGGTCGATGATAATTCACCGGATGGCACTGGAACCATTGCCGATGACTTTGCAGCGCGCTATTCCAATGTGACCGTTTTGCATCGCAAGGAAAAAAATGGCTTGGGGCAGGCTTACATCGCCGGCTTCAAACAAGCCCTTGAGATGGATGCCGATTACATTATCCAGATGGATTGCGATTTCTCGCACCAACCGAAATACATCCCTGAGTTTCTAAAAGCCATCGAAAATTATGATCTCGTGCTTGGGTCACGTTTTGCCAAAGGCGGCAGCGTCGATGAAAATTGGAGTTTCTATCGCAAGATGCTGACATGGTTCGCTAACCGTGTCTATACGCCGACCATCCTCGGCATCCCGGTACGCGATGCAACCGGTGGATATCGCATCTGGCGGCGTAACACGCTCATCGGCCTTGACCTCAATCGCATCCGTTCTAATGGGTATGTTTTTCAGGTCGAGATGGCTTATGTCACCAGTCGTCTGGGCTTCCGCCTCGCTGAAATCCCCATCTACTTCCCCGACCGTGAACGGGGCGAATCAAAAATGGACATTCGCATCCAGATCGAAGCGGCGATGCGCGTCTGGCAGGTACGCCAGCGGCATCATAACCTCACCCCTCAAATGCGCGGGACACAAATGAATACCGAATCCTCGGTCTAAAGCCGTATAAAGTCGATGTCCTCATCCGACTTAACCACAGGATACCTTACGCCAATAACCACATCCATAAAAGAAAAAGGCCATCTCGCATGAGATAGCCTTTAGTCATTTCCAGCAGCACTTAACCTATGAGTTGGCTTTCATATGTGGTGAGCCAACAGCAATGTAACTGTAGCCCCGCGCAACCAGTTCATTGTAATCAGGGATCATGCGCCGACCATCCATGATGAGGAACGGCGGCTTAACAGCCTGTTCAATCGTCCGTGACAACCCGCGAAACTCTTCCCAGTCGGTAGAAATAAACACCATGTCGCTGCCCGTCAACGCATCTTTAACCGAGTCGTGGTACGTCACTTTCTCGAACAGATGATTCTTATCTGGATTAAAGTAACGCTTGGCTTCCTCTACCGCCAGCGGATCATATGCCCGTACTTCCTTAACTCCACGCGCCAACAGGGACTCCACCACCTTCAGTGATGATGAATCGCGCATATCATTGGTGCGCTGCTTGAAGGACAAACCGAGCACCGAAACTGTCTTGTGGTTAAAGCTTGCCCCTGCTTCTTCTACCGCGCGGTCAAGCAGATAGGTCTTTTGATACTCATTAATCTCGTATACCGACTCCAGCAGCGCCGTTGCTTGGCTGTTGGACTTAAATTGATAAATCAGCGATTGGATATCCTTGCCAAAACATGAACCGCCTGCACCGTTGGATACATACGATCCCCACTTACTGATACGGTTATCAGCCGTCACGCCGCGCTTAAGGTCTTCCATCTGAACGTTGGGGAATGCCTCGCCCAACCGCGCCCCAACCCCGTTCCAGAACGAAACATAGGTCAACAGCAGCGTGTTCGCCACATACTTGATGGCCTCGGCAGTCTCCGGTGTCGTTTCGATGTAAGCGATACGGACATGATTGGTGAACTGTGAATAAATCCGTCGCATAATGCGCAGGTCTTCTTCGGTATCACCACCGATAACCACACGGTCAGGACGGCGCGATTTCTCCACCGCATCACCTTCCGGCAAGAACTCCGGATTTGAAGCAATACCAAAATTCGGCACGCCGTGTTCTTTGAGCTTGGTTTCAAGCTGGCGAGCCGTACCCACCGGAACCGTACTCTTGTTGATGAGTACAATGCGGCGCTTATCCGCGCGCTTCGCCAGCATCGGCGCGATTTGTTCCAGCGCCTTGAAGTAAAAGCTCAAGTCTGATGACCCATTCGGGCGCGGTGGCGTGGGCAAGCACAGGAAGATTGCATCCGTGCCATCCACAATATCTTCAATGTTGTTGACGAAAAACAGATAGCGGTTGATATTCTCGGCGATAATAGCCGGTAAACCCGGTTCGCTGACATAGTGACCGATACGCGCTGCATCTGCCGAACGATATGCGTCCAGTTTCTTTTCGTCAATATCGTAAGCATAAACTTCATGCCCATATTCAGAAAGTACAGCGGCGTGGGTCAACCCCACAAATCCAGTTCCAGCGACAATGATCTTCATGCATTCCCTCTTACTGAGTCTTCATTTCGGAAATTGATAAACCAGTTAAAATATGGCTCGTTTGAGCAGCAGTATACATTAGTGTAACATGAGGTCGTAGGTAAGATAATAACGATTAACCTGCCTAAACCGTCCGTGAGCCATCCGGTCAACGCTGTTATACTGTATTGACCCGACCTTGCAAACTCCTCAATTTACACAATTCATCTATACTATAAATCCAAAATAAAACTCCCCATCATTCACACCGTGTACAGGATGGAGAGTTCGATTTCAAAACAAATTACCTTGCCTTAATGCGTCATGAAAGTGCCTCGCGCGCCACCTTCTGCCCAATTTCAACCGCGTAATTCGTACCGCGATCCCACGGATAAACTTGACTCATACTGGCCCAGAACACACCGGGAAGCGGAGTCTTCAACGCCGGAATATGCTGGCTGTGGTTCACAAATGGAATCGGCTGAGCATACGGCGCGCGCCATACCCACGACTTGCGTATCCAATCACGGTTGAAAGCCGGATTGACCTTCATCAGCGCTGGCAAAAAGCGCTCGACCAACTCGTCTTCAGTCATCTTAAAATACTCGTGGTCAGTCGGCACATAATCACCGCAATACACCAATACATCGCCACCATAATGCGATTTATCCATGAAGTTGGTGTGTTCGACCAACGCCAAAAATGGAAACTGGCTAGCGCTTTTATCCGCGCTGGTTGCCGGTAAATTCAGCCAATAAGTGCCATCCGTCAGCAGCGATTGTTTCAGCGCCAGCACGACACACAACGCGCCGATACTTTTCAACTCGCTAATCTGTTTACCGTACGGCGTATCCTTGAGCGTCGGCGCAAGTTTCAGCATCAATCCCGGTGAGGCCGTGCTAATCACACGGTCAAATACCTCGACCTGTCCATTAACTGTCAACGTCGGCTTGTCATCCTGTGTACCAATCGCTTCAACCGGAGATTTAAGGTGGATGACTGCCCCCTTTGATGTAATCGCCTCAGCCAGCGCTTCCAGAAATGCCTGAAACCCACCTTCATAAATACCCAAACGCAAACTGCGCGTGTAAATCCGCGCCCACATCCACGCCATGTTCACTTGCTGGAACCGATCCGCAAACTTGCCGATTAAAAGCGGTCGCCAGAGTTTGTTATAGGCCTCTTCGCCCATCCAGCGCCGCATCCAACTGTCCGCAGTAACTTTCTCCAGTGAACGCCAATCCTTTGTCAAAAACTTCAGATAGACACCCGCTAATCCCAACCGGATCAGCGCCGGAAAGGACAATGGCAGCGATAAAGCTGAAGCATTCATCTCCGAACGATACACTTTGCCATCAATCCAATAACTTGTCTTGGGTCGGGGGAACAATACTTTATCCGGCTTGCCAATTTCGTCGATCAGCTTAAGGATAGATTTATCCGTTTCAAACCAGTGGTGATAGAACTTTTCCATCGTCCACTCCCAACCCTCATCCTTAAAGCCAGCCGCCAGACCGCCCACATTGCCTTCGGCTTCGTACAGGCGAACTTCATGTCCCGCCCGTACCAGATCCCATGCCGCAGCCATACCCGCAGCGCCCGCCCCAACAATCCCGAATCGTAGTCTATCGTTCATTATGTTTCCGACTTCATTTGAAGTGCTAATTATTCAATGTCTGCCTGATGTGAATTCTGGCAAAACAACGCTTGCCTCCATTAAGAAAGAATCCAATGCTTACCGCGCATGTAACATCATACACGCTGAACATCATTAATCATCACATTGCGCGCTCACGCACACTATCTTAACGTGGGTTGAGCAGCACCTGTGTACCCTGAAAATCGAAGCAGAAGTCCATCCGCGCCAGTCCGAGTGCCTGCAGCGCAGTCATCACCTGAGTCTGCTTATCTTCGTGGCAGTAAAGCATCATAAAACCACCGCCGCCTGCACCTGTGATTTTGCCCCCGATTGCGCCGTTGGTTCGTGCCGCATCATAGGCAACATCAATCTGGTCATTGCTGATGTCGCGGTTGACCCCGCGCTTTTGCACCCAAGATTGATGCAGTAAATCACCGAAATCGTCCAACCGTCCTTCAGTAAGCGCTGCCAATATGTCATATCCCAGTGCTTTGATTTTGTGCATCCGTTCCAGCATAGCCGGATCTTGCTCGCGGCTGGCTTTGGATTGGTCAGACAGGATTTTACCTGAATCACGCGACTTACCCGTGTAAAACAACATTAACCGCCGCTGGAACAAATCCAATACTCCCGGCGGCTGGCTAACTGCCGTTACGGTTGTACCCTCTTTTGTAAAGACAATCTGGTTAAGCCCGCCCATCGTCGCGCCATATTCATCTTGCTTACCACTGGGTAGATGCAGCTTGTTAATGCCGATGTCGCACGCCATCTCAGCAATTTCAATCTTATTGAGGGTTTTCCCATGCCACGCTGCCAGTGCCGTAATCATCGACACCGCCACTGCACCAGAACCCCCTAACCCCGTCCCCGGTGGAATCTGTGAAGCCAGAAAGACATCCAGCCCTTCCGCCGCGCCGAACTCACGCATCACGGCCTTCGCCAAGCCCAGTTCACCATCAGTCGTGAACTCACCACCCACCTCTAAACGATAAAACATCCTGAAATCAGATGACATGATTTGAAGCGCGTCACCGACCCCTTCCGAGATGAATGTGTAAATGTAGCGGTTGATAGCGGTATTGACCACCATACCGCCAAATTGATTGTAATAAGCGGGCAGGTCTGTACCGCCTCCGCCAAAGCTAATACGAACGGGCGCACGCGCAATCAAAAGCAATCTGTTTCTCCTCGACCGTGATGATAATTACAATTAATCCAGTGTATTATAGAATCTAAATAGCAATCAACAAGAATTTCGTTATGTGTTTGAAAGGTAAAATACCCTGATTGCTAGTTCAAAACAGATTTTTAAGGATCTTAAAGGATCAATGGTCGCAGTTAATGAGAATTTGGTGCTTAAATCGGAT
>JBBSBS010000154.1:0-13051 GCA_038251045.1 Aggregatilineales bacterium | reverse complement strand
GCCAGCCACATTTCGCCCAAGCCACCCCAACCCCGTAATGGAAGTGCGCTTGGGCTTGCTGTCAGATAATCAACCGTACCCGCGCCGAAAATGCGACGTGCTAGTAACGGAACATTATCGTCTGTGGTCGCTATCACGCGTGCGCCTGATCGTAAATCTCCGGTTGCTACGACAGTTGGTTGCTTGAGCGGATCGCCACCAAAGCGCAGCCACGTGGCAAGTGCAGTGAGATCATCAAGTGTGAGGCTGTTTTTTGGCTGAATGGGTAATAGTTCGGAGAGTCCACTCGCAGTTCCTTGCCAATCGACCCCTCCTGTGACCAGTAAATGCCCACCTTGTGCGACCCAATCCGTAATCGCTTGCTTTTGTCCGCTGCTCAACGCTCCGCTGTCCACATCGCTGAAAACGAGCATATCCACAGCATTCAATGCTACGGCACGGTCAGGAATATTTTCGATGCGCCAATTGCTTTGGAAAGCGTTGTAGCCACCATCATGTACGCTGCTTAAATCGATCACACCGCTGGTCGATTGTGTGACTACTACATGAATTTGATCTCGAGGTTGTACAGATCGTATCCTCACCGGTTCGACCGCTACAACTTCCCCTTCATTGGTAATGAATTCAACACGGATTTCGCTAGCGAAACTTTCGGCAGTAATGTATAAAAATACGGACTTCGATGCGCCGTTGGCGAGGCTAATCGGCAGACTGTAGGAGTCTCGAACGGCATTGGAAGATGTTTCGGGGCGTACGACCAGACGGCCTTCCACTGATGCGCCATCATTAGTTGCCCGAATGTACAGGGGGATCCAATCATGCTCACGAAATGTGCCATCAAAGCCCGCTTCGATACTCAGGTTGACCGATGCCGATGAGCTTTGTGCTTGTACGAACCCTGTCACCAGAATAAAACAGATCAACAAACTTGCGAACCGTTTGTACATGCCTTTATCCCAACATCGCTTGACCTGACTAACATCCCCCACAATCACAGGCGTTAAGAGCACCGAATATCACGCATACTTCAAATGAGAAGCGCCACACTCGTAGCTTAACACACGGATATGGCGCTGCACAAATTTATTTATTTGGATTTTAGCCTGTTAATCCTCATGACGGCTTTATTATGGGGATGTTGGCGCAATCTCCATTCGCTGTCACTAAATCTTCTCTTACCCAAGTCTCATCTTCTAATTGCCACCATGTTTTCCCATCACTGGCCTTAGTTTGCCCACTGACAATACTTTCATCTCCAGCGATCAATTGACCCGCAGTGTCGAAAGTTGTGCCCGGGCCAGTACGTTTGTTTGCATTGCGATTCGACGTCACTGCACATTCACCGGGTTGCAGATTGGGCATCGCGTAGGCCCACAGATTGCGACCATCACATCGCGCTTTAGGACCCACACCATATAGCGCAATCCCATAAGTCCCGCTGCGTTCCGCAACTTTAAAGTTGCTAATTTCGAGTTCGCCGTCAACGTATAGGTTGGCAACATCATCAATAAGCATGAACAAAATGTGATGTGGGATCCTTAGATTCAACCTTGTTATGCCTGATTCAAATTTCCCGTCTTGGGCTTCGGAAAACACATCAAATATGTAGGCGACACTGTCGTTT
The DNA here is from genome assembly GCA_038251045.1 of Aggregatilineales bacterium. GTDB lineage: Bacteria > Chloroflexota > Anaerolineae > Aggregatilineales > Phototrophicaceae > CFX2. The sequence continues at coordinate 11,427 of JBBSBS010000154.1, read as the reverse complement.
CCGATCCCGACATCAACATAAGTTGTTGCCGTACCTCGGTCATTGGTCTGGATGCGGCCTGTCATGCTGCATGTCTCGTATGAGCTTGTGCTTCCCACAGTGAATGTGAGTTCACCACCCATCACAATGTTTTTATGCGGGGCACGTCTAGCAAGCGGCGTAAACCAGCTTCCTTGCCCAGTGAAATAGGCGTATTTTTCGGCGAAAATCAGACTTGATCCAGACGGAATCATGCCTAACTGTTCAAGTTCTTTAATTGCATCTTTGGACTCGCTGTCGTAACTGGTTAAGCTCTCCGCGAGTTCAATTTTTGCGGGTGCGAGCGCTGCTGTAGGCGTATCACTACTCAGGCTTGCAGACCAAATGCGCACGTTATCAATCTCAATCGAGACATCTGTTTCATCTGCAAAAGCGCCCGCAGTCAATCCAGTGACACCTTTTGTAAAAGTGTCATCGTTCGTTTCAGCTACCAGCACATCATTCACATACATCGCTAGGTAATCCCCGACGCATACAGCCGTGATTTCGTTCTCAGCCTTGCCGGTATTAATTGCCTTCGACTCATCCCAATCAACCAGTGGCGTTGCTGAATCACCCTTTATCTTGGTAATTGAGTAATAACCGTCGCCGCTGATCTCAAAATAATAAGCATCACCACTATTATTGATATTGGCACGGCACATGACCCCGTAGACGTTTTCTATACTCGCTGAAAGTTGGTTGGTATTTACCTGAATAACAGTATCGTCTTGTGAATCGTCGTTTATTCCCCAAAGACTAAGATTACCTGTTAACCCCATGTGATAGATACCGTTTTTTATCGTCAAGTCATAAGTTGAGTCACTGGACGTTTCCCAATCGGTTTTGTTATCAAACGTAACATTTTGCAGCAACTTATCGACGATTACTTCTTGTTCTCCATCTGTAAGTAGTTTGTTCAATACCGACGGATTGTCGCTGTTTTGTGCCGACACTCTGGCGGAAAATGCAATTGAAAATATCAAGACCAAAGCGAGACGGAAAATAAGAGTTTTCAAAATCTCTCCTATATTGAACTTGATCTGATAATTACGATGGACGAAATACATACCCTACGCCCGGTTGCGTATGAATGTATCGCGGTGTATCCGGTGTAGGTTCCAGTTTCTTGCGTAGACGGCTCACATTCACCCACAGGTATTGGGTTTCGGCTTGATATTCCGGCCCCCATACTTTCTCCAGTAACTGCTTGTGGGTGAGTACTTGTCCTTGATGAACTGCTAATGTATGCAGTAAATCATATTCAATCCGTGTTAGTTCGAGCGGCTTATTGTTAAGGAATACTTCACGGCGTGCGAAGTCCACATAGAGATTCCCCAGATCGAGCGGCTCGCGGGTTCGGTCTGGTATACGACGGCGCTTAAATATCACATTGATGCGAGCGCGTAATTCCTCATCGCTAATCGGGTTAGCAATATAATCATCGGCTCCTATCATGAGCGCTCGCAGCTTTTCCGCCTCAGATGCTTCGTCTGCCAGCATGATAATGGGTACTTCGGTTCGCTTGCAAATGCGTTCGCAAATATCCAGCCCATTGGCATCAGGTAAGTTGGTGTCAAGGAAAATCAAGTCGAGACGGATCGTATTCAAATCTCGTATTGCTTCTTCTGCCGAATCGTATGGGATAACCTCATACTCATCCATCAGCATCGTGTTCAATCGATCAATGAGTTTAGAACGTCCCTGAATAATCATGATGGTTTGCATCGGACGTTCGGATACGCGTCGCCCACTGGTGATTCTCTCTGTGGGTTGTGCTGTAATAGCGGCAGGACTGTGGGATGCAATTTCTTGGACAGGTCGGGAGATTACTTTTACTTCTGTGTTCGCGACAATTGGGAAGGCCATAATCACCGATGTGCCTTTGCCCACTTCGCTTTTTACCTGCATATCACCGCCGTGCCGGGTAACAACTTCGCGTGCCAGATAAAGACCTAATCCCACGCCTTCTTCGGATGTATTGTTCGCTGCTTGGAAAAATGGCTCGAATACCCGGCTCAGTTGTTCTTGCGGGATTCCGATGCCTTCATCCTGAATACTAAATTGCACGCTGTCACCCTGTGCCGCCATTCTTATGCGAATGACAGTGCCTTTAGGCGAAAAATGCACCGCGTTGTACAGAACGTTGCTGATTGCTTGCTCAACACGCAGTTCATCAATTTCAATTAAGGGTAAATTGGCGGGTGCTTCGACTTGCACTTGGCGACGATATTCAGCAAACGACCGATTATCTAAGATGCGTTGCACTACCTCATACAAGTCAACTTGTTCAGGACTAAGTGATAATCCTGATGCCTGTAGATTGTAGGTTTCCAGAATATTGTCCCACAGATGCCCCATGCGCTCTACACTGTCTTCCAATTGCTTGAGGAAATGTGTGCGCTCCCTGTGAGTGAATCGACTGTGCTGCTCAAGTAAGGTGTAAATAATGCCCCGTATCTGTGCATATGGCACACGAATACGTTCTGACATCATGTCCAACAGCAGGCTTTCACCGCTAAATGATTGCTTATATCGCGCGTTGTCACGGATCATACCCGCCCAACTGTTAAATTCGCGTTCGTTGTCACCAATCTGCATGAACTCGACATCAATATCCCGTACAGGATTGAGCAAATTGATTTCAACAATGGGATATTCTTCATGTATTGCGGGGTTGGTGCTCAGTAACCGCTCAACACTTTCGCGCAACTGTGTGAGGATTTGAGGCTGGTTATTGCTCTTATCTGCGATACGTTCAAATAAAACATCTGGTGTTTGCCCCAATACCTCGGAAGGATTTACGCCAGTTAGTTCTGTGAACTGGGGATTACAGAATGCGACTAAACCGTTATCATCCAGGAAGAAAATACCCTGTGATGTGCCCCGAATAAGGGTTTCCAAACGCCCACTCTTTTGGGTCGTCTCTTGAATTAATGTAGCCCGTTCAATTGCTAGCCCTGCGACATGGGCGATGCCCGCTGCTAGATAAATACTGTCCTCACTACGATATTGGCTGCTGTTGGCAACACTCGCGACAATACCACCGATGAACCGCGCCGAATCCATGATCGGAACAACCATCATTTCTTGACTCTGCAATACCCTGAAAAGGGGAGCCAATGGATCTTTCTGATCCGACTTTAGCTGGAGAATGCTGGGCTTCATCCCCTGTGTATCAAGACTTTGCAACAAATCTGCCAGTTGTCCATTTGCCTCAAACTGTTGAAACACTTTTAGAAGATCCTCGTGAGAGGCCTTGATGATACTTTCCATTGCATTCGGATTGCTGTTGTACATCCAAACCAGTGACCGTGTGACGTTTGGAATTTCTCCAATAATTTGTTGTAGACTTTCTGCGATGTCATTGTCGTTATGTACAACGTTAAATCGTTGCCATCCTTGGAGGAGGTGTTGGCTCGATTCTGCACTGATGCGCTGGTTGTGATAATGTTGGGCATTATTCAGCGCAACGGTGAATTGCGACGCAAATAGTTCATAAATGAGTAGGTCATCGGGGTTCAGCGGGTTACGGCTCGTTCCGAATACACCCAGCGCACCCACTTTATAATCCTGAAATGTAAGTGGAAGAATGATCGCAGACTCTGGGCTGGGGAAACTCGGTATTGGTACATAATTGGGGTCGGCTACAATATTCTGTAGTACCTGTACAATACCGCTTTGCATTACCCGCCGAAATGGGTCATAGGGTTCCAGCTTTAATACATCTTCATAGTAGCCGTTTTGCCCCATTTTCCCTTCACGCGCGGCATACATTTGGTAGGATTCGCCATCCGCCAGCACAATTGCCATGCCGTATAACTTGAAGGTGCTGCTTGCCCGATCCAGCGTATCTTGAATAAGTTCGAGTGGTTCAATAGCGCTGTGCATTCGCCGTGCTAATATGTTGATCGATTGTAAATTTTGAGTCCGTTGTACTAATGCTTGAGCTTGCCGTCGCTGCCGGAGTACCAGTCGCAACCTTCGTTGCAGCTCCTCCGCCGAAAGTTTCGCAGTCAGTATATCGTCGGCTCCTGCTTCCATCAGGCTGGTCTGGTAAGCCGTATTCACATTTTTGGAGAACACCAGCACAGGAACCAATGGAACGCGTCGCTTGATCTCTTTAATCGCGCGTGTAATATCTTTATCAAACAACGCGTCTTCGACCAGAATGAGGTCAAATATTCCATCACGCAGCATTTCCATCGCCTGCGCTGGTTCATTTGCAGTTTGCACATGGTAAATTGCTTCATCTAGTCCTTTGACCAGATTATTGCCGCTGTCACTTACCAATAAAGTTTCGATAACTTGGGCTGCCATCAATTGCTCGTTTCTAACGTTTTGTGTCATACACCCTTATTATAAGCAGAACCGGGCATTACACACACTTGACGATTGTTCGATCAGTGATACTTAAGGTTAACGAAATTATGTATCTTTACAGGAATAACAACTCTTTTTAATGGACTCATGCCCTTTTTTTGATGTACTATAAAGTATGCATGAAAGTTCTGCATGTAGGAGTCGTACCCATGTCAGGTGAAACCCGTAAACTCGATCAAGATTATAATCTTCAACTGGCCGCTACCCCTGAAATTAAGGCCATTGATTTTGGTATGCCACGCCCTTGGCGTATTGCGCTACGCCTCGTTGATTTTCAAATGCAGATGGTGTTCGATCTCGCCGGAACTATCGTTGTTGGGCGAGCCAATGCTGACAGTGGTTTTTACCCCGACATTGATTTGGGCGGCTTCAAGGGTACCGAAATGGGAGTTTCCCGTGAGCACCTATACTTTAAGTTGGATGGTGACCGTGTTACCATCATTGACAACGCCAGCGCCAATGGGACACAGCTTAATGGCGAATGGATGAAACCTCACGAAGCATATCCGCTGCGCCACGGCGACGAAATCACCCTCGGTTTGATGAAGTTGCAGGTCGAACTGTTGACCAATCCTTATTCATAAGCGTTTATTTTCTCTTTCCCTAGCCCAATTGTAACTTCACTGAAACAACCTTGCGTTATAATAGACTATTTACTAGCTATTTATATACCTTGGCATGTTTGTCTTTGCTTTTTACGTTTGCATAAGCAAGAATCAACATATATACATGGTGTAAAGGCAATTTCGTAAGATTTAGGTTTAATCTTAAGGATGGTGTTGCTGTGGATTTCCTCAATCGCCGTAAACAGGAAGCACAAGTTAAAAGCGAGGGTCGTTTACCACCGGGTCAATCGCTGACGCAAAAGTTCCCGGTTCTAACTTATGGCCCAAATCCCACCTTTGACCCTACGACTTGGGATCTGAAGGTGTTCGGTGAAGTCGAAAAAGAAATGCGCTGGTCGTGGGATGAATTTACTAATTTGCCCACCACTACTGTCAAAACCGATATTCATTGTGTAACGCGCTGGAGCAAATTCGACACTCATTGGGAAGGGGTGCTTTTCAGTGATTTCGTCAAGCTTTTCGGTGTCAAGCCAACTGCTAATTTTGTCATTGCCCACTGCGATTATGGCTATACCACTAATACACCGCTTGAAACGATGATGGATAGTGATGTACTGCTTGCCTACAAATTTGAAGGCGAGATGTTAGAGCCAGATCATGGTGGCCCTATGCGGACATTTGTCCCGAAATTGTATTTCTGGAAGAGTGCGAAATTTGTCCGCGCAATCGAGTTCAGTCCGGTAGATAAGCCCGGTTTTTGGGAAGTCAACGGTTATTCGAATACTGCTGATCCTTGGAAAGAAGAGCGCTACAGCCGTCGCGGTTGGTTCTAGGTAACTTACAAAAGGGTTGAACCTAACACCTGTTGTCCGTCCGAACAGGGTAAGTCATCCGCTTGCCCAGTTCCTCTTAAATAATCAGCCAACAAAAACGACCCCAATCGGAGTCGTCGCTATCAGGAATATGCATCTGATAACTCCAGAGCTTTGCTAAATTTCCATCTCGCCACCGGCTGCCAGCTTATCAGCCATTTCGCGAGTGGATAATTCGTCAATAAACAAATCAAGATCACCCACCAGAACCGCTGGTAAGTTATAACTGCTCACGTTTACTCGATGGTCGGTTACCCGGTTCTGCGGATAATTATAGGTGCGAATCTTTTCAGAACGGTCGCCGGTTCCAACCTGACTCCGCCGTTCACCTTCTTGCACCAAGCGCTGCTTTTCCATTTCCATGTCATACAGACGTGATGCAAGGATTTGTTTGGCACGTAATCGATTTTGGAGTTGACTGCGCTCATCTTGTACTTCCACGACCAATCCGCTGGGAATATGCACAACCCGAACTGCGGTGGAGTTCTTTTGCACGTGCTGTCCACCCGCACCGCTTGCACGGGTAAATTCTTCACGAAGGTCTTCAGGGCGTAGTTCAACATCGACTTCATCAACTTCAGCCAGCACCGCAACCGTCACGGTACTGGTATGAATACGGCCTTGAGCTTCGGTTTCCGGCACGCGTTGTACACGGTGTACACCACTCTCAAACTTCAGGCGACTGTAAGCACCCTTTCCCTTAATTTCAAATGTGATGTGTTTCATGCCACCCACACCTGTTTCGCTCTGGTCAATGACTTCGATTTTCCAACCCTGGTTCTGAGCATAATAGCTGTACATGCGGAATAAATCTGCCACGAACAATCCGGCCTCGTCGCCGCCTGCGCCCGCACGTATTTCGACGATGACGTTTTTGTCGTCACGCGGGTCTTTCGGCAGGAGAAGGCGGACAAGTTTTTCTTGCAAAGCTTCTGTGCTAGCTGTCAGGTGAGTCACTTCTTCCTTTGCCATAGTACTCAGTTCTGGGTCGCTCTCTTCGTCCAGCATCAATTTGGCATCGACCAATTCCTGCATCTGCTGCCGATAGTCTTTAGCCTGTTTTACTATTTCTTCAAGGCTGGAGCGTTCCTTAGAGTATTCAGCTACCTTTGAATAATCCATCATGACTTCAGGATCACTCATCAGCCGTTCAAGCTCGTCATAACGTTCTTCAATAGCCGCTAATTTGTCTAGCATATACCTTAAAATTCCTTACCCGTAGAGTATTGAACGGTTAGATCCGCCTTGAAACGACTCTACATCAATTTTACATCTTGTATTATACGTGTTGCATCTTACGCCGTGTAGGGCGCTAAAATGCTAATTCAGTCAAATCACTAGGCATGATCTTTGCGCCGGAAGCAATCAACGCCTGATTACCGGTTGATTGGTTGTCAACTGTATAGATCGGTCGCCCCTGATGTACCGCAAACCGTGCCGCGTGCATGGCTCCGCCATCCACAGCTGTTTCTACCACGATCACCATCTCGCTCAGCCCCGTGATAATCCGGTTGCGTGCCACCAATTGGCTTGGACTGGTTGCAGCTGATGGGTTAATCTCACTCAATACAACACCCGCCAACATAATTTTTTCTGCCAATTTTTCGTGGTTAGGCGGATAAACATTCAACACGCCACTCCCCAGTACAGCGACTGTGCGTCCCTCAGGATGAATAATTGCCCCATAGTGCGCTGCCGAGTCGATGCCCAGCGCCATGCCACTGATAATTGTATATCCACGTTCCACCAATAACGTGCTAAGGTTTTGTGCATAATTTCGGGTGCTGTCAGTCGGGTTTCGTGTCCCAACTATCGCGACACATTTTTCAAACTTTAATGTCTGGTCACCGCGGAGGAAAAGGGTAGGCGGGGCATCATCTAGTAATTTAAGTTGTGGCGGATAATTCGCATCGCGAATAGTCCAAATCTGAATGCCTAACTGCCGCCAGTGAACTAAGGCTGTTTCAACGCGTTTTAGGTCAATTGCCCGGATACTTTCAGCAATCTTTGGTCCTACACCGTGTACCTGCCGCAATGTTTTTGCGTCTGCATGTAATATGGCTGACGTATTACCATCAAAATGAGACAGCAGAGATTGTAAGGTTTTGTTGCCGATTCGCCCTGTTAAACTCAAGGCAATCCAGGGGACGTCGCTCATTCTGTTTCGTAATATTCAATAATTGAAAGCAAAATACTGTTTATATATGTATTAACCTGCCGGAGTAAGTGACTCCAATCAGAAGTCGAGTTGTGGGGCGGGGTAATCTCTGACCAATTCAAAACAGAATTAACCACAAAATCGCTAAAGTAGAAAAATCCACGTACCGCGTCCGATAAACTAAGTTCTTGCTTACTGAGCAGCATCGCGTAATTCTTGCCAATTGTTATTGCCGTGCCCAATTGTTCATCAGGTGCGCCCGCGGCGAGATAAGTACGCAGATTTTCCATTGTGTGCATACCCTCTTGGCGCAGTTCATCTCGAGTTATCTCGGATAGTGTTTCGTACCATCCTAAATTTGTAACTGCCCCGCCGCCCACTTGCATTCGTGTATGACCGAGTGCATTCTGAATAATCAGTTGCACTTCTAGCGGTTCTACTTCGCTGGTGGATTGTGCGTGACGCAGCACATCTGCCTTGCGGAACCTCCGGTGACCGCCCGTGGTTCTCCGCGAAGGTAAATCGCCATTATCTGCCCAGATTCGTACCGTCGCCGGGTGTACCCCCAGCAATTCGGCGGCATGGCGCAGGCTAATCCATTCTGAATCATTCATAACGTTGTCCGGTTGTAATGTATATCTCGACCATAGTATATCATTTTGTTCTGCGATCAGTTGAGATTTTTTACTGTGAATCAAAATCCCGGCTGATAAAGATCCAACCGGGATTTGCAATTTACGATACGCGGCTGCTAATTATTAGCTGGGCGCGCGTCAAGTGTAACGGGTAAGGTTATTTGTTGACCATTTCGCAGCACCGTTAGGTCAATCTTTTGCCCCGGTTGTGTATTGATGGCTAGATATGACACTAAGCCGCTCATATCAGTGATTTGGATACCATCAATGGCGGTGATAATGTCAGCGTTTGTGGGCACATTCTCGCCATTAATTAGGGTTGGCTGTGAAGCGCTCTTTAGACCTGCGAGTGCGGCTGGTCCACCTTGTTCGACGCGGCTAATTACAACACCACGCGTATTATTCGGGATGTTAAGTGCTTCAATCAGTGCTAAATCAAGATTGGATGCACCCTGAATACCCAGATAGCTATAATCCACGCTGCCTTTGGTGATCAGGATATCCGCCACTCGTTTTACCAGATTGCTCGGTATCGCGAACCCGATACCTGAATTGCTGCGAGTCTCGCTCAATATTTGCGAGTTGACACCGATAACCTCACCCTGAAGGTTCAGTAGCGGGCCGCCGCTGTTGCCGGGGTTAATCGCCGCATCGGTTTGAATAACGGAACCAACCGAGTATCTTGTTTGTCCTGAAATGGTGCGCCCTAGCGCACTAACGATACCCGTGGTCAAAGTCCATCGCTGACTAAATGGGCTTCCAATTGCCAGCGTGCTCTCACCAATAAATAATTTGTCGGAGTCTCCAAACGTAATCGGGATCAATTGCGCGGCTGGTAAATCCACTTTGATGACCGCAAGGTCGGAGTCGGGATCTAGACCAACGATTTCGCCTTTGACAATTGTTCCGTCTAGGAAGTTGACCTCTATCTGGCTTGAGTCCGCTACAACATGGTCATTGGTAACAATGTGCCCATCTTTGTCGATAACGAAGCCTGTGCCACTTGCCCCAAACTGCGATCCATCAAGCGACGTGCCACTTACATTAATGGATACAACAGATGGACTGACACGATTATAAATCTCCGAAAAATAGCGTTCACCTTCCGTTGAAGGCGTTGAAGTTTGGACCTGCGCTACTTGCGGCTGTGGGACAATGTAAACCGAACTTGCTGACGTACTTACTACGGTGGTTCCTATGACAAAACCAATGGCTACCAGAACGAGCGCCGCGACCAATACCATCGCACGCTTTGGATAATTGCTGTGCATTATTTTCTCTCCATACAGAAACCGCTAAACCAATCTTGATAATTGGGCATGAGACTTTGACTAGATTAAGCTCCTTGCATGAGAGATGGCTGAATTCAGTGTTAAGCCTGCATCAATAATGAATAGAGTCTTGTGACTTTATCTGAATGCGATTTTCTGGTCGTCTCCCTAAATAGTGTTGGTAGGGACAGGAATCTTCATCAGCACATCCCGAATAGCCCAGATAAGGTCAGTCAATCCAGCCGCCATAGCAGGTGATCGTTGTATCCAACGTCTGCTCTCCTCGAAGACCTCAATGCGTAATGTCTTAACAGGACGAGTGAAGTTATACACGACATCCTCCCATATACAAGCTGCTTTGAGCATCCCAACTTGTTTGGAAAAGCCTAATGTTTTACGAACTAAACGCCCCGTCATCTGTCTTGATGTTAAATTAGTCCGTTCAACATACACGGTTCGATCTCCAGTTCGTTGCAAGGTGGTCTTATCGCCATAAATCACTCGTATCTTTACGCCAATTAGATTCCCAGTTGCATCACGTTGTTTAACCATTTGAGTATAATGCCATCCCTCTAGCGGTTGTTTGCGCGTCGGAGGTCGTCCCTGTCCGGTGTAAGCTGGGACTTTGCCGTAGACTTCGACTAATGCCTCCCGATGTCCGCCCCATCCATCTGACAGTACAGGAGGTGGACTATCACAATGAGCATCGCGCTGTTTGACTTGTTGCCACAAATCAATGGCTGCAGTGGTTTCTGTTTGTCCAATACCCCGTCCCACTCGTAAACGGGTGGCGGGTTCGATAGCTGTGCAACGCCAGTATTCTCCATCCTCATCTTCCTCTACACGCTGTTTTTTGCAACTTTTCGTCCGACATAGGTCCACAATCCATCAATCTGAACCTGACTGATTGCATAGTCATTCAACAAAATCACTTCTACTTCTTGGGCATGATGCGCTGCTTCTCGTAAAAACGACAGGATCGTATCTTCTTTGATGCCTTTAACACGAGTAATACTACTTATCCGTGTACTTTCAGCCAACAGAGCCAGACACTCTAGAATTTCCTCTTCATCGGTTTTGCGATTATAGAACATTGTCCCTTTACGCTCATTAAACGTCTTATGACCTGTCTTGCATTGAAAGCGCTGTCTTCCATTTTTGGTCTGACCATAACGAATAATGTGATTGTCTTCCAGCTTGCCATAATCCTCACAGTCTGGATTTGGACAAAAATCACCCACTGATGCTAATTCACGCATGAGTCTCTCTCAATCATTTTTGCTATAATTATAACAACACTGTCAAGGGAGACGACCTGATTTACAGCGGGCAGTATATGAAGATTTCTGCATACAGGGGCGCTATGAGAATTATGAAGGTGAGATCAGCGAACGGGTTTTAGAACCGTATAGTCTGGTGGCGAAATCCAGCATCTGGTATTTGATCGGCAAGCGGGATGGTGAACTACGAACGTATCGTGTCTCGCGGTTTCACAGCGTCCATGTGCTGGATGCCCATTTTCAG
>JBBSBS010000153.1:0-13063 GCA_038251045.1 Aggregatilineales bacterium | reverse complement strand
GTCGCCACCCACGATGCCGACAAGCTGCAATATCTGGGTACACTCGGCCTGATCCCCGGCACACGCTTGCATCTGGTCGAACGCGCCCCCTTCAACGGCCCTATCCAACTCACGGTTGACGGCAATACACTGGTCATCGGTCATGAACTCGCCGGTGTCCTGCGCGTCAGCACCGAAGACGAGTTTAATGTGGTGTAAATAAGCGCACGTCATCAAATCAATCATTCGGAAGGGCGGTGTTGAACTGCTCTTTTTTGTTGTCAGCTATGCCTCAAACCTGTGTATAATTGATTGTGTGGGTTGAATAGAGAGGTCATCTGATGGCTACACTTGAAGCCGGTACACTCTTTGATGAAATTCTTGATTTCTTGGCCTCAACGCCAACGCCTGAGCAAATTATCGAGTTCCATCCATCGGAGCGTTTGCAACTGCGGTTGCGCGACTTACTGGATCGCAACCGTAACGGCGTTCTGAGAGGTGATGAAAGCACCGAACTCGACGAATTTTCGCGCATGAATCATTTGATGAGCATGTTGAAAATTCGCGCCCGTAAACGGCTCACTGCTTGAAAGCACTTACACCATCTTAAATGTCGTTTCTACCCACATTCTCACTTCGTCAATCCGTCCGCCATCCCATAATTCTGTCAGAAGCGCTATCGTTACCTTGATAGATTCGGTAGTCGTATCCAACAATGTGATTAGCAACACCATATATATCGTAGCTTTGCATATCTAAAAGCAGGATGCGCTTTAAACCTTCGCCTACCTCCAAAAATGTCAATTGATCGCCTGTGGGTGACCATGCTAGTCCTTCTCCGATTGCTCTACAGGTATCAATCACCACACGTTCTTCCATATCGGCTATATAAAGTCGATTATCTCTTGAGTAATTCCCATATATTGAATAGTCGAACGTGATGAAAGCAAAGTATCGATTGTCATTTGACCAGCCCTGTGTCGATATACCAAATTGCTTATTCAATTGTGAGTCTGCTATTTTTTCAAGTAAGTTGCCTTCTCGGTCGAATAATACCAACTGGCTTGAAGGAATTGTATCTTCTCTATCGATAAAAGTTGCAATGAATTCTGATGAACTAGGCATCCATGAAATGGGCGGTTCAATTGATAATGTTGCCAATCTATGATTTGATGGAAGCACGTATAGCATCCTCACTCTATAGCCAGTTTCGTCATCCTCTTGTGTATAAATGGCTCGCGACCAATCAGGTGCAAATTTTGAGCGATACTGTTCATAGGCATCATATATGAACCCCGGTTCGGGCCAGTCATCTTTCTTTTTTGAAAAGAGATTCACTAATGAAGTATCCACATCATTCGGGAAAATAAAATCATTGTTGCCACGCCAATATATTTGTGCATGTGTCATTTGATAAGACTCTGTAAGAGGCCAATCAATTACGATCTTTTCATTATCGCCCAGCAAGCTATAGACGTAGATTTGGGTTATGTCGGTGATCACATTGTTGCTTTGTGTCCGAAAAACCTCCCCATGTGGAACTGCATACCATTTCCCATCAGGTGACACAGCGCCACCCCACACATCTTTATCAGACAATTGCGCCAGTACACGCGGGGTATCCCATTGTGCATTAACTCCATGTATACCTGCATAACCCGTCATCAAAATCGTTCCATCGTAGCTCCAAGCCTGTGGCGGTTTCGTCGGCGCGCCGAGGCAGCGTTCCTCGACAGGCCAACCTGCGTCAGATGTAGCGTTTGTTTCCTGTGCGTGGATGGATGTACCCATAACAAATATAGGCAGCAGCGCGGCAAGCAGGCGGAAAACTTTAGGCATGGTGATGCACTCAAATTGACCAAGTTGATAATTTCAGCCTAGCATAACTTTGTACTTCTCTAACTGACGTTTTCACCACGATTACCCGTTTCAAATCCCCGCCTTCCGTTTGTTTTCCCAAACCATGTCTACCGAATACCAACCATCCACCAACCGGCTTAACAATCCCACTCCCTCAAAATGGTTAGCGCCGACCACGCTTAAGAGTGACCAAATGTCCGACCAAATGGTCACCCTTAAGCCCCTGATCTGTCCTATACTATCCTCTGGCGACTTGTAGGGGCGGATGGCTGTCCGTCCGTTTTCTGCCGCCCGCGCACCTTAACATCCGCTGGCAAATCTGGCACAAAAATGTTCTGTAAATTTGCTGCTTTTTGTGCCGGTTCTCCCTCAAGCGTTTGCATGAACCACAAATAATAACTGCAACATTTACAACATTTGTGTCGCCGCCGACGACGACGACGACACAAAATGCAATTCCGAATCGGACGAATTTGCAGAATTTTCCGACGTTCTGCCTTTCAGATAAAACCTGCGAAATGATCATGAACTGCACTTTCATCGAATCCAATCAATAAAAAGAGGCAAACTCATTAGCCTACCTCTCCGTATTGCTCTGCTTAATCTTGGCGTTCTTGGCGATTTGTTTTTCTGGGATTACGCCCGCAGCTTCGCGCCCAGTTCGCGTTCAGCCGCTTTGACGATCTTCTTATGCACGCTGGCGACTTCTTCATCCTTCAGCGTCTTATCGTCCGTCTGGTAAACCAAACTGTAGGCGAGGCTCTTGTGTCCCGCCGGTATCGGATCACCGCGATACACATCGAACAGCGTCGCCCCTTTCAGCAGATGTCCACCTGCCTTGATGATCAGCGCTTCGACATTTGCTGCGGGTATTTCCTCATTCACCACCAGCGCGATGTCCTGCAACACGGGCGGAGTAGTCGGCAGTGGAACCAGTTCATTATTCGGGTTGAGTTGGTCAAGCAGCGCGTCCAGATCGAACTCGGCAACCAGTACCGGCGCGTCGGTCAGCGTAAACGTCCTCGCCACCAACGGATGCAATTCCCCGAAGTTGCCGATGACCTTGCCACCCACGCTCAACTGTGCCGACCGTCCGGGGTGCAAACTGGCGTGTTCCGAACGCGCGTAACTCGCCCCCTCAATGTGCAGGCCAGCCAGCAAACCCTCGACCACACCTTTCAGGTCGAAGAAGTCCATATTGTCGGATGGTGAGCCGCCTGCCCAACTGTTCACGCCCCGCGCACCGGTCATCAGCAAACCCAGTCGGCGCGGTTCATCCGGCAGTTGTTGACCCTCTCGCGGCAGGTACACGTTGCCGATTTCAAACGTAAGCTGACGGCCGGCATAGCGGGCGTTGTTGACTGCGTTATCCAGCAGGCTGATGAGTACCGTTCGTCGCAGCACATTTTTCTCGGCATCCATCGGGTTAGCCAGTGTGACATGCGGTTCACTGGATGCTGTGCCGCTGGGCGAAAGTTTAGCTTCGTCTAGCACGCTGGTGAAACGGTAGCTGATGTTCTCGCGCAGTCCGAGCGCCACCAGCACATCACGCGCCTCTTCTTCACGTTCCAGCGCCGTGTTTTCCCACTGCGGCGGCATCTCATCCTCAATCAGCGTGTCAGGGATGTTATCGTAACCGTAAATACGGGCGATTTCCTCGATCAAATCAGCCTGTCCGGTAGCCGGTTCGCTGCCAATATCCATCCGGTTATCAGGTGTGACGACATGCAGGCTCTCACCCTTAATATCCACCGTGAACCCCTGCCGTTTCAGGAATCCCGCGCACTCTGCTGCCGAAAGCGCGATACCTAGCAGCCGTTTGACTTCACTGATCGGCAGATCCACGGTGACGACTGGCGCGGGTTTCGGATACGCATCAATGATGCCTTTCGCCACCTGTCCACCGCCGCCTTGACGCATCAGTTCGATACCGCGCTGCACACCCAGAATCGCTTGGCTGGGATGTACACCCCGGCTGAAGCGCGTACCGGCATCTGTGAAAATTTTCTGCGACTGCATACTTCGCCGGACGTTGATGAAGTTCCAGTTTGCCGCCTCCAACAAAACGTTGGTGGTGCTGTCGCTAATTTCGGTTTCCGCTCCGCCGATGATGCCGCCGATGCCCAGCGAACCCTGCACATCACACACCAGCATATTGTGTGTGTCCAACGTGCGCTTTTGCTCGTCGAGCGTTTCCAACGTTTCACCCGCTTTCGCCAGCCGTGTGATGATCGTCGGTGCTTTGCCACCCGCCCGCGCCTTCAGCTTGTCGAAGTCATAGGCATGTAACGGCTGCCCGATCTCAAACGTGATGTAATTGGTTACATCCACAATGTTGTTGATCGGGCGCTGACCCACCGCCTTCAACCGTCGCTGCATCCATTGGGGTGAGGGGTTGATGCTCGTGCCCCGCAGCAGCGCCAGTGTAAAACGTGGGTTCAAGTCCGCATTTTGAATGTTGATGCTGACTTCACCTTGGATGCCCGCGCCTTCCATTACCGCCTCATAGCTCGGCAGCTTGAGCGGCTTATCCAGCAGAGCCGCTACCTCACGGGCGACACCCAGAATACTAAAGCAGCGGGCGAGGTTGGGGGTTAGTTCCACCGTCAGGATGATGTCACCGAGTACATCTTGCAGCGGTGTTCCCGCCTTAAATCCCTGATCATTTTCCATGAGCAGGATGCCCTCATGCTCCTCGGTGATGCCCAGTTCTTTTTCCGAACACACCATACAGCGGTTGGGGATGCCCCGCAGCGGCTTCTCTTTGAGGATCATGCGCTTGGGTTCGTCGCTGTGACCATCCCAGACTTCCGCGCCTTCCAGAGCAAACGCTGTCCACAGCGGTTTTTCGAGGACACCTTTGCCCTTGTATTCAAATAGGTTCGGAGCGCCCGTCACCGTTTGTTCCAGTTCCGCGCCGCCGTAATCGACCATCGCCATCACCAGACGGTCAGCGTTAGGGTGTGGCTTAACTTCGTGGATTGCCCCCAGCACCAGCTTGCTGCGATCCCAAATGAGGTGTTCGGACTTGGGCCAACGAATGCCCTCGACGAATCCCTGCGGTACACCGATGTAGGTGATTTCCGCCACTTCCAATCCAGCGAGTGTCAACTTCTCCGCCAACAGTTCGATAGGCACATCAATATCTACGAATGTCTTGAGCCATGATACAGGTACTTGCATGAGTTAGTTCTCCATACGATAAGTTGTCTTAGGGCGAAGTACTTGAAGCCGGTTCAAGTGTGTCCGCTAGAAAATGAGCGATCAAAGGACTAATGGCTTTACCACCCGTTACATTCAGGTGGTAAAAATCCATATCTAGCTAATTGGCTCAACCTATCCTTTAGAACTGCTCAAGGAAGCGCAGGTCGTTACCCCAGAAGTAACGGATGTCACGGATGGCGTGCTTGAGGATGGTCATGCGCTCCGGCCCCATGCCAAAGGCGAACCCACTCCACACTGACGGATCATAACCACCGTTACGCAGCACCACCGGATGCATCATGCCCGAACCCGCGATTTCCAGCCAACCGCTGTATTTGCACATCTTGCAGCCTTCGCCATGACACAGAAAGCACTCCACATCAATTTCCATACTCGGCTCGGTGAACGGGAAGTACGACGCACGGAAGCGCATCCGTGCATTCTTGCCGAACATCCGTCGGGCGAATTCGGTGACTGTTCCTTTGAGGTCGCTCATGCGGATGTTCTTGCCGACCACCACACCTTCTAGTTGGTGGAACTGCATCTCGCTGCGCGCCGTCACCTGTTCGTTGCGATAGCACATGCCCGGTAGGATGACGCGAACCGGCTGCGTACCGTTCTTACCCAACTCACGCATCGAACGAATTTGTCCGGGTGATGTGTGCGTCCGCAGGATGACGTTCGGTTCAGTCGTATAGAATGTGTCCTGCATATCGCGGGCAGGGTGATGCTCCGGAATATTGAGCAGGCTGAAGTTCATCTCGTCGGTTTCAACATCGCGGCTGCGGTAGACCAGAAAGCCCATGTCGCCCCAGATGCGGTACAGTTCGCGGAATGTCTGGGTGCTGGGATGCAGACCACCTGTCGCATGTGGGCGACCGGGCAGGGTAACATCAAGCTGACCTTCTTCGAGGTCTTGTGCCAGTGCCTGCTGCTGCACCAGTTCTTCCCGTTGGGTGAATGCTTCCGCCAGCGAGTCTTTGATGGCGTTGGCGCGCTGTCCGAAGGCGGCACGGTCTTCTTTCGGGAGCTGCCCGGTACTGCGCAGCATGAGCGTCACCGAGCCTTTTTTGCCGATGTAGGTGCTTTCCCATTCGCGCAGTGCTTCCGCGTCCGTGGTGCCCTCCGCCGCAGCCAGCGCTTCCTTATACAGTTTTTCCAATTGTTCGAGCATGAATAGTCTCCAGTCTACGGTCGATAGTCATCAGTCATGATGAAATACGACGTGATTCAAGATTTTGGATAAGTCCAGATAGCATACGTTTTATCTCTATCGATTCGCGCTCAAGTTGTTGATAGCGCTCACTAGAGAGAAAGCCAAGATCATGTGCCAGTAAAAGTTGGTA
Source organism: Aggregatilineales bacterium (assembly GCA_038251045.1). GTDB lineage: Bacteria > Chloroflexota > Anaerolineae > Aggregatilineales > Phototrophicaceae > CFX2. The sequence goes on along the minus strand of JBBSBS010000153.1, from coordinate 6,674 downwards.
TTCGGCCTCATGGGCTGAACCGGCAGCTATTCGTAAAAAACGAATCAATTCAGGATCACCTCCACGCCCCGATCCTTCGGCGATATTAGATGCAATAGATACTGAAGCGCGTCTAATTTGGCTTGTAAGTCCGTAAAGTTCATCTTTAGGGAAACTTGCTGTTGCTTGATAAATATTCAGCGCAAATTGATGTGATTTTCCCCACACAGCTAGTTTTTTATAATCTCCCACAGCGATGACCTTTCTACAATATTCATCATCATGCTTTTGACTGTAGACTGATGACTCTCGACTGTAGACTACCCAAATAAAAAACGCCCTCATCCCTTAAATAGTCAGGGACGAGAGCGCTAGAAGTCTCCCGCGGTACCACCCTTGTTGGTTGCAAATGGCAACCCACTCGTAAATCCTGTTACGCCGGATGTGGCGGATATGGCTACTCTCAGTTACAAGTTTCAGGTTACAAGCTGCAAGTAAAATAAATTTGCAACTTGGGTCTTGTGACTTGCAACTATGCTTCACCATTCAGCTCAGGAGCGAATTCCGCGACTGCTAACCTGCTGAGGCTCTCAATTTATAGCCTCAACTCCCTGTAGGCGCTCGGTTCGCGCATGTTCTCCGTCATTGCTTTTCAGTGGTTGATTATGCACGCATTCAATATAGAGTGTCAAGACCGGGCGTGTCCGGTACTGGCAAACCAATCTACTCAATCGGCTAAATTCCCTTCTCATGAATATACTCATCCACATCGACATTGTAGACGACTTCTTCAACATTTAACGTGAACCACGGTGTGGCCTCATCTAACCAGTGTACTGCCGCGCTGCGCGGGATGAGGATACCTTGAAAGAGTTGCCAGTCCAGCACTTCGTTACGCCACCCAATTTTCTGAGTGTCAGTTGGCTCACGATAACGCATGGCTTCAAGCTGGCGCAGAAGGCCGGTTTGTGGATCAAATGATGCGATAAAGCTGTCGGTCGTTTCGTTAAACGGAACGATCAAACGCGCCGTCTCATCGTCAATCGCTTCCCAACGAATACGCGGGTCGGTTACCAGAATAGACGGCAGCCAAATCGACTCGCCCCATAATCCTAAATTGGCAGCCATATCCACTTTGGGCTCATTCTCAACTACCCCAAATGGCAGCTCAAGCCGTGAATGCCCATCAAGAAAATATTCATTGACCTTGAGTAATGGTTGGCCGAGTAGGGTAGCTTCTATGTAATGGTGATAGCCACTGCCTGCTTGATGGGTGAAGCGCCACCGGGCTGCAAAAGTTACCCCTTTGAAACGGATTGTGCCACGCCCACTCAGAACCGCCGAATGGATAATTGGCGCTTGCTTACCCAGTGTAATAGCGAAGAAGTTGGCAACTGGCTTCGGTAAGTTATCTGGTAGCGGGACGCTTTGTAGGGAAGGGGTGTGTGCTGAATATACAGGAAATGATTGTGTTGAGAACATTTTCTAACCGCCTTGCAAAGTCTTCTCTTGGATGATTATGTCCCAATCATAACCGGCCTGATGCAAACGGCTTAGTGGTGAGAGGCACATTTTGGGATGATATTCATCACAAGTCGCCTGTTTCAAAGATTTGGCAGGCGTGACCATGATGGCCTGTTAAAATCTATAGACAATCACAAAAATGATCTTGCAATCTCTTGACGACCATTGAAAACTGTGTTATTGTCAACAACGTTGTGAAAGGAGAGGTGTGCATGGTATTGCTTAAACCAAGAATCGAAAACGGATCAGTTTATTCAAGACAAGAAGCAGCGGAAGCGCTCGGCGTTAGCCTGAGTACGCTTAAGCGCCTGATTCGCAAGGGACACCTCAAAGTGAGTAAACCGGACGGAATGCGTCGGGTCTTTATCACCGGCGAAAGTATCCAGTCAATGCTGGATAATACCGTCGTAGAGCGAGGTGCTTAACGATGTCTGCGCGTCATATCGAACTCTGCCTGAATAGCAAACCGCGTCAATGCGGTCCGACCCTGTCGTTGATGACGGGGCTGTTCAACGCGCCTATCGCCGCTAATGGTATTGCCTATGCGCCGATAGTGTTCGGTAGTGACCCTAACCGTCAGTCTCACGAAAGGTGGCTCTATCCATAAGGGATACAGCACCTACCACATAGTGGTTTCCCTGCGAAGGGCGTGAGACTGGAAAAATCTAGTCCACGCCCTTTTTATTTGTCAGTTTGAAAGTCAACCGGGACGAGGTAAAAAATGTTACAAGTACAATACTCAAACCCTGATTTTCTCCTCACCGATGCAGGGCTGGCAGCAGTCTATGAGGTCTTTGATGGCCTACATGATGCCGCTAGCGAAGACCAACTTCAAGAATTGACCACGCTGGATAAGCGGGAATTGTTGGGTTGGTTGCGAGAATTGGTGTTCACAGCACAAGAAACCATTAGTGAGATCGAAAACCGCAGTGCGCGGGCAGCCCGACAGGAGCCCGTCCTGCGGCTGGTAAAGTAGCCATTCAGATGGTGGCGGCTTCCACGGTCGCCACCGATAAATTGGTCATTAAGCTGTCGTTTCAGCCATACCGGACAGCATGATTATTGGGATTGGCGGATTGCCAAATCCCTTTGCAGGTGCACCATCAAACCAACAGTATCGTTAAGAGTTACAAACCACAATTGGGTTGAGATTTATTGTAATCCGTGTAAGTGGGTATAATCGGGGCAGGTGGCAGTAATGCCGATTGAAATTTTTGACCAGTGGAACTAAACGCGCCACTGATAAGCGGTTTGGCGGGGAAGCCTTCGCGCAATATTGGGTGTTGGCTCGGCTTCCCCTCCCCTTAATAGCCATTGATTATAAGTGGATAGACATGGATAAAATTATTTTATTTACTACCCCTGATGATCTACATCCCCGTTAAAACAGATGGGCGAAATTATAACCTCCGGTTAACGAATTTGCGCTATAATCAAGATTGTGTGAAAATTAACGCAAAGGCAATGCCCATCGCAAAAGAGTTTTGTTGAGGTGGATTTGTGTCTAACGGTTTCGCTATAAATAACCGGGTACTGCTGCTCAATGGCAGCAATTGGGAGCCGCTGGCGGTCATTACTGTCCCGCGTGCCATCAATCTGTTGCTGGCTGGTAAAGCCGTCGTTATTGAGCAATCCGGAAGTTTTTTAAGAACTATTCGCGACCAGTTTCCTGTGCCCTCGGTCATCGCGCTGCGCACGTATATCAATGTGCCGCGCAGGCAGGCCCATTGGAGCCGCAAGGGTGTCTTGGTGCGAGATGGCTACACTTGCATTTACTGTGGTGCCCAGCCCGGATCGCTCCACAAAGGCAAACCCCTTAATAAGCATGACTTCACTGTTGACCACGTTTTCCCGAAGTCGCGCGGCGGCAAAGACCTGTGGACGAATACTGCTTGCGCCTGCTATCACTGCAATCATCGCAAGGGCGATAAGCTGCCGAATGAACTGGGCATGAAGCTCAAGTGGGAGCCCAAAACCCCTCGCACCAGTTATCTGGTAATCGCTATTGGTACCGGGCCGGATGCGTGGAAGCGATATGTTGAGATCAACTTAGATTAATGACAGAGACTTAGAATTAGGCCTCTGTTTTTATTTTACGGTGATTCGCAGACGATGAACTTAGTCTTTAGTGAGTGCTTGCTTGCCCCGTCTCTGGTTTGATGCCTGTTCTTAACGATGCTACAATCGCCCTAAGTGGCTTGCCTAAATTTCTTATTTCAAGATTGTTCATGATGAAACAAATAATTAGTGTTGATTTAGGCGGGACGCGCATCCGTGCTGCCCGTTTTGATCGTGAATTAAATTTACTTGCCCGCCAAGAAATACCCACACAGGCCGAGCAAGGTTTTCCCGCCGTACTTGAACGCATCAAGAACCTGATTGACACGGTGATGCCGCTGGACAGGAGCGAAGTCACTGGCATAGGCATTTGCGTGCCGGGGCAATTAAATCCGGTGACCGGCATCATCTATTCAGCCGGAAATTTGCCGGAATGTGAGAATATTCCGATTGTCAGCCTGCTTCAAGCGTCGTTTCATGTGTCAGTTTATGTCGGTAATGATGCCAATATGGCGGCATTGGCTGAAGCGGCACAGGGCGCGGCGCGTGGTTACCAGAACATCATTTATCTGACGATCAGTACGGGTATAGGCAGCGGCATCATTACCGATGGCAAATTACTGCTGGGGCAAGATGGGATCGGCGCTGAAATCGGCTTTATGCTGATGTTCACGGGTAACCAGCCGCACACCATTCAAGATCGGGCGGCTGGACCCGGCATCGCCAGAGAAGCCCGCGGACGCATCGAACGCGGTACGACTTCACAAATGAGCGAGTGGGTACAAGGTGATTTGACGCGCATCGACAGCCACATGATCGGTGAGGCCGCCAAACACGGTGATGTGCTAGCACGCGATGTCATCCAGTGGGCGGGGTGCATAATTGGCTTAGGTGTCACCAATTTGGTTCATCTGTTTAACCCGCAAATCATCGTTATTGGCGGTGGCGTGAGCAATTTCGGAGAGTTTCTATTTACGCCTATTCGAGAGACGATTCAACAGTATTCGATACCTGCGTACTGGGAAAATCTCAAAATTGCACCCGCCCAACTGGGTGATAATGCGGGTTTGGTCGGGGCAGCAGCATTGGTATTGGAAGGACGTGTATGAAAAAAGACGAACGACTTTTACGCATAGGAGTGCTGGGATGCGGCCCGATTTCACAGGCCGCGCATTTTGATGCCTGCCGCAAGGCGCATAATGCCGACTTATACGCGATTTGCGACCGGGCGGATGATCTTCGGGAAGCGATGAATGCGATACACCGTCCCCAGCGCACTTATGCCGATTATGACGATATGCTGGCTGACCCCCAGCTTGAAGCAGTTATTATTGCGACGGCTGACCAATTTCATGTGTCGCTGGCACTAAAAGCAATCGAAGCTGGTAAGCACGTGCTGGTTGAAAAACCCTTAGGCGTGAGTATCGAAGAATGCGAACACCTGCGTCAGCGCGTCGGTGATAGTGGCCTGGTATTGCAGGTGGGTAACAATAAACGCTTTGACCCCGGCATCGCCTTTGCGCAGCGTTTTATTAAGGATGAAATCGGTCAGTTGATGGGGTTGAAAGCATGGTACTGCGATTCGGTGTATCGCTACAGCATGACCGATAATTTGCAGCCGCTAATCCTTTCCAGCCAACAGGTGTTACGACCCACCGGTGATCCTAAGAGTGACCGCAGACGCTATTATATGCTGACGCATGGCAGTCATCTGGTGGATACCGCCCGTTATCTGGGTGGCGAAATTGTCAGCGTCCGCGCAAAGTTGGTCGAACGCTTCGGCGCGTACTGCTGGTTTATCTCGCTGGATTTTGCCGATGGCAGCGCCGGACATCTCGATCTGGTGATCGCCGTGCGCGGTGATTGGGAAGAGGGCTTTCAGGTGTATGGCGAACACGGTTCTGTCAAAGCCAAGACATTCTTGCCGTGGTTTCATAAATCGAGTGAAGTCGAATGTTTTTCGGTCAAAGATGGGCAGTATCATCGTCCATTGGGCGAAGATGGCTATACCTACAAACGGCAGATCGAGGGTTTTGCCGATACCATTCTAAATGGTGTTCCGCAGCAGGGCGCGAGTATTGATGACGGTATTGCGGCTATGCGGGCGATGGTGGCGGTAGCCCGTTCCGTCGAGCAGAATGAAATGGTACGGTTGGACACAGTAACAGGTGGCCTATGATGGACATTGGAATCTTTGCCAAAACTTTCGTTCGCCCGACAGTGGAATCCACATTAGATGCGGTACACGCCGAAGGGTTACGGTGCGTCCAATTTAATATGGTTTGTGCTGGTTTACCCTCGATGCCTGATGCGATTGACGATGCCACTGTCGAGCGCATCCGTCAGGCGTTCGATGCGCGTGCCATCAACATGGCGGCTGTATCAGGTACGTTTAATATGATTCATCCAAACACTCAAATCCGCCTAGACGGTTTGAGGCGCTTGAATGTACTGGCGAGTGTCTGCAAACGGCTCGGCACGGACATGATTACGGTGTGTACCGGCACACGCGACCCCGACGATATGTGGCGCGCCCATCCCGATAATCGTACTCCTGAAGCATGGCATGACCTGACACAAACGATGCAATTCGCGCTGGAAATTGCCGAAGCCCACGACATCACCCTCGGCATTGAAACCGAAGTCTCTAATGTCATCGACTCGGCACAGCGGGCGCGAACTTTTTTAGATGAGATGCAGTCAGCGCGTCTGAAAGTGATCATGGACGGCGCGAACTTGTTCCATAAAGGTGAATTGGCGCGGATGCGTGCGGTGCTGGATGATGCTTTTGACCTGCTGGGCACGGATATTGTGCTGGCACACGCCAAAGATTTAAGCAAGGATGGCGAGGCAGGGCAGGAGGCGGCAGGAACGGGCTTGCTGGATTATGACCATTACCTGTATCTGCTGCGGGCAGCGGGTTACAACGGCGCACTTATTTTACATGGCCTGCGCGAAAATCAAGTTGGAATGAGTGTGGCTTTCCTCCGGCACAAATTAACCCTTCTAAACGCCAATCATTAACATGCCATTTTTTCAACAGGCCGGAATTAATTTTCATTATGTTGACATAGGTGACGGTATCCCCTTCATATTTCTGCACGGCTTGGGCG
>JBBSBS010000152.1:0-13082 GCA_038251045.1 Aggregatilineales bacterium | reverse complement strand
TATTGTTGCGGTTGTTTGATGGCGCACCTGAACTCGATCACTTTCATGTTGAAAATACCTCTGTGACTACGCTTGTACGTGAAGAGGGTGGTTGGCGACTTGATGAATTAGCTGCTATTCCGCATCTTTGAATTTACTTGTGACAATCATCACGAATAAGTTCGGCTATATGTCGTGCAGGAAATGAGGCAACCTCTTCTAGAATTATATCTAGATAAAAATAAAGAGGAGCTAAGCACGATGACAGCCCACATCCTTGAACAAGATGTCTTTGTGAAAAACAGCATTCCTGATTATGTAAAGCACGATCGGCTTCGTAATTGGGTTACGCAATTGGCGGAACACTTGCAACCCGATAATATTCAGTGGTGCGACGGTTCACAGGAAGAATACGACGCAGTTTGTGATACTTTGGTCGATGACGGTACTTTTATCCGCTTAAATCCTGAGAAACGCCCAAATAGCTTTCTCTCTCGCTCAGATCCCGGTGATGTGGCTCGTGTCGAAGACCGCACCTTCGTTTGCAGCTTAAGTAAAGTTGATGCTGGTCCAACGAATAATTGGATGGAGCCGAGCGCAATGCATAATATCCTCGATGGATTATTCGAAGGGAGTATGCGCGGACGCACAATGTATGTCATCCCATTTAGTATGGGGCCACTTGGATCACCGATAGCCTACATTGGTGTCCAGCTTACAGACTCGCCTTATGTCGTTGCCAACATGCGAATTATGACCCGAATGGGTAAGAAAGTCTTGGATGTGCTGGGCGAGGACGGTGTGTACATCCCATGTGTACATTCAGTGGGAGCGCCCCTCGAACCGGGACAAAAAGATGTCGCATGGCCCTGCAATAAGGACAATAAGTATATCGTTCACTTTCCAGAGGAACGCGCTATCTGGTCATATGGAAGTGGCTACGGCGGAAATGCGTTGCTTGGCAAGAAATGCTTAGCATTACGTATCGCTTCTGTGATTGCCCGCGACGAAGGTTGGCTGGCAGAGCATATGCTCATCATGGGGGTAGAGTCGCCAGAGGGTGAAAAGACCTATGTTGCGGCAGCGTTCCCAAGTGCTTGCGGCAAAACAAATTTTGCTATGCTTATTCCACCGAAAGCGATGGATGGATGGAAGGTTACAACCGTTGGCGATGATATAGCCTGGATCAAACCGGGGACTGATGGGCAAGTTTATGCGATTAATCCCGAAAGCGGCTATTTCGGAGTGGCTCCGGGTACATCCTATAAGTCGAATCCGAATGCTATGGAATCTTGCAGAAGCAATACCATTTTTACTAATGTAGCTCTCACACCAGATGGTGATGTATGGTGGGAAGGCATGACCGATACTGCTCCTGATCATCTGATCGATTGGACGGGGCAAGATTGGACACCCGATTGTGGGCGCAAGGCCGCGCACCCAAATGCCCGATTTACTGCACCAGCAGGGCAGAATCCGGTGATCGACCCGGAATGGGAAAATCCAAAGGGTGTGCCCGTTAAGGCTTTCATTTTTGGTGGGCGGCGTAACAGCGTTGTCCCGTTGGTTTATCAAGCGTTTAACTGGTCATTTGGTGTCTATCTGGCAGCAACAATGGGTTCAGAAATGACCGCAGCTGCGGCAGGAACGATTGGGCAAGTGAGGCGTGATCCTTTCGCGATGCTGCCATTCTGCGGTTATCACATGGCTGATTATTTCAATCACTGGCTGCAATTCGGGCGTGAAATTGCCAACCCTCCCCGCATTTTCAGTGTGAACTGGTTCCGCAAAGATGAAAACGGCAAATTCGTGTGGCCCGGATTTGGCGAAAACATGCGCGTGTTGAAATGGATAGTCCAACGCGCTCATGGTCATGCAGTAGGTGTCGAAAGCCCGTTGGGTCGTATGCCGCGCTATGAAGATCTTGATTGGAGAGGACTCGATTTCAGTCGCGAACAATTCAACAGCGTGATGTCGGTAGATCGTGATCTCTGGTTGCAAGAAGTTCTTTCGCATGAAGAACTGTTCATGAAACTTTATGATCGGCTGCCGAAAGAGATGATAGCAATTCGTGAGTTGCTTTTGTCCGGTCTGTGGCGGTCGCCCGAACATTGGGAAATCAGCCCGGAGTAAACTGTTCGTCGCTCAAAGCGACTAATCCTACCAGACATTACCTTAGGGCGGCCTCACTGGTCGCCCTTTGTTATGTTATAATTTGCCCGTGAAATATACCTAATGGAGATAAAGTCAATGGCTCGTAGTAAAGTTACTATTGTTGGCGCGGGGAATGTCGGTGCGACTTGTGCGCATTGGATCGCCACCCGCGAATTAGCCGATGTTGTTCTGGTTGATATTGTTAAGGGTGTCCCACAGGGTAAGGCTTTAGACTTGCTCGAATCGAGCCCTGTGATGAGATTCGATTTGAATATTACCGGCACTAATTCTTATGAAGAAACCGCTAATTCGGATGTAGTGGTTATTACGGCAGGTGTTCCCCGTAAAAAAGATCCCGTCACTGGCAATTTCCCCAGTCGCGATGATCTGGTGAAGACCAATCAAAAAATTGTGGGCGAAGTAACCCGCGAAGTCGTTAAGCATTCACCTAATTGCATCATAATTGTGGTGTCGAATCCGCTTGACGCAATGTGCCATGTCGTGCTTAATGAAAGTGGTTTCCCTTCTGAACGCGTGATTGGTCAAGCTGGTTCACTGGATACTGCTCGGTACAAGACTTTTATTGCTCAAGAACTGGGTGTGAGCATCCGCGATGTTCATGGTATGGTTCTGGGTGGACATGGCGACACAATGGTTCCGCTGCCGCGTCATACATCCGTTGCCGGTATTCCTGTCCGTGAACTGATGGCAGAAGACAAGTTGCAGGAAATTATCAAACGGGCGCGGAATGGCGGCGGTGAAATAGTCGGGTTGATCGGTGTCAGTGCATGGTACGCACCGGCTGCTGGTGTGGTCGAAATGGTTGAGGCGGTTATCCGCGATCAGAAGCGTGTTATCCCATCTGCAGTATTGTTAAACGGACAGTACGGTTATAATGGTTTATACATCGGTGTGCCAGCAATTCTGGGTGCAAAAGGTGTAGAAAAAATTGTCGAGATGGAACTGAACGCTGAAGAAAAAGACATGCTGGAAATCAGCGCTAAAGCTGTTCAAGACGTAGTGGGTATTCTCGGTTACTAACCCACCACCTTCTCTTTCCAAAATAACGAGGGCGAGTGTCTTTTGTTCGCCCTCTTCCCGTAGGTCAGGCACAACGAAGAGGTGATATGTCCCGGATCATTGATTTAAATAGTGGTACTGCAATGGTCATAACTGACCTGCATGGTGCTTGGGATGCCTACCAACGGTTGCGTGATCAATTTTTGTCTTTGTATGCCAAAGGTGAAGTCAGTCATCTGGTTATTTGTGGTGACCTTATCCACAATGAGGGTATGGAAGAGTTTGATGCAAGCCTCGATATGTTACTAGATGTGATGGGCTTGCAGGCGGATCTGGGTAAAGAGACAGTGATTATGCTGCTAGGCAATCATGAACTGCCTCATATCTATGGATTAACTCTAGCAAAAGGTTCGGTCGAATTTACGCCCCGATTTGAAAGTGCGCTGACTCGCCTCGACCAACGGTATAAATTGCCAATCAAACGCAAAGAAGTGCGTGCGTTTTTAGCGAGTTTGCCGTTTTTCGCTCGCACCAAAGGCGGCGTGTTAATCACCCATGCGGGTGCTGCGTCGGACGTAACATCTGTAAAGCATGTAGACCGCTTACTTAAATTGGATCATGACGAGCTGATTACGCTTGCGGACACCGAATTAAAAAAGTTTGATATTGGCAGTTTGCAGCGCGGATATTCACATTTTACCGGTATTTCGTATGACGAGCAGGCTAAACATTATTTAGCCGTAAGTGGTACAGAAGACCCCCGTTATAACGAACTGCTTCGCGTTCTGTTTTTGAGCGGGCAGAATACCGACTTTGATTTGATGTGGAATACACTGTTTTCGCAGAATGAGCTGGATGTGGGTGAGTCTGCGTACCTTAAGACACTCAAGAATTTCCTGAGCTATTTCAGCACCGTTAGCCCTCATGAATTACGTGTGATGGTGTCCGGTCACATCAGTGTCAAAGATGGTTTTGTAGAGATTGGCAAGCAGCAGCTTCGCATGGCAAGCTGTACCCATGCATTTCCACGGAAATCAGCCCGCTATTTACTGTTGGATTGCGAAAAGACTGTAAATTCCTCCGACGAACTCATTCCAGGTTTGCGTTTTGTGTTTGAAGGCGCAGATCAGGGTGCGGTGAGCAGTGTTGTACCGATGAAATCTGCCTGACCTTTTATGAATTCCTCGACAGGCATCGCTTTGCGACCGGCTAATTGAACGATTTGGAGTTTGATTAGACCGTTCCCCGTGCCAACCACGATGCTATCCTGCATTTTGACGACACTTCCCACTGGCGATGATCCTTCAATGGCGCTTGCGCTGATGATTTTAATCTGTTGTCCTTTGAAGAAGCTAAATGTTCCCGGCCACGGCGTAAAGGCTCGTATAAGTCGTTCAATTGTGATTGCACTCTCGCCCCAATCGATATTACCTTCTTCTTTTTTGACTTGTGGCGCATAAGTGATATCGACTTCAGGTTGTGGCTGCGGCGTGATAGTTCCCGCCAAATAATCAGGCAGTGTCTCCATAAGCAGCTCTGCACCTAATGTCGAAAGTTTATCGTGTAGTGATTGTCCGGTTTCAGCCGTACCAATCGGTATTGCGCGCATTTTCAGCATAGGGCCGGTATCAAGCCCCGCATCCATTTTCATGATCGTCACGCCGGATTCGCCATCGCCTGCTCGAATGGCTGCTTGAATGGGTGCTGCTCCCCGCCATCGTGGTAGAAGCGATGCATGAACATTAATTGATCCATATTTTGGAATGTCCAGTACGCTCTGTGGCAGAATTTGTCCGAAAGCTGCCACGGCGTATACATCTGGTTGCCATTGTTTGAGTTCTGCAATTGCCTCGGCACGCCGGAGTTTTTCGGGTTGTAACACCGGAATGTTATGTTCCAATGCTACCTGTTTGATAGGCGAAATATGGATTTGCTGTTTGCGCCCTGCCGGACGGTCGGGCTGCGTAACCACTCCAATAACCGTGTAATGTTGGATAAGTTGTCGAAGGATTGGGACGGAAAAATCCGGCGTTCCCATGAAAACAATGCTCGTCATATGTTTACTCCATGTGCGCTGGTTGTACTGCTGCATGTGAGATGCTAAACTGTACGTTCACATCAGGCAGCGTATGATATACGGACTGCTCAATTGCACCTTATTCTAATTGCTGGATGAATGTGTGTCTACATTACCGAAACGTTGGGTCATCGCCACGCCTGCACCGCCCGAAATACTGAATCGCTATCATAATATGGGAGCTGTGTTAGCACAGGTTCTCTATAACCGCGGATTCACCAATGCGCCGGAAGCTGAACGCTTCTTAAACGCCGATGATGAACTCTCGAATCCTTTTCAGATGAAAGGCATTAATCAAGCGGTTGCCCGCATTCGTCAGGCCGTCAAGCTGCGTGAACCCATAATCATCTACGGTGACTTTGATGCCGATGGGGTAACATCAACCACGTTGATGGTACAAACGCTGACGGCATTGGATGCGGTGGTTAAACCTTATATTCCGCACCGCGTTGATGAAGGCTACGGCTTAAACAGCGAAGCCTTGCTGCGTTTAGCGCGCGAGGGTGTAAAGCTCATCATCACCGTAGATTGTGGCATCCGTTCAGTCGACGAGGTTGAGGATGGCAAAGCGGCTGGCGTAGACATTATCGTTACCGATCACCACACCATCGGCCCGGAAATTCCGCAGGCATTCGCGGTTATTAACCCCAAGCAGGCCGATTGTAAATATCCAGAGGATATGCTAGCGGGGGTAGGGGTAGCCTTCAAATTGGCAGATGCACTCCTGCGGGTCGCCCAACAGAATCGACAGACTGTGACGCTCGATGCAGAAGATTTGCTTGACCTCGTTGCCATAGGTACTGTTGCCGACCTTGCTCCCATGAATCGTACTGAAAATCGCGCTTTGGTACGGCGTGGGCTTCAAGTTATTAATCGGGCGGATCGCCCCGGCATCCGCGCCTTGTTGGATGTATCGGGTGTAAAGCCCGGCACGGTGAGCGCCATGAACATCGGCTTTTCGCTTGGGCCGCGTATCAATGCTGCCGGACGGCTCGAAAGTGCCATGATTGCCTACGATCTATTGTCCGCACAGGATTATCCAACCGCCCTGCGACTTGCCGAACAATTGCAAAAGTTGAATGTTGAAAGACAGGAACTAACCCGCGAGGCACAGGGAATAGTTCGCGAATGGGTCGAAGCGCAGGCAGAAAAAACACCTTTAATTTTCGCCTCCGGTGACTTCAGAGCTGGTATCGTCGGGTTGGTTGCTGGTCGCTTGACCGAGGAGTATTCACGCCCAACTGTCATTATGGAAGTGGGCGAAACCGAAAGCCGCGCTTCATGCCGCAGCATTCCACAGTTCGACATCACCCATGCTCTTGACAAATGTGCTGACCTGTTGGTGCGGTATGGCGGTCATGCTCAGGCCGCGGGTTTTACCGTGTTGAATGAGAATATTCCCGCCTTGAAATCCAAACTCAGGCGCTTAGCGGACGATCAGTTAACAGGTCAAGACCTTCGCGCGATATTGGAAATTGATGCTGAGGTTGATCCGAAAATACTCACTGAAAAATTAGTCAATGACCTGACGCAGCTCGAACCAACCGGGTATCATAGCTCTTCAGCCGTGTTGATGTCGCGTAATATACGGGTACTGGAATGGCGAACAGTTGGCAAAGAAGGAAATCACCTCAAGCTCAAGCTGGCACGCGTAGGCCAACCGCCACTGGATGCTATTGGCTTTGGATTGGGCGAATGGGTAGACCGCATGCCCGACCAGATTGATATTGCTTATCAGCTTGAGATCAACGAATGGAATGGTAACCGCAGCTTGCAACTAAATATGCAGGATATTCGTCCTGCTGGTAGTGATGAATGAAGTCAATCACATTAACCCATATCTTGTCTCGCGTTGCTCGCATTTTGAGCGCGTGCTTGCTATTGCTGGGCTTACGTCTTGTTGCTCAAGATAATCCTCCTGCCAATCCGTTTGGTGTGGTAGAAGGCTTCTGGTTGCCCGATACGGTTTGTGAACTCGGCGCAGGTTGGGAGCGAATTATCTTTGATTGGTCACAGCATCAGCCGAATGGCGTGGATGATTGGTACACACTTAATGTTGATGAGCGCTGGTTGAAAGCCGCCCGCGATTGTAACCGGGAGGTCGTTGCCATTTTCAAGCATACGCCTGCATGGGCAACTGACGGCACAGCCGGCCCCGGCGTACCTCGCGGGTTATATCTGCCGGTAGATGACCCCAATAACCTGTGGGCGCGTTTCGTACGTCGCAGTGCCGAGTATTATGCCCCGCGCGGAGTCAGCCGTTTTATCATCTGGAATGAGCCGGATATTACGGCTGATACGTATGGTTTCGAGTTTGAAGGCTCGCTGGATGATTACTACCAGATGTTGAAGGTAGCTTATCTAGCGCTCAAGGAAGGTAACCCGCAGGCCGAAATTCTATTGGCGGGTACAACGTATTGGCATGACCTGAATGCTGGAAGACGTTTATATCTAGATCGCCTACTGGAACGTATTACCAGCGACCCTGAAGCAGCCTCGCATGACTTTTATTTCGACATTGCCAGCCTGCATATTTATTTCCGCGCCGAAACCGTCTATGATATTGTCCGGCAAACACGCCAATTGCTCGACAAGTATGGCCTCAAAGACAAGCGAATTTGGATCAATGAGACGAACGCTGGCCCAACTGATGATCCCCTGTGGCCTGTGGTTCGCCCACAATACCAGATCAACTTGGAACAGCAGGCGGCCTTCATCGTACAAGCGACAGCGCTTGGGTTGGCAGGTGGTGCCGAACGAATCGCTGTTTACAAATTCTATGATTGGAACGTTCCGCCCGGCGATGAGTCTTTTGGTTTGCTGCGGGCAGACGGTTCGCGTCGGCCTGCTTTTGACGCATGGGCGATGGTCATTAAGAACTTCAAAGGTGTAACGGCGGGAAGGCTGGCTCAGACCGAGCATACTGAAGCCGTTCGATTTGTACTCGAAGACAACAGCCAGCTTTATGTCTTATGGGCGCGTACTGCTGCCGATGTAAATTTGATAGTCACCCCGTCCGACGGGCAGATAGCAGTTATCGATCAATACGGACATAATAGTGTGTCTTCTGTTAGTGATGATAATCAACTGGCACTCACACTAGCAGGTGCGCGATGTGATAAAAAAGATGGATGTGCTGTTGGTGGTAATGTACAGCTGGTGCGTACAAAAGATGCTTCGATCCACGAGGCAACATCCGACGGAACAATTGAAATCAAGTTTGAGTAAGGTTAAGAAGAGGTTGTAATGTCATCAAATGGTCAAAGTGTGCCGGATAGTAATGTGCCGGCTGGTGTGAACGAACACGGTGAAATCAAGTTTTCTTACGGAGGACAGGCTGTAATTGAGGGTGTCATGATGCGTGGGGCACATAATGCCGCGATTGCCGTTCGCGACCCGAATGGGCAAATTGTCGTCCATGAACAGGCATTAAATGCAACCTTATATCGGGGACGTATTGCCAGAACGCCATTCGTCCGTGGTGTAGTGGGTCTGTGGGATGCGCTGGGGCTGGGTACACGTGCGCTGATGTGGGCGGCGGATGTAGCAATTGGCGAAGAAGAAGAAGTGAACTTCAACGGTCCTATTGGTTGGGCAACCATCGCGTTCTCCCTCATTTTGGGCGTTGGCATGTTCTTTTTGCTGCCTACCGCACTAGCTACAGGTATTGCTCAACTGTTGGGTCTGTCAAAAGATGGGACAGCGTCTATCGGTTTGAATGCCTTTCTCATCAACCTGATTGAGGGTGTGGTTCAATTATCCATTTTGATTACCTACATATGGGCAATTGGCCGCATACCTGACGTAAAACGGTTATTTGGGTATCACGGTGCCGAACACAAGACTATTAATGCCTATGAAGCTGGTGCTGAACTTACACCGGAAATTGTGTCAAAGTATCCGATTGAACACCCTCGCTGCGGCACCGCTTTCTTGCTGACGGTTGTTTTCGTCAGCGTTTTTGTGTTCTCATTCTTGGGTCGTCCACCGTTCCTGCTTCTTATTCTCTCGCGGATCATTTTCATTCCGGTCATCGCGGGAATCGCCTACGAACTCCTGCGTTTTACGGCGCGTAACATCAATAATCCTATTATCGCCACTATTGTGAAGCCCAATCTTGCGCTGCAACATCTGACTACTCGCCAGCCCGATTTGCATATGATTGAGGTTGCGATTGTCTCATTCAATCATGTACTGGCTTCCGAAGGCTTACTTACGCGCGAGGAATTGGTTATACCTGATCCACGACCTGAAGCAGTCTCACCGACACTTGCCGCAGCCAAGTAATAGATTGTATAAAACAGGGCAACATAGTACATGTTTTGTCGGAGTGTCTTTAGAACGCTAGGCGATTCTCGTATGGGTTAAAATGGTCTCTGATCACTACCATAATTGAAATAAAAGAGGCGCTCATCATCGAGCGCCTCTTTTATTTAGATCTTGTTGGAGAACTTACTTCTTCATCACTGCGCCGAGAGCGTCGCATGATGGGCAAGCGCCGCCGGGTCGCAGCATGGAATATCCACCTTGAGGATCATCAGCAGTGTAGAAGGGGAAATCTACATTGAAGACAATCATCAGGCGAACGTGACCGCTTTGTGCGGATAGTGTAGCAGCCTGTGAAAGCCATGTAGCCTGTTGGGCAGCCGTTGTATTCTGTCCCCAAGCAAAGTTTGCCGGTAACGGTTGGCTGTAACCTTCGGGCGAGAGATAACCCAGTTCAGTGAAGCATACCGGCTTGCCGCCAAATGGATTATATCCACGTGCCAGCATCGATCCGTAGTAATAGGTTGGGTAGCCACCGCGTGGATCGCCGCTTGCTTGCCCCGGAGGAATAACACCTTCGTTATAGTGCAAACCGACACAATCCATATAGCTCGCTGCGCCAGCCTGTGCCATCTGAGTCATAAATGTGTCGTCGTTGCAACCCTGTGCGGTACAACCGGCGGTTCCAAAGTATCCGGTGGGTGCAGGTGCAGCACTGATAACAATCGTATTCGGGTTGCTGGTTTTGATTGCGTTAAAAGCCGCAGCCAACATTTTGGTATAGGTGCCGCCATTAACCTGACCATTCGGCCATTCACGGTCGATGTTCGGCTCATTCCAAACTTCAATTGCATCTGCGCCTGCCGCTGCTGCTTGACCGACGAAGCCAGCATAGCCAGCAAGGTAGCTATCAAAGCTAGCGCCCAACTGCGCCTTGTCGCCCTTGATGCTCAGTAAAATCTTAAAGCCGTTGGATTTGGCAACGCCAACTTGTCCTGCGACTTTACTGCCGTTTTCGCCCGGTGCATAGTTCACCTGCTGCTTGACCCATGTCATACCAGCCCGACGCATCAGCCCAAATGTATTCAGGCTCATATCCAGTGCTTGACCACCAATTTCAAATCCACCAACAGCAGCCGAACCCGCAACCGGGGGTGGCAAATTGGGATCAATAGTAGCACCCGCAACTGGGGCAGGGGCATCCGTACTGATTTTGTCACAAACGGCAAGCTCTTTCAGGTCATAACTTATACGTGTCTGAAAGACCTGCCCACGCATACTGGTGAGTGTATACGTCCATCCAAAATAGATCTTGCGATATTGGGTAATGTCTTCTAGATCGACACAACCGTCAATGCTGTCTTTCCATTCACTTTCTTCAAATTCCCATTTGCTGACCAACGTCAAATCGACTTTGCGCGCCTTTTGAATGGCATCGCGCGATGCCGAGAATCCGCGCCAAATCGGGTCATTTGGGGTTGCCGTCGGCGCGGTCTGCGCCAGCGTAACCGAATTGGTGGGGAGCGAGAGCAGCAGTACGACCAGCGCCATAAACAGCACACTCGTTGCCCCTACAAAATAGCGTGAAAATCGTTGCATTAGTCATTTTCTCCAATTTATCCGTGCAAAACCGAACCGCGTTCTAACGCGTATAGTGCTTGAAACCTACTTTCAACCAGAAGATTGTACCAAATGACATGCAATGCTTGTAGGGGATATGGGATAGTAGGGGATAACCCCGGCGTGAAACGGAGGTTGTGCGTTGGGAAAGCGGCGGGAATCAGGCCAGAAATCGAACCGCAAATTACTAAACATTCCAATAAACCTTAAGGATAAGGTAACTGGAAAGTCAACCTTATCCTTGGATTCAGTAGATTAGATTCGCTAAGCCAGTGCCTGTGTGGCTTCACGGCGCACGAGGTCAAAGCGCTGCAATACGGCGGGATCACCCTGTCCGGTGACCTGTTGTTCAACGGCATCAATTGCGCCCAACAATCCCGGCCCAAATTCACCGGCGTGTTGAGCGATCATAGTGCGCACATCATCTTCATTCGGGGCGTTGAGCAATTGGTTGATGAACTGTAACTCTGGTGGCATACTCGCCTGCAATGCAGCCACAATGCGGTTATAAATATCCTTCAGCTTAGCACTGGCATTAAGATCGCTCCGACGAGTCACTTCTTGGATATTTGCCGAAAGCACCTGCATGAAAGTTGAATCAATCATCGGCAGGTTGGCCTGAATAACTTCATCTGGATTTGGGCTGGACATTATCACGCGCAGCAGTCCAACAGCTTCTTGCAAGGCGGCCTGCGCTTGTTGGTCAATTAGAGCCGTCAATTGAGCCAGCATATCTCGTAGGCTTTCGAGTTGGGCGCGCTCTTCAGCCGGCGCTTTTCCGATGTAAGCCGTCATTTCCTCGAAAAAGGCATAGTCAAACACCGGACGCACCAAGCCAACTAGGGCTTGCAAGCGCTGCTCATCTCCCAAATAGGTAATCGACAGTTTCAGGAAGTCCTCTCGTTGGGCTTCTGCTCCTAGTGCGTTGACAGCATCAGCCACTTCAGCAATGACTGCTTCTTGTGCCTGATTTTGTTCCATCAATGTTTGACCAAAAGTCGAGAGTTCAACAATTTGATTTTGGATATAGGCTACCTGTTCAGCAACTTGTTCACGACCATCACCCAGTAGCTGCTGAATGACCATCGTCATTGTCTGGATAAACTGCGCATCGATCTTGTCGTCGTTCTGCTGTACCAACTGCGGTAGCAAATCCGGCGGTGACTGCATAAAAGTCTCGACCAACTTTACCCGGTCACGCTGTTCCTGCATCATTTCGGGTGTTACGCCATCTGCCTGTAACACCTGCTCGATTAGCCCCTGCATTGTGAGTGCTTGACGCGGCTGAAGCAAATAGGCTTTGAATGCCCCCTGAGGCAGTTCCGAAGTCACTTCGCGCATAAGCTCGCCGATGGCTTTTTCTTGAGCATCTTTGGGTAAGCCCAATTCCATTGGCACATAAGCAATGAGCAGTTCTTTAGATCCGTCGTGATAAAGAACGGGTGCGAGCACGCTGTTTGGTGTGCCGCAGTGTGGACATTGAACCATATTGATGTTGCCTCCCAACAAAGCGATTTTGGCCTGTGGGTTTTGGGCAGGATCAATAACACTTTGAATCGTCGCCCGAATCGGCTGACGACATTGAATACACTGAATCGTGGTTTGCATACTCTTTGGCATTTGAACTCCAGGAAAGCTATTGGGTTATAGCGGACTTGTAAAATAGAAGGTCGAACCGCTGCTAGGTTTACTTTTCACACGGATGCTGCCACCGTGCGCTTCGACCACAGCCTTGGCAAGATACAGCCCCAGCCCTGTACCTTTGGTCTTCTTGCTTAATGGGCCATCCACGCGGTAGAAACGGTCAAAAACACGTTCTTGATCGGCCTCTGGGATGCCTGCACCTTGATCGCGAACAAAGATCGTCGCATAACGCTCGTCAACCTCGCCGCCCAGCGTGATTGTACCACCGTCCGGGGAATACTTGATGGCATTGCTGACGAGGTTATCTAACACTTGCCGCAGG
>JBBSBS010000151.1:0-13097 GCA_038251045.1 Aggregatilineales bacterium | reverse complement strand
CATCGACGGAATTTTTGAAAATGTCGACCGTTGGTTGTTCCCGTCAGCCATCGGCAAGCCGTTCGTTTATGCAGGTGTCGGTGGACCCATGTCGGTCTACAGCCAATCGAAAAACATTGATGCCGCATTGGAACTGATCCTATACGCAGGCAGCCCTGCTGGTTCCTGTAAGGCGCTCGAAACCTACTTCGGTGGACCGTCTGCCCGTATGGATTATGCTGAAAATTGCGAATACTATACGACCGCCATTAATGGCAAGATCGCTGAAGCCGGTGCATTACTCGAATCGGGTCGCTTTATCAAGGCCGGTGTCGGTCAGGGTAAGATCGCCGATGGCATCGCGCTGGCAACCGAAGAAGTTATCACCTTGAGCAAGACCCCCGCTCAAGCAATGGAAGATTTCGCAGCAAGCATGAAAGATGCAATCGGCGAAGATGGTGTCAAAGAACTGTAACGGTTCCAGCTATCTTAGCTGACTTAAAAGTATGGTGATACCGACGCAGATAAATACTGGTCGGTATCATTTTATATATTTATTGCCAGCCTGTGATTTTGGAGAAATTAAGAATTATGGTAGCAAATCGCTATGAAAAATGGCTTCTATACGGATTCTTAGTACCTGCATTTGTGCTGCTGATCGCCTTTGTTATTTTCCCCGCAATATGGGCACTTCGTACCAGTTTTACCG
This sequence comes from Aggregatilineales bacterium, assembly GCA_038251045.1. GTDB lineage: Bacteria > Chloroflexota > Anaerolineae > Aggregatilineales > Phototrophicaceae > CFX2. The sequence goes on along the minus strand of JBBSBS010000151.1, from coordinate 12,409 downwards.
ACCTTGCACTCACCGGTGCCAGCGCTTTGAATCCAAAATTTATAGGACTTAAGCAATTTCAACGGTTATTCAGTGATCCCGATTTTTATAATGCGTTAAGCCGCACAGGGATCTATGCATTTGGTACGATCGTCGGACAATTTGTCATTGGCATGATTTGTGCGCTCCTGCTGAGCAGACGTCGCCTTCTTGGACAAAGCATCTTGTTGGCAGCCGTTATCCTGCCGATGGTTATCCCGTCGCTCATTCAGGCACTCCTCTGGCAATCCATGTTAGCCAACGGCGAGTTCGGTACCCTAAACCGCATTTTAGGCATATTTGGTATCCAGCCGACTCAGTGGGTCAGAGAATTTCCAATGTTCTCGGTCATTCTGGTCAATTTCTAGAACAATTCCGGTTTCACCATGATTCTGTTTTTGGCAGGGTTGGAGAATATTCCGAAGGAACTCCTTGAATCGGCAGAAATTGATGGTGCAAATGGCATTCAGCAATTGCGCTTTATCAAGCTGCCATTAATTCGCTATGTTATCCTACTCTGGTTGCTGTTGAATACACTCGGATGCTTCAATACGTTTGAATTGATTTACGCGCTTACAGGCGGCGGCCCCGGTACTGCTACCACCACCATGGGGATTTATGTCTATAATCAGGGCTTTCGCTATTTTGAACTCGGATTTGGTAGCGCAGCCGGTTTGATTTTGCTCTTGATTAGCCTGACAATCGCTCTTATTTACGTCCGGCTAATGCGGGTCGAGGTATAAAAATATGACAGCACGTACATCATATTCAGATTCAAAAACCAGTATATCGCAACCCGTACTCTCGTGGAGCAGGCTGGAGCTTCTGGGTGTTTATGCCTTTATCCTCATCATCGTCATCTTTGACTTAATTCCTTTTGGCTGGCTATTCACAAGCGCCTTCGGGGTAAAACCAGAGAACACATCGGGGTTATTTTTCTACATTCCGACAGAATTAACATTCGACAATTTTAGTAAGGCGTTCGACCCCGCAAAAGGGAACGTAATGCGGGCAATGCTCAACAGCCTCGTTACTGTAGGCGCGGCAGTTCTCGTAGCCGTCGTGGTTTGCGCACTTGCCGGATATACACTGTCGAGAATGCGCTTTCGTGGGCGGGGTGCCTTAATGTATGCCGTGCTGCTGCTGCAAGTGATCCCTGCAACAGCAACAATTCTGCCCCTGTATCTGGTTATGCGCGACTTGAAATTACTGAATACGCTTCAAGGCGTAGCCATTGGTCTTGCGACCTTCCAAATCCCCTTTATTTTGTGGATGATGAAAGGCTTCTTCGACGCGGTGCCGATGGAGCTTGAAGAATCGGCTTGGTTGGATGGCGCGACTCGCTTACAGGGACTCTTTCGCATCGTCATGCCGATGGCATTACCCGGAGTCGGTGCAGCAACCGTACTGGCCTTCAACAGTGCATGGGGACATTTTTTCTTGCCCCTCATCATGCTATCCGATCCCGAAAAGATGCTGCTGCCCCAAGCGTTATTCCGTTCGCTGCTTAATTACACTGCTGTTGATTATGGCATGATGAATGCCATCTCACTGATATACGCAATACCCTCCCTGCTGTTCTTCTTCTTTGCCCGCAAGTATCTTCTTCGCGGAGCAATGGCCGGTGCATTAGCCGGACAATAACATTTAGACACGAATATCCAGCAGCATCGTGCTTGCAACACCATGCTGCTGTTTCGTGACTTATCTAGAGGTACAGAATGTCCCTAATTCAAACCGTATCCATTCCCACCTTACCCAATCCTCTCCAATGGCGCGGTAAGCCTCAAAATTGGTCATTGGATCCAGAAAACAAGCTATCGATTTCGGCAGGGCGACAAACCGACTGGTTTATTGATCCGGGCGGCACGATGACCATTCAAAACGCGCCTGCATTGCTCGCGCCCATCCAACGGCCTTGTATCCTCAAAGCATTAGTTACGTCCGATTGTAAAGCGACCTTTGATGCGGGGGTGTTGGTGGTTTATCAGGCGGATGACCAGTGGGCAAAACTCTGTCTGGAATTATCGCCACAGAAACAGCTAACGATCGTATCGGTGGTAACAAAAGGCACTTCGGACGATTGCAATTCGGTTCCTGTAACCAAATCGTCTATTTATCTACGGGTGAGCATCCTCGAAAAAGCCTACGCCTTCCACTATTCGCTGGATGGCAGCCTGTGGAATCTGGTGCGGTATTTCACACTCGATGGGAATAATCCGGTCGAAGTCGGGTTTTTGGCACAGTCACCAACCGGCGAAGGTTGTACCGCTACTTTCAGCGAGATCGTCTATTGGCCTGAAAAATTAGCAGATATTCGCTCAGGCCAATGATTGCAATTAATCATAAATGAACCAGCAGAATAATATCTGCTGGCTTTTGATTGATAGCTTTAGAGATACAACCGCGTGTCGATTCCCAAAACATCCTGACCACGAGCAATTTACATGCTATCCATCGTACGCCGAAAGCGCTTGGCAAGTTCTTTCAGCATGATGATCGGAATATCAGCATCGTCATGCAGCACCGAGTTGAAATCCAACTGTGTTAGCACCAGACATTGAGTTGCTTCGGTCGCTATCACCGAGGCGGTGCGTGGGGCATCGTCTAACAATGAAAGTTCGCCAAAAAATTCTCTGGGGCCAAACACGTTGACAACCGAGCTGGTTCCATCCGGTAACTGACGGATAGCGTCTGCTTTCCCACTTTCAATAACGAACAGACCAATGCCTAAGGTTCCCTGTGTAACGATGGTTTCGCCGGCAGCATAATTGCGTTCGGTAAACCGCTTAGCGAGGCGTTGAAGCTGCCGTTCCTGAAGCCCCTGAAACATGGGGACGGTGTGCAAAAAGCGAGTTATTGTAGCCTGATCGGACATGGCGATTTCCCCTGTGGTTTATAATCGTAGTTTGAGGAGATTATAACCGCGCTGCGAATGTCACACAATTATTGACAGGCAGCCGTGTTGGCGCTTCAAAATCACGATTCTTTTGTCGATACACAATAAGACAGTCAGGTACAAAATATGGATGAGCGGTTGATTGAAATCGAGTTAGAAAGTATGGCGCATGGTGGCAGCGCATTAGGTCGGGTTGATGGACAGGTTGTGTTCGTCCCCTACACCATCCCCGGCGAACGGGTACAGGCGCGGGTTGTGCGGCAAAAAGGTCAGGCTCTCTTTGCTGAAGGTGTCACGCTTCTCGAATCCTCGGCTGATCGGGTGTTTCCTCGCTGCCCACACTTCGGCCCTACCAAATGTGGGCAATGCCAATGGCAGCACATCGACTATCCCGCTCAACTCCTGCTCAGGCAAGATGTACTGGCTGACCAACTAGACCGCATCGGCGGCTTCCCCGACGCGGAAATCCGCCCGACCATCGCCAGCCCTGTCATCTGGAACTACAACCACCATATGACTCTATTTGCCACGGGTGACGGTCAGTTGGGCTTTGAATCCGCCACCATTAATGGACAGACACAGTTATTCCCGATTGATGAGTGCCATATATTGCATCTGGATTTGCTCGCACTAAAAGAGTCGCTTGATCTCGAAAAGATGACCGGTTTACAAAATATTACCCTCCAAATTGACAGTGCTGGTGAGCGCATGGGATTGCTGCGTATGGCAAACGACGAAGCACCGGAGCTTCATAGCGATATGGCGATGAGCATCAATATGTTGACCGAAAATGATGAGCCCATTAACTTGATGGGTGATTTGTATGCCAACATTCAAGTCGGTGGGCGTTCTTTCCGTGTCACGGCTGGCAGCTTCTTCAGACCCAATGTGTCCCAGCTTGATAACCTGACCGCCGAAGTCCTCCAAGGATTGGCACTTACCGGTCGCGAGTCGGTGTTGGATTTATACGCCGGTGTAGGCACATTCAGCGCCTTCATTGCCGAACAAGCGCGGTTGGTCACACTCATTGATGCAGACCCCTATGCCGTGAATGATGCCGAACTTAACTTGCCGGATGAAGAACACGTCGAAATTATCGAAGGCATGGTCGAGGAAGTCTTGCCCGAATTAAGCGGTCAATATGACATGGCGGTGGTTGATCCCGGTGACAGCGGCCTAAGCGCTGCCGCTTCCGATGGACTGGTCGCACGACACATCAAGCGAATCGTGTATGTCAGCAGCAACCCATCGACCCTAGCCAGAGATGGCAAACGACTGGCAGCACGCGGTTATCATCTGCGCTACGTCCAACCCATTGACCTTGCCCCACAAACTTTTATGCTAGACGCGGTGGCTGTTTTTGAGTTGTAATTTATCGCTAGGAATCGATTTCACATTTTGCGGGTGGCAAGCTGTCGCAAATATCCCTGCACACCCAGCACCAACGACAGTGTAGGGAGCCACGCTAAACCGTAGGATGTGAAACCGAGGCCGATCAGCACGAGTGGTGTGATTGCACCCACTTGAATATCAGGCAGGTTGTATCCGAGGATGCCTACACCAATGAAAACGGTTGCTGCCACCAATAAATTAGGCAGCGGCAGTGGCTGTACAGGCAGGCGATTGTCCAGCAAGGTATCACCCCGTTTACGCCCCCGAAACCATAGTATGGCCCAACAAAGTGCCAGCAGCAGTGGGCATAAAATCAAGCCAGCGATGTCGATTTCTTCGCGAAACAAGCGTAGAGCAATCAGCGCCAGCAGCACACCCAGAACTATTAGCCAACCGCGCGGCTTGAGCCTAAACACATCCAGCGAATCAACCGGTTCAGCCGTTATGGACAATTCCGTCGCCAGAGGATCAACAACAAGTACTTCGGGCTGGAAGCGCGGCAATATTACATACAGCAGCGCGGCAATCAGCACCAGTCCCCCACCACCGAAAACAAGCATAGTCATCAGCGATACATCCCCAAAGCCTTCCTGCCGCGGCCAGTTCTTAACCCAAATCCCCCACGCCAACCCGACCACAAGACAGCCAATGAGCAAATTACGCTGCGGGCGGTTCTTGCCACCGATCAGCACCAGAAACAAACCCACCATCTCGGCAGCGATCAGAGCATGTGCGCCCATAACGCGCGTAAAGAGTGTGCGCGGCAAATCATTAAGCATGGATAACGGGTTGATGGTGAGTGCAGCCGTCAAACTGTAGATGCCAGTTAATAACAAGACGCCGAATAGATCGCGCACGCGGTAACGCGCGATGAAGTCCAGCAATAGGGCACTCAAAGCCAGATATGCAGGCAGTAACAATAGCCATTCAACCAGCGGCCTAGCAGGTGGATTCGTCCATGCCAACACTTCTGATCCGAATAATAATAGGCTGGCAAGCAGTAGACAAACACCGAATGCCGGACGCTTAGTAGCGGCAGGGATACCCATTACTTTATTCCGCGTCTGCAAGAGGATCCACCGGAAAGCGCGTTTGTACGAACTCGAGGTAACGGCTGAGGTAGCGAATGAGATCCTGTCGCTCCTCGTTGCTCAAGAGACTAAACAAAATCTGCATCTGCTGAAGCAAATCGGACTGTACCGCCATAAAACGTTCGGCTCCGGCAGATGTCAGGATAACATCTACCGAGCGGCGGTCACTTTCGCGCTGTTCCCGTATCACCAACGGCGGATCCATCACCTCTAGTCGTTTGACCAATCCGGTCATGGTGGCATTCGTAAGATGATGCTGACGGGCAATCTCGCCAATGGGGCAGCGTCCGCCCCGTTCAGTCAGGGTTTTAAGAACATAAAATTGGGGTGGGGTGAGTTGATGCGCTGCCAGATTAGCTGCCAAACGCTTTTCACCGTCTAAAACGATAGTAAAAAGCAGTGACCACAGTTGACTGGCATCAATTTCGAGTTGTGTATCCAAAGCTGTGTCGACACCTATCCGATTGTTGATGAGCACAACCGATAGTTTAACCTATTCGCTAGCGATATAGCCATGTCATACTCAACCCAACTCCAAAATTCAGAGACAGGTTGAGTTTGATCTCACAGCAAGTAGTGACCTATCGTCAGAGAGGTTTTCCTGTAGGTGTGGGGGCAACAGTGGGGGCGATGATGCGTGCGGCTTGTGGCTCGGAAAGCAGCCATTTATATTGATCTGGAACTTGACTGCGTGAAATAAGCCCATACTCAAAACGAATTGCATACCAACCCGCTTTCCACAATTCGTCATCCAATTTGCATTTGCCTGCCATCGAACCACCTGTGTAGCAGGCATTAGCATCAGGGTTATCAGTCGGGTCATTTGGTGTTTCAGAGGCGGATGCACCAAAGGCAATATTGAGCGCAATGAATAAACTGATCACCAACAAAACAACAGGGAAATAGCGCTTCACGAGAGAAACCTTTCAGTTAGATTAAGGTCAAGACTATTATAGCCCCATGTTGAAGAATAGAAATGCAAATTCACCGTTGCCGAAAACAACAACGCGAGTGCTATGACTCGCGTTGTTGCAGGAGGAGAGAATGCTGTTATCGAAGCATGACGTTATTCTGCTTCGAGGATAGCCGTAATATCATTCAGACGGGGCCAGATGCGATCCGTAGGCACTTCCCATTTTTGTCGTGCCACTTTCGTACGGTCAAGCACGACCATACCAGCCCGCCCAACCATCTCGAATAGAGCGTGTACTTCGCCCGTTTCATCTGCCAGCAGCGGAAACGGCGGTGCTTGCAAGCTGCTGACGTAATAGCCGTACAGCACCTGTGGTTGGTCGCGTGTGACCAGCGCTAATTTATAACCGCTGCGGTGAATACTATGCGCATGTTTTTGTAACCAGATGATGCGCTGTATGTTGATCGGATTCCAAATATCCCCCAGAAAACCAATGACTAACCCCTTCATACCCATCATCGCCGAAAGTGACTGATACTTTCCTGCGTGGTCGCGCACATTGAATTCGGGTGTGCTGCGTTCAAGCTGGAAAAAACGGGGTGTTTCGCGGGTCGCGAGTTTTGACATCTGGAGCATAATCTGTGTAATCCTCTTACAACATTGATTAAATATAGTGTATAACGGTTTTTTCGTTTTTATCACAACTATTCATTAAGGTATTAAAAACTATCTAAAGTACTTTTCGGTCAACCTATTCCCTATGACGGTGTAACCACTAAAAAGGTTGCAATCACATTCCGTGATAACGGGTGAGTAACGATCTGTTACAATTCCCCGAAATCAGGAGACTATCGTTTGCCGCAGCTCTACACTCAAATTGCTTTTTGGAGCGTACCCACCTTCCGCTTGTTGCTTGCGCTGGCTATCCTCGTCAGCATGGCGGTGGGCGTATACCGGCTGCGGCTGCGTCCTCAGGTAATAGATGCCTACCTTGGTGGTCTGATTGGCGGTATGATCGGGGCGCGAGTGCTGCATGTCATCCTCAATTGGGATTATTTCACCGACAACCGCTCTGAAATTGTGTCCATCAGTACAGGGGGTTTAGACTGGCATGGGGCGTTGCTCGGCGGCATGTTGGGAATAGTGTTCGTCCTATGGGCACAGGCACTTTACAACCGCTGGCGTGCGCGTGTTGCCACTACATTAACCTTCACTACACTCTTAAACGCACTTGTACCTGCGCTTCCGCTGATTGGCTTAGGCGGGTGGGCGGGGTGTTGGGCTGCCGGATGCGGATACGGCAAAGAAGTAGATAGCCTTGCGAATTACCCCCATTGGGCAGCATCCGAACTTGTAGATGTTTTTGGCATCGTCGCCCCCCGCTACAACACACCCTATTTTGGCATAGCATTATGTGTGCTGGGGTTACTGGTCATGTGGTTACTCAAACGTTGGGGAAAAGCACCGACAGCCCATTTTTGGGTCGTCTTAGCACTTCTCAGCTTCGGAATGCTTATAATAGGGTTTCTACGCGCCGATCATACGCTCAATATATTCGGGTTACGCGCCGATCAGCTATTGGACAGCGTCATCTGCCTGTGGAGTATCGTGATTGCTTTTCGAGTAAAGAGAACATATCAATGAGCAAACGAAGCGATGACTGGCTGGACGAAGAAGAATATCCTGATGACCGTGATGTAGAAGACTTTGGCGACGAGTCAGCCGTCGACTATGACCGGCGCACAGTCGGACGTGTGGGCAACATCCGGCAGCCCTATTGGTCAAAAACCCGCCTATTAATCGTGCTGGTGATCGCGCTGATTTTATTCAGCCTGATCATCGCTGAACTTATGCCACTTCTTCAACGCTAATTAGGTACAAAATTTGCATTGTGCTATGAAAAGTCGATTTTTGGTACCGTTTGCTGTTGATGGTTCAAGCTATATCGCTGGCGAGATTTCCGTTCAAGCTTGGACTTTCACCATTTTAAGATTATTATCAGTTACCAGCTGAATTATACGACACAGCGCGAACATAACCCGGCGTACTACAAGAGGCGATTATGCGATTAGAAGATTTGAACTGGATGGATGTCCAAACTTATCTGGAAAAAGATGATCGGATTATCATTATCACCGGTGCAACCGAGCAGCACGCCTACCTGAGCCTGCTGACTGATATTATTATCCCCTCCAAAATTGCCGATGCCGTCACCGAACGCGAAAAGGTATTGATTGCACCGCCTCTCAATTTTGGTTACAGCCGATATTTCGCAGCATTCCCCGGCACAATTAGCCTCACCCAGCAAACGCTCAACACCGTCATTTTAGAAATCTTTGAATGTCTCTTGCATCAGGGGTTTCGCCGCTTCTTCTTCTTGAATGGGCATGGCGGAAATCAGATGCCCGGCTTCCTTGAAGAATTGAACGAGAAAGATAATGCGGTGCGGGCTGTCTGGTATAACTGGTGGCGTGAAAAAGCAGTGCAAGATTTTGGTCAGCGACACGGCCTGCGCCTGAATCATGCCAATTGGGGCGAAAATTTCCCGTTTAACCGGGTTGCCGAATCACCTGAAGTCGTCAAGGAATGGATTGACCGTCTTAACGACGACAATGATATTTATGCTATCCGTCAACAAATCGGGGATGGCAGTTTTGGCGGCCCATATGAGGTCAGCGATGACCTGATGAATCAGTTATTCGCCGAGGTGGTAGACGAAGCCGTAACCCTTATTCAAAAATTGTAACGATCTCGTGGGTGCAGTTGCAAACCAAACGCACCTGTAACTAACCAAAATAAAAAGACCATCTCTAAACCGAGGGCCTTTTATTGCGATTGATACAGTCGACGCTGCTGTCTTATCGATTTACCCGTAACACACCCGTGTTTATACTGCGGCAGCGACCGGGGCTGAACCCAGCAAACAATTAGCGACCATCTGCACAACATCTTTGGGCTTAAAGGGCTTGCTGATCGCAGCCGTCGCACCAATTTGTCGGATGAAGTCCCGTTCACGCACTCGCGGCCCTGCGCTGTACAGGATGACCGGAATATGGTTAACAGACGGGTCATTCTTGAGCGTCATACAAATATCACCGCCGCTGATTCCGGGCAGCATATCGTCCAATACAACAAGGTCAGGTTGGTGTTGGTAAACCATGCTCAACCCTTCCTTACCATTCGTCGTCACCAACGTGTTGTAGCCGGCCCGCTGCAAAATGATCTGCAATATATCGAGGAAGCTGGTTTCGTCGTCAACAATCAGTATAGTTTGCTTCATGATCCTCGCGGACCTCTTTCTCCCAACAAGCGATTTGAAATGGGACAACACTCTGTCAATAGTGAATAAATAACCCTGTGTATATCTTATCATTGCATCGCGGGAAAGAATCATTAAAGTGTTGAGGATTTTTCACGAGGTTTGTAAATTTTAACTTTAAAAAGACCATTTTGTTATACTGCGCCTTTTTAGGCGGCGAATGGGAAACAAAAAAGCGCAGATAAATCCGCGCTCTTTATAGAAAACCGCGTCAAATTAGCCTAGATGGCTGCAAACCCGCTGTGTGAAATCGGTGGTTGAAATCGCACCTTCGATATAAATATCGACTGTATAATCACCTTCCGAAAGGGTTTTACGCACAGCCTGTTCAATCTTGTCAGCCGCTTCAATACGATTCCAATACAGACGCAAAAGCATGGCAACACTTAGCATTGAAGCCGTCGGGTTGGCAATTCCTTTACCCGCAATATCGGGTGCGCTTCCATGTACAGGCTCCGCCAGCGCCATGTTATCACCCAGACTCAATGAAGGTGCCAACCCCATGCCGCCACCCCACGCCGCCGCCATATCCGACAAAATGTCACCATAAAGGTTAGGCGTAAGGATCACATCAAAGCGATTAGGGTCTTTGACCATCCAATACGCGGCTGTATCCACGTAAAGTTCATCAGTAATAATCTCAGGATAATTGGCGGCAACCTCAAGCGCAACCCGCCGGAATAACCCGTCCGATTGGCTGAGTACGTTGGCCTTATGAACGATGGTCACTTTCTTTCGCCCCACGCGGCGCGCCAGCTCATAAGTGAGCTTGGTTACACGCTCGGTCGCATCACGGGTGATGACTTTCTCGGCAATACCCGTTTGCCCATCATCTTCAGTATGCTCATGACCAATATACAGATCTTCCGTGTTTTCGCGCACAATCAACATATCCACCCCTTCGCGTGAGGTGGGCACAGGTAGGTACTGCGCGGGGCGTAGATTGGCATAGGCTTGCAAGGTACGGCGCAGGCGCACAATCGGCGAAAAATAACCTTCTACCGGATATGCCGGTGACGACACCGCACCAAATAACACGGCTTTACATTCACGGGCGACCTGAATTGTTTCTTCTGGCAGCGGGGTTTTGTGATTTTGGAAATATCCCCATCCAGCCTCCATCGGTCGGATGATGACATCAGGTGCAACATGCTTCAGCACTTCGATAGCAGCCGGAATAACTTCGCGACCGATACCATCACCTTCAATCACACATAATTCAATTGGGGTTTGGGAGGAGTTCTCCTGTGACATAGACCACCTTCACAAGCGTATATGAGGAACCCCGTTAAGCAGGATTCAACAATAATCAACAAAACATATACTCTGTTATGAAGGTACTAATTTGAGACAATAATTTTGAGGCTGTGATACGTTTTATGCAATCACATTTGTAAAGATCGCAATATTTGTCGCAATTGTGACATGCTTTTAACATTTTGTCCAATGATGCCAAGTGGTATATTCTACGGTGGTTTCACGCATATTCTTGAGTTTTTATGTTACTGATATATACTTCGTTGTATAAACCACGCAAACACAGCCCCGTCGGTAGTCGTGGGCACATTTCCCCCGTGGAATGTCCGTATCCGTCCTTTCCAAGAATGTCCAGTGGTGTAGTTTTTGGCTACCTAAACTCTGGAGAGGACATCATGCGCTTAACGATTCTTTTTGATCCCCCTTATTGGATTGGCCTATTAGAAATAGAATCAGACGGGCAATTGTACGCTGCCCGCCACATCTTCGGTGCAAATCCTAGCGATCCGGAAGTATATGCTTTCGTCCAAAACGACTTGTTGCCGCTGATTAATACAATGAACGTCGGCTTACCAATAGACAACTTAACCACGGCGCGCCGCATTAATCCCAAACGCCTACAGCGCGAGATACGCCATGAAATGCAGCATACTGATATACCCGGCAAAGCACATGACGCGATGCGCCTGCAAATTGAATCAAACAAGCGGGGACGCCGCATCAGCAGTCGTGCCGAAAGGGATGCCATTCGTCAGCATAAGCGTGATGTAGCAGACGCAAAAGCCAAAGCTCGCCATAAGGGTCACTAACAGTTGCTAACTGTCAGTATGAATAGCTACACTGATGCGCCGATTATTTTTTATGGGAAAGAATTTGCAACCCTATGCGCGTCATATTGCAACGTGTCTCACATGGCAGCGTCACTGTCGAAGGTCAAGTTACCGGTGCTATTGAACACGGTTTCGTGGCACTGGTTGGCATCACCCACACCGATACACAGGCTGAAGTTGATTTGCTGGCGAAAAAAACCGTTCATCTACGAGTCTTTGAAGATGCAGACGGCAAAATGAATGTGTCGGCGCTGGATGTCGGTGGCGCTGTACTAGTCGTTTCACAATTCACCTTGTATGCCGACACGCGCAAAGGTCGCCGCCCCAGTTTCATCGATGCTGCCCGCCCCGAACAGGCCGCGCCGCTGGTAGAGTATTTCGTCGAACGCCTACGCGCAGAGGGCATCACCCGCGTCGAGCAGGGCGTATTCGGCGCGATGATGCAGGTCGCCATTCACAACGACGGGCCGGTGACAATTATTCTGGACACGCATGATATGATGTAGATGATGCGCACGGTTGGTGACAGTTGATGGAGGAATGGTCATGTCGGACATGGTAAAAACCAGAGCAACTTTTGATGATTATGCAGCATTGCCCGAAACGAACCAGATCGTTGAACTTATCGACGGAGAAATCATCGTGAATCCGCCATTGGACTCGCATCAAGATGCTCTGGGAAATATTTAT
>JBBSBS010000150.1:0-13110 GCA_038251045.1 Aggregatilineales bacterium | reverse complement strand
ATCGACATCATCACCTTTCTGTTTGCGGTCAGCGCCACGTTCTTTATTCAAGTGCCCAACCCCACCCGCACCCCGCAGGCTGAAGCAGCACGCGTCACGTTTCTTCAGGAAGCGGTCTTTGGTTTCCGCTACATTTGGGGGCGATCCGGCTTGCTCGGTTTGATGCTGATTCGCTTGGCATTTGGGACTACTGAAATGATCGGTTATCCGTTGATTTTGCCCATGATCTTAGTCCGTACAGGTAACAATGAAATTGTGCTGGGAACGGTACAATCCGTCTTGGGAATTGGTGGTGTCATCGGGGCAGTGTTGCTGATGATCTGGGGCGGCCCGCGCCGCAAAGTGTATGGCGTTTTCGTCGGTGTCGCCCTCACTGGCTTATTGGGTGATGCGCTAATGGGGCTTGGTCAAAGTCTGCCGGTCTGGCTCATCGCTGCTATCTTTTTAGAAGTGTTTATCCCCGTCCTCTATGGCTCTTATCAAGCCATCTGGCAGTCTAAGATCGAGCCGGAAATTCAAGGACGGGTATTCGCCGCACGGGATTTGACGGTCAACATTACCCAGCCTGTTGCAATGCTCTTGACCGGAATACTATCCGACAAAGTTTTGGAACCCGCTTTGATGCCCAATGGTGCGCTGGCACCCGTTCTCGGTGGCTTGGTTGGCACTGGCCCCGGCGCAGGCATGGGCTTGCTGCTGGTGATTGCGGGTGTTCTCACTGCGTCGTCGGGGCTGGCAGGCTTTGCCTTTTCCGCCGTACGTAATGTCGAAGAACACCTGCCCGACTTCCCGGAAATAACCGACGTAATTCCAACCTGAATCCCGTTTTTCAGCTTGGGTTCTAAAAGACACCACAAACCAAAAACGTTCCCCTAAGGGCACACGGCTGTGTGCCCCGTTTTTTCATTTACTCACCTCACCACCATCCTTGACTTCATAGAACACTTGTACTATACTACCTCTGGTAGTGGTTTCAAAGTACATGATAAACCGATTGAAATTCAGATGCTGTAGGGTATTTGTAGGAGACGGCCTATCATATGACCACCATCCTATCTGTAAAGGTACTCAACCGTGTGCCCATTGGTCATTTCCAAATTTCATCAACCACACAGGGAGAAATTACGCCATGAATGCCGATGCCTTTCGCCATTTCTACAACTATCACCTAGCCGAAAATCGCAAAATATGGGACTCCTACATCATCCCGCTTACTCAAGAACAATTCACGCAGCCTCTCGCCTATTCAAAAGGGTCTATCCATAACCAAGTCGTCCATCTCATGAACGTGGACGCTGCGTGGTTTAGTGACTTGAAAGGTTTAGAAATTCAGGAAAACGCATTTCCTGAAGACATTGATGACCGCGATAAAATCCGCCAGAATTGGGACAAGGTTGAGCAAAGTATGCGCGATTATCTTACAAAATTGCGCGACGATATGTTATTCGAAAAACCGCTTAAGTCTGAAGAAGATAAAAACCTTATAGCGTGGCAGGTGCTTCTGCATGTCGTCAATCATGGCACCGACCATCGCGCCCAACTACTCCGGCAGCTCAACGATCTGGGAGTCAAAACAGGACCTCAAGATTACATTTTCTACGTCTACGATCATCCATAGATGCCACCTCATTCCGCCTGTTGTGGTTGGTGCGGTCAAATATTGTAGAGAAGGATTATTCACAATGGATTGGAAACTCGAAGTCGTCATCGTCCCCGTTTCCGATGTGGAACGGGCGAAACATTTCTACAGCGAGCAGCTTGGCTTCGTCGTTGACCACGACACGCGAATCAATGAACAGTATCGTATCGTCCAATTAACCCCTCCCGGTTCGGGTTGCTCCATTGTTATCAGCACCGACAATCAAAGCATGGCAGCCGGATCAATCAATGGCCTACAACTGGTGGTGTCGGATGTTAAACGTGCCGGCGAAGAACTGCTCAACCGTGATGTACAGGTCAGCGTGGTCAAGCATTATGACGGCACAAGCATGGTTGATGGCCCCGGTGGCGATTGGAACTCATTTATCTTCTTTAGCGATCCTGACGGCAACCAATGGCTGATTCAGGAACGTCCCGCCCCCAAATAACCGTGTCTTTTGCGTATGGTTAATTGTGGGTAGCATCACACTGTACACGCATGTAAATCAAAAGGAAAATCATGTACGGCTTAACCGGAAAAATGATCGCGCAGCCCGGTCAGCGCGACACCTTGATTGGCTATTTGTTGCAAGCCGCCGCAGGAATGCGTGACCTCGAAGGCTGCTACATTTACGTGGTCAGCAGCGCTCCCGATGACCCCGATGCTATCTGGATCACCGAAGTATGGCGAAGCAAGGACGATCATCAGGCATCACTGGCGCTCAAGGGTACTCAAGAATTGATTGCGCAGGCACGCCCCTTGATTGCCGGTTTCGGTCAACGCATTGAAGTCACGCCGCTGGGCGGTAAAGGACTTCCCGACAATGGTTAACCGACTCATCAAAACTTGTGCGTATCGCTTTGCTTTTAAAGCTGTAGACTAGCGATTATCTTTTGGCAAAGTTGGCGGCGGCGAACCATATCGGCAAATTGCAGCGCCAGCCAGCGAGGAATCCGCCGTTTTGACCATTTTCGCCGCCAATTTCGCCATCGGATTGAACATAGCCGCGTCTTTTACGTATCTATAATTGTGGGCTAGAATCGCAAGTTGGTCATGATGTTGTGGAAGCTGCAGCCGCATGAGCCTTACATCCCGACTTGATAAGCCAGCGGCATATAATCGCGCTTGTTCACCCGCGAAAACGGCTCAAGCAGCGCCATACTCTGTGGTTCATCGGGGCAGCTTTTCCGCCACCATTCTAAAAAGGGCAGCACTTCCAATCGGGCAGAGCGATATTCTTCCAGCACCAGATGACCAACCACCCCGCACTGCTCGACGAAATGGGTTCGCTCAAATTCATCCAGCACCCGCTGCGTATCAAATGCCACCCGCCGAAGTGTGGCCTTCCAACCGTTATCCTGACTTTCAAGCAGCATGTACGAGGCGCTCATGTTGCCATCCAGCGGATTGCCCACCGAACCCGCGTTCAGTATGTGCCAGTTTCCCACCTGCCGATCTAACGCCAGATGCGAATGAGCCGCAATCACCGTCGTTTCTTGAACGTCTGCCAGCATCGTCCCAATCTCGGCATCGGTTGATATGGGAAAAATCGATTCAAAAGCACTGCGTGGGCTGCCATGTACCACCTTGATTGCCGGTGCATCCCGAAAGCGCAGCGATAGTGAATCAGGCCACGCCGAAATAACATTCATCCAATCGTTACCAAGCTGGGCAATCGTATACGGGGGTAAAGTAAAAATCTGCCAATGTTGGGGAGCGCGGGGTGTATTCCAATCGGTCAGATACAACTCATTGTTCCCGCGAATAACGGCGCACTTAAGGTCAGCCAGCCGTTCCATCACCTGCCGTGAAAACGCTCCCCAATTGACCACATCACCTGCTACGATAATCTGATCAACTTTGAACGGTGCCAGATCATCCAGAACGGCTTCCAAAGCCGGTAAGTTACTATGAATATCAGACAGGACTGCTAAACGCGTCATTCTCAGCCACCTTTTCTTGAACCCGAAAACGCCTGCCCATCATACATCGGGTTTCAAGAATCAGGTTTACGCCTGCCCGCCGCTACGCGTACGCTCTATAAAATTTATGCGGTCGCCTATGCGCGCATTCGACCCTGATACCAGCGCACCGCCAACTGGCTGATGCCCCGTGTGATCGCATAATTAACGATGAAACCGATCACCAATCCTAATCCGGGGATGAGTTTAGCAAAGGCTTTCTCAGTCACCATCGTCACCAGCCTGCGCGACAACCCCAAACCCCACACCTGCGTCTGGTTTGAAAGCATCTCGTCCAACTGTCCGCCCTCACCCAATTTGAGCGTTTGTGCCAAACTGAGGATCGGCGTAGTGGCTGTCGCACCCTGCGGATTCAATGCCCATGCAATAAAGTGCAGGGTAGAATTTTGAATACGGGCGCTGGCGTACAAATCAATCGTCATGCCAAACGGTAACAAAGGCAGGCCGCCCACGCTGGTGACTGCCCCGATGATCCCGCTGCGAATGGCCTGCCGCCGGATGATCTTATTGACCAACTCATCAGGGCTAGCCTGTGGGTTCTGTGACTTGAGCCGTTCAAACCCGCGATGCAAATCCTCGGTATCTGGTGTGAGGAAACGCTGCCCGTTGCGGATGACCCATGCCGAAGCCACCAACAGCGCCAGTGTTGGCACAACACAGCAAAGTGCCCCCAGAACCAACCAATTGTTATTGTCCATGTGCTGCACCCCTCCAACGACTACCCATAACGGTTATTGGGGTTAAGCATAGGAGATCGCCGGTCATTACACAAAGGGCATCTGGCCTATTTTGCCCTCATTCGCCCAACTGCCGGTGAATGAACGGTTTACTCCTTATGAACCACTACCTATGCCCGTGTACTTTTCAGCGACCAATCCATACATCAAGGGCAGAGAAGGCATCCCTTCCGGTGGATAAAAACGATTGCCCTCGGCGGGCTGCATATCATTAAACAATTTCGCGCCGTTGAAATACGGATATTCCTTGAACAGCTTGAGTGTTAAGCCAGCCTGCGCCAGCGCCGTGAGGATTTCACCCACACTCCAATTAAACTCATGACCGGGGTGCGGATTCAGAAAATCCTTTACCCCTTCCACATAACCGCTTGGCGTGAGCTTTTCGCCGGACATCGCCACATAATCACCCACACCGTTTTCGTAGTGTACGCCCTCGCCTGCATTGAAATACGAAAAGTGGGGCTTCCACGCCTCGTCATAAATCATACTAAAGGGATGAAAGTCCAACAGGACAACCCTGCCACCCGCTTTTAGAATACTTGCCACACCCCGCGCCCACAGAGTAATGTCCGATAACCATATAAGCGCCCCGTAGGATGAGAACGCCACATCATACCGATCCCCCTGCGCCGCCTGCTCGAACCAATCATAAACATCGCTGCGGATGAATGTGCCAGCGATGCCCGAATCGACACTTAACTGACGGGCGAAATCAATCGCACTGTCGCTGATGTCCACACCGGTCACGGTCGCACCCAATCGTGCGATGCTTAAGGTGTCCTGTCCGGCGTTACATTGCAAATGTACCAATGACTTACCGCGCACGTCGCCCAGCAGTTCGATTTCATCAGGATATAAGGTACTGCCACCGCTGCGGAAAAAAGCAGCTTGATCAGCCTTATGGCTGTTGTGAGCTTCAGTCGCCGCGTTCCACGACTGCCGATTTTCTTCATGCATCTGCTTGCGCAACATTTAGTCTTCCCCTCTGCCTTTCGCTTTCCTCTGAATTGCTCTGTGCCTCTGTGGTAAAAACCCCTACTTCACATCCGTCCCGTCGCCTGCAAATATTCGGTGTACCCGCCCGGATACCCGCGCAGGCTGCCATCATCCAACTCGACCACGCGGTCAACCACCCGATCAAGGAAATAACGGTCATGGGAGATTGTCAAAATCGCGCCTTCAAAATCCTCCAACGCGCTTTCTAAGACCTCTACCGCATAAATATCGAGATTATTAGTCGGCTCATCCAGTAACAGCAGATTCGGTTTTTGGAGCATCAAGCAGGCCAGTTGCAAACGGCTGCGTTCACCACCGCTAAAGCCGCTAATCGGCAGCCGCAGTTGGTCGTACTTGAACAGGAACTTCAACAGAAAGGCTACCGCCTCACCTTCATGCATCGGCTTCACATCCCGCACCAGTTCCAACGGTGAGCGATGCAGAAAGTTCGTCAAGGTTTGATGCTCCTGCGAGTAATAACCGATCTTGCTCGATGGGCCGATTTTGATCTGTCCGTCTAGGGGTTCGAGTTCGCCCAGTATCAACTTGAACAATACCGATTTTCCCGCGCCGTTCGGACCGATCAACCCCACCCGTTCGCCGTGCCACACCTGCATGTTCAGATCAACGAACAACAAATCGTCATCAAAGCCCATCGCCAGATTCGCCAGCTCCAGCGCCCGATTGCTCCCACGCGAACCCTCGATCTGCAAATCCATCCGTTTGCGATCCTGCACCCGCTCGATGACCTCGCCGTTGGCTTCCATCCGGTCGAGCATCTTCTGACGACTGTGTGCCTGCCGCGCATACCGTTCGTTCAAGTCAGCAGCGGCCTTTTCCAACCATAATTTGATATTGGCCTCAATTTGTTGGATTTTCTTTTGTTGTGCTGCATACATTTGCTGTTGGCGTAAACGGCGTAGTTCAACCTCGGTGGCATACAGGCTGTAGTTGCCAGTGAACAAGGTCAGCGTACCGTTATCCAGTTCGGCGATTTGTGTCGCCACTTCATCCAGCAAATAGCGATCATGCGAGACAATAATCACCCCACCCGGATAATCACGAATAAACCCTTCCAATTGGCGTTTGGCATCCAAGTCAAGATGATTATCCGGTTCGTCCAGCAGCAGTAAGTCCGGCTGTTCAATCGCCAACCGTACCAACCGCGCCAGTTTCTTCTGCCCGCCGCTGAGTGACTCGGTTGCTAAGTCATAATCCGCCACTGTGAAGCCCAATCGCATCAGCAGTTCTTTCACCCGTGCTTCATGGCGTGACCCACCCAGCTTTTCGTATTCCGCCAACGCTTTTTCCTGCCGCGTCAGCGCACGGGTCAGCTTGCCCTCATCCCCGTACACCGCCGGATCACCAAGCGTCGATTCGATGCGCAGTAATTCGGCTTCAACTGCCGCCAATTCCGGTGGCAGGGTATATGCCTCCTCCCATAAGGTACGCCCCGCTGTAAGATCCACCTCCTGCGGCAGATAACCGACGCGCACACCCCGCAGCGGATTAATCGTGCCGCCGTCCGGTTGGTATACACCTGCCAATGCCTTGAGCAGGCTGGATTTACCCGCGCCGTTTGGCCCGACAAAACCCGTTCGCTCACGGTCACTAATCGCCCACGTCAGATCCCGAAAAATCTCGCGTCCTGCATGGTTGATAGTCAAGCGATCAATATTGATAATATGCATTTTTCTTGTCCTTAATCCCCAATCAACAGTCGATAGTCAAAAATCAGTACACCCGTAGCAGGTGATTACTGTTGACTGGCATTCAGAATCAAAACGGCCACAGGTGCGCCCTGTGGCCGTCGGTATTACAAATTTCAGCGAAATCTTACACGGTCAATAGGCGCGTCGAACTACGGTGCGCCCTTGTTGGATGCCTTGCGGATGAAACTCAGTGTGTTATATCCCGTGATGTAGATCATATTGCAAAGTTTAACGACAATGTGTTTTCGACGCAAGTCCTAAAATCCCGGTATCGCCCGCAGCAGTTGACGGAAAGCATAGTGTTTTTGCTGCGAGGCTGGATTATCACGCGTCAGATAATAAAGTGCACCGGGGCCAACCCGCACCAGCGCATTAAAACTCAGAATAATCTTGTAGCAGAAGGCCGAAAGCCGTCCATAATGCTTACGGAAAAATTGTACCCGCGCCTGATACAACCGCAGCAAGCTTTCGACCTTCACCGCTTTGCTGCTGCCACCCCACAGGTGAACACAGGTCACGTCCGGGCAAAAGTAAACCTTTGAGCCTGCCATCTTAAACCGAAAGCACCAATCGACTTCTTCCGAATACATGAAGAAGGCTTCATCCATCATGCCAATTTTGGGGATCAAATCGCCGCGCACCATCATGAACGCCCCCATGATGACATCTACTGTACGCGTATCATTATAATCCCAATCGGTCATCAAATACTTACCAAAAAGCTGGCTGTTGGGGAACAATTTATCCAATCCCAGCGCAATAAACAGTTCAGTCACCAATGTCGGGAACGTGGCACATGAGCGTTGTAAACTACCATCACCATATAACAGCTTGCAGCTGGACATCCCCGCATCGGGATGCGCATCCATAAACTCGACCATCGTATCCAATGTATTTTCATTGACGAAGGCATCACTATTTAGCAGCAGTATATAGCGCCCCTCAGCCACTTTCATTGCCTGATTATTAGCCGTGGCGAACCCCACGTTAGCCGTGTTTGCGATCAGTTTCACAGTCGGGAAATCGCGCCGTACCATCTCTTGGCTGCCATCGGTCGAGGCATTATCAACCACATAGGTTTCATAGCTGACTTTCTTTACGGTCGATTCGACACACTGAAGGCATTTCGCCAGCAAGTCTTTGCCGTTCCAATTGACAACGATAATCGACAGATCGAGCATTCAACGCGCTCCAAATTTGGGTATATACCTGCATCTTGCCAACTATACCTTGCTTTGACCTTACTACGGTTTGTGGGCATTTGATACAATGGGACATTATTTTCATGTATCGTCACCAAAGGCTATTCGTATGACAGGCAGCAGTACACCGCGTCTAATTGTTCATGGCGGCGCAGGCAGCTGGATCGGCTTCGATGAATCATCGGTGTTGCAGGCCGTTCGCAAAGCGGCATCCGTCGGTTGGGATATTCTGAAAGCGGGCGGTTCGGCCTTGGATGCGGTCGAAAAAGCCACCAACATCATGGAAGATGACCCACAGTTCGACTCCGGCTTTGGCAGCTTCGTGAATGCCGCCGGTGAGGTTGAAATGGATGCGCTGATTGCCGATGGCAGCACCATCAAGTACGGGGCAGTAGCAGCAGTGCGCCGTGTGCAATATCCTATTTCTTTGGCGCGGCTGGTGATGACCCGTACCAATAACCTGTTTTTCGCAGGCGATGGTGCAGATCAACTCGCTGCTGAACTGGGTATGCCGCTGGTATCGAATATCCAGATGATTACGCCCAAAGAATTCGAAGCATATCGTGCCCGCCAGCTAGCCGCGCAATCCAAAACACGCGCAGGTACAGGAACATGCGGGGCGGCAGCTCTGGATGCTAACGGTCACCTTGCCAGCGCCACTTCGACCGGCGGTACACCCGATAAGCCTAAAGGTCGCGTGGGTGATACCCCGATTTTCGGCGCGGGTGGATATGCCGATGACAGCCTCGGCGCAGCCAGCGCAACCGGCGTGGGTGAAAATATTATGCGTTTCTTCCTGTGCAAACGGGTGGTAGACGCCATCGGCGGCAGCACAAACGCGCAGGCCGCAGCCGTATCCGGTGTGGATTTCCTCGCCGCTCGCATCCCATCGCCCGAAGTGGGGATTATCGTCGTTGGCGCAGATGGCAGCCTCGGCGCACAGCATACCACCGCCAATATGCCGGTTGCATGGGTAACCGCCGATGGGGATATTCAGGCTACAATGAAATACACGACAGCGCTTCTTTAAGCGACCGACTCAAGTCAGATAACAGTAAGGTGTAACATGGTTATTCAATCACAACGCGACATGGCAGGACTGGTACGAATTGGCAAAATCGTGGGGCATACCCTGCAACAGATGCTGGCGGAAACCCGCCCCGGAATCACAACCGGCGAACTGGATGCCATCGGCGCGGCCTTATTGAAAAAAGAAGGGGCGCACTCCGCACCCATCCTCATGTACAAATTCCCCGGCACCACCTGCATCAGCATCAATGATGAAGCGGCTCACGGCATCCCCGGACGTCGCGTCGTCGAAGTTGGTGATCTGGTGAATATTGATGTCTCGGCAGAACTCGACGGCTATTATGCCGATACAGCTGCCACCATCGCCATGCTGCCCGTAACTGGCATCAAGCAGCGGTTGGCAGATGTGGCACAGGAAGCACTTAAAAAAGGCATTTCGGTAGCGACCGCCGGTAACAAAGTCAATGAGATTGGTCGGGCGATGGAAAGTGTCGTGCGCGGTGCGGGGTTCAGTATTATCCGTGATTTACCGGGGCATGGCGTAGGCCGCAAGCTCCATGAATCACCCAGCGTGCCGGGGTTTTATAACCCGCGCCTCAAAGATATCCTCAAAGAAGGCATGGTACTGACGATAGAACCCTTCGTCTCCACCAAAGCCAAGCATATCTTCACCGAAAAAGATGGCTGGACGCTCAAAACGCCGGATGGCAGCCCTGCCGCCCAATATGAACACACCGTCATCATCACCAGAGGCGCACCGATCCTCATCACACAGGTGTAAATGGCGCAGCCACTCAGTTTTCTAATAATTCAACTCCGGCAAATGCTGGAGTTTTTATTTCTCCCTCAAAACACGATTTTCGCCGTGATGCTGCGGTCATCTGCCCACTAGTACCTTAATACTACTTGTAATCCATTCCATCTAAATTGCCACCCCTTTCGACATTAATTCATCATACGACCAAACAGGGTTGTGAATGATTTCGTCCGATGTGTCTGAAAGGATGTGCCTCATGGCAGATAAAAAGCCAGAACGCAAGGGAACCGAACAAGGGCAGTTTAAACTCAATTTGATTGGATTCAAGCAGGGTGATGAACAACCACGAGTCGTCCTACAGGCCATCGGCGAAAATGGAAAAGCCTTCTTCACCGAACCGGTCAAGGATGATGGCAGCTTTAGCATGACTGCCGATGTGCTCAAACGTGCACATCGCATTGTCCTCGGCACAGTCGCCGGTGACTCGGAAGTCATCGACCATGAAAGCGCCGTCGCATTCCGTCCGGCACAGTTTGCCCAACACCTTGCCGACAGCGGTGTCCTCAATATTTCCCGCAACTGGTGGGAACGTTGGTACTGGTACACCTATTGTGTCACCGGTCATGTACGCCACTGCCGCCGCCGCCCGTGGTGGTACAGCGAACTCTACCAGAAAGTGACCCAATCCGCACTCGAAAATGTGCTGATGAGTCAGTCCGAAATGTTCTCGTTTGAAGTCGCCAATCCGCGTAATTCCAGCTATGTCAATTCCATCTCCGAGTTGATCTACTGGCCGTTCCGCTGTGACACCATTTGCTACGGCACAGTCGAGGTTTATCGCCGTAGCTGCTGTTGTGAACCGTGGGTGATTGATGACCCGCGCCTGCCGGAACTCATCCGCGATCTTGAACATATCGTTGACCGCATCCCGCAGGTCATACCGGGCAAGATTCCCCAGCCACCACCCCCACCGCCCGAAATCGAGAAGATGCCCTTCATCAAGGGTGGCTCGCTGGACATGATCTCGGTCTATGCCGTGCGTGATCTACAAGTGCTGCGCAGTCTGCCACAGTCAGCGGTTGCCGAGTACATCAACGCCCGCGAGTATCTGCTCTGCCGTTACTCGTGCAGCAAACCGCATAAAGTCGCGCAGGGTGATATCAACCCCGACGGCACGTTCAACATCTGCTGGTCGGAGTTCCCGCGCAAGATACGCCTCGGTTGCAGCGATCAATACGCCTATGTCGTCAAGCAAACCATCGGCGGCACAACCACCACCGTTTACGATGGCGTTGCCTCCAACATCTGGTTCGCGCCGGATGCCGATGCCGATCTGGTTTCGTATTCGCCCAAAGCCTTCAGTTGCAGTGATACCGGTCATCCCGATGGGCAGGCTTATGTCTATCTCGATCTGGTCGGCGGCACCGAAGCGTGGCAGTTGAATACACCGCCTTCCGCCGGGTGGGATCGCGTCACACTTCCGGCAAGCAACAGCGGCTTGTTGTTCCCGATGGGTGATTCCAACGGCGTGACCGACCGCAACATGGGCGACACCGTACTGCTGACCTTCAACTTCAGCGAAGGTATGAAGCAAGCAGCAGTCGGCGCACAATTTTATCGCGTCAGCGTCAGCGAGTCGGATGTCAACGGGCATCCCACCGGCTCACGTGCCTACTTCTCGGATGGTCTATCGTGGCAAAAAGCGGTACTGACCGGCACAGGTATCGACATCGTACCTGAAGTTTTGGGGCCGTTTACCATCAACGGTGTCACCAACTTGTACACCATCCCCTATGAATCGAATGCCGATTGGACGGGCGCTGGTCGTTACCACGCCGCCATCAACACCAAGAATTTCGGCAATCAGCAGCATCTCGTCACGCTCGAAGTCTTTGATGCGGCTGGTGTACGACTGCGCCCGACGGGTACAGCCGCCACCGGTCAATCTGGCACCGAAGTCGCCAAGCCCTTCAAATATCGTCGTTGGTTCCAGGCAGGCGGCAGCCCCGGTGATGATACGGTGGAAGTCCCATTCGGCGCACTGACCCATCTTTTCTGGTGGGATAACGGCGCACCATATGCCAAAATCGACGCGCTCGTTCGTGATAACGTGGTCTTTAATTACGAGTGCTTGTTCCTTGAAGGGTCGCCCGACTCAACCTTCGGCATCGAGTATCATGCTTATGTGCCAAACCAGATGTTCCAGTATTACCACACCATCGGTTGGGGACGCGGCCTCTACAGCGTCTATGGCGGCACGGGTACGCTGCTGGCAGCCAGTAACCTGAACATTGGTTATCCTGACCCGCCCGCACCCGGTGGCTTCAGCCCCACCAACACCTTCGCCACCATGCTGGATACAGCTGGCGATCCGACTCGGACGAAATGCAGCTTCGTGGTCAACTTGACGACCTATGCCAAGACCACTAATGGCGACGACTTGAGTTATCCGTACGCGACCTCCGGCGGTGCCTTCGCGCTGGAGATCAACCAACCTTAATCGACATCCCGCTCCATTTCTCCCTCTAGTGGAGCGGGATAAACGCCAACCGAGTCTGGTCGCGAGGAAGGCGTTACCATCGTTAAGGTTCTCGGATAGCTGTTATGGGAGCGAATTCGCGGGTTCGCTCCCTTTATTCTGTCAGCACCGCATCCACTTCGATCTCCACCAGCATTTCCGGTGATATAAACGCCTTGACCTCAATCATCGCCGCCACCGGACGAATATCCCTAAAGAACTCGCCGTGCGCCCGACCAACCGCTTCCGAATGTTCACCGTTGATGATATACATCCGCGTTCGCACCACATCCTTCAGGCTGCCACCTGCCCGCATCAATGCGGCCTCGATGTTGCGGAAGATTTGTACCGTCTGCGCATACGGATCACCCACACCCACAATTTTGCCATCGGCATCGGTAGCCGTCGTCCCTGCCACATAGATGAACGGCCCGACCTTCACAATCCGCGAATAACCAATCACCGACTCAAACGGCGAATTTCCAGCAAAGTTTTGTCGCTGCATAATATCCTCTTGGTTTTATGACTGATTTATTTT
>JBBSBS010000149.1:0-13117 GCA_038251045.1 Aggregatilineales bacterium | reverse complement strand
GTCGCAATGGGGACACTGGCAGCTTATGGATACGGGTTGATTGTGCTGGCAGGTATCCTCTTTGGCTTTTCCAATGCGGTGGGCAAAGATGATTACTTCGAGACAGCGGCGGTCATCCTGACCCTGATTACGCTGGGTAAATTGCTGGAAGCGCGTGCCAAAGGGCGCACCAGCGAAGCGATTAAAAAGCTGATGGGGCTGACACCGAAAACTGCCACCGTTTTACGCGATGGTGAAGAACAGGAAATTGCGATTGATCGGCTTCAAATCGGTGATATGGTTATTGTACGCCCCGGTGAACGGGTTCCCGTTGATGCGGTGGTACTCGAAGGTCGGTCAGCGGTCGATGAATCTATGTTGACCGGTGAAAGTATGCCGGTGAATAAATCTGTTGGTAGCGAGGTCATTGGTGGCACGATTAACAAGCAGGGGAGGCTGGTCGCAGAAGCGACACGGGTTGGTGCAGAAACTGCACTGGCACAGATTATCCGTCTGGTACAGGATGCTCAAGGTTCAAAAGCGCCAATACAGCGTATTGCCGATCAGGTATCGGGTGTTTTCGTACCTGTTGTACTCGGGCTGGCACTGCTAACATTTGTCGGGTGGATGCTTATTGGGCAGGTTTCCTTTACAGCCGCCATGCTCAACACGATTGCGGTGCTGGTGATTGCCTGCCCCTGTGCGCTTGGTCTGGCGACACCTACAGCAGTGATGGTCGGCACCGGGCGCGGTGCTGAAATGGGTGTCCTATTCAAAAACAGTGAAGCCCTCGAAAACGCACAGCGGCTTAGCGTGATTACACTGGACAAAACAGGTACAATTACTCGCGGCGAACCCACTGTTACTGATGTTGTTCCAGGCAATGGCTTTGATGAGACACAAGTTCTGACACTGGCGGCAAGCGCTGAACGAGGCAGTGAACATCCACTTGGTGACGCGATTGTACGGGCGGCTAAAACCCATCAGATTCTTTTGTTTAATCCAGAACAATTTGAAGTCGAATCCGGGCGTGGTATTCGGGCAAGCATAGATGGACAGCAAGTGGTCATCGGTAGCCCTCGCTATATCCGTGAGTCAGGTATCAATACAGAGGTTCTGGAAACAGCGATTACCAGCCTCCAGACAAAGGCTCGCACTGCGGTACTGATTGTGGTCGATGATGTACTGGCAGGGGTGATTGGCATTGCCGATACCGTGAAAGATGGGTCGAAAGAAGCCATTGCCGGGTTGAAAGCTCTGGGTTTGGAAGTCGTGATGATCACCGGGGATAACCAGCAGACAGCCGATGCGATTGCCCGTGAAGTAGGTATTGATCGGGTATTCGCTGAGGTGCTTCCCGGTGATAAGGTTTCGATTGTCAAACAGTTGCAGGCTGAAGGCAAACGTGTCGGTATGGTCGGGGATGGTGTTAACGATGCTCCTGCACTGGCTCAGGCAGATGTCGGAATTGCGATTGGCACCGGGACAGATATTGCAATGGAAGCCTCCGATGTGACGCTCATCAGCGGCGATCTACGCGGTGTGGTGCGTGCCATCCAGTTGAGTAAGATGACACTACTAACCATTTATCAGAATCTCTTCTGGGCATTTGTCTACAATATCGTTCTTATCCCGGTTGCCATGATGGGATGGTTGATCCCCATGTTCGCCGCAGGTGCTATGGCTTTCAGTTCCGTCTTTGTTGTAAGCAACAGTCTCCGGCTTCGCGGTCGTAAAATCAAAGCAGATCAAGCTATAGTCGTTACGCCGATTGAGGAAGGCAGTGCTGTTGCTGTATCGACATAAAAACTCAAACACGATGCGATACCTGTTATTCGTATTTGTCATGATTGCCCTTGTGTCTTCCGCCTGTTCATCGGCGGGAGACACTGATGATGGTGTTATTGCTCCTGCTGTCGCGGGATCAGAAACCTATCTTTTAGGGCAAACCGTCTACAACACACAATGTGCAACCTGTCATGGGATTAACGGTGAAGGACAATTCCCGGATACACCATTAGAACCTGATATAACGGGGCGCTACGGCGCGCCACCGCATAACGACACAGGGCATACCTGGCACCACGATGATGATTTACTGATCCGTATCATCCGCGAAGGTGGGATGGGTGATTCAATCAACTTTTATGTGATGCCAGCACTTGGTTCGGTGCTTTCTGATGGTGAAATTGAGGCGGTTATCGCGTACATCAAGACGATGTGGTCATCCGAACACCTAACAGCACAACTCGAAGGGACATTGGCAGTCCGCGCTCAAGAACCCTAAAGTAAATGAATGGTAATGAATGAATGGCGACAATTCTGGTAATTGATGATGAAGATAGCATCCTTAAAGTCGTTGAGGCTTACTTAAAAGGGGATGGCAATACTGTTCATCTAGCACGCGATGGTGTGAGTGGGCTAGCGGCTTTTCGCCGTCATAATCCAGATATTGTCATTCTGGACCTTATGCTACCTGAGATGGATGGCATGGAAGTACTGCAACATATCCGGCGCGAGTCCAATGTGTATGTCCTGATGCTCTCCGCAAAGTCTGAGGAATTTGATAGAGTGATGGGGCTAACTGTTGGCGCAGACGACTATCTCACAAAACCATTTAGCACGCGTGAACTAGTAGCCCGTGTAAAAGCAATTTTAAGGCGCGGGCGTAACACCGCACAGGATGAACGACAAGTTTTAACCTTCAAACATCTCAAAATCGACATAGCACGTCATGAAGCGCAACGGGATGGAGACCAGATTGAACTCACCTTATTGGAATTTAATCTGCTGGCAACATTAGCAAGCTTTGCCGGGATGGTACTCAGCCGGGAGCAATTGCTAGAGCGCGTATGGGGTTATGATTTCTATGGTGAGGAGCGTGTTGTTGATGTTCATATCGGGCATATCCGGCAGAAATTGGAAACAGATCCAACTGATCCGCTGTTTATCGTAACTGTGCGCGGTGTCGGTTACAAGTTTGCAGATGAACCCCTATGAAATTGTCCTATAAGTTGTTCTTATCCTATGTGTTTGTTGTGCTGGTAGCTTTGCTTGTATTGGCGACAGCAACCGCATTTGTTGCTCCGGCTAACTTCTCACAGCAGATTACACACATGCAGGGTAACGGGTCGGGAATGATGGGACAACGAATGGTAGAGCTAGATACCGAGTTAAAAGCAGGCTTTCAGGATGCTGTCAACAATGCCTTGATACTTGCCGGAATTGTTGCCATTCTGACAGCGATGGGTGTCAGCTGGTTTGTGAGCCAGCGCATTATTAATCCGATTCGGTCATTGGTTGCACTCAGCCAGCGCATAGCAAGCGGTCATTATGAACAACGCCTGCATCTAAATACTCGTGATGAGTTAGGGGAGCTGGTCGATAGTTTTAATCGCATGACGCAAGCACTGGCCAACACAGAAGCGATGCGAGTACAGTTATTGGGTGATGTAAGCCACGAACTGAAAACACCGCTAGCAAGTATCAAAGGCTATATGGAAGCTTTGCAGGATGGTGTCCTACTCGCAACCCCAGACATGTTTGAACTTATTCATCGAGAAGCGGATCGGCTTCAGCGATTGGTAGACGACTTACAACAACTTTCGCGTACAGAAGCAGGGCAGGTGTCAATGGATATCCAAGCCCATAAATCTGATGAGATTGTGCAACCGGTAATTGACCGGATGCGTCCCCAGTTCAATGAAAAAGGCGTCATGCTCTATGTTGATGTTCCCCAAACTTTACCCGAAGTGCGTGCAGACTCGGATCGCATATCACAGGTCTTGACTAATCTGGTCGGTAACGCCTTGCAATACACCGATTCTGGCGGAGAAGTGCGTATAACAGCCATATATGATAAAGGTTTTGTACGATTCTCTGTGACTGATACAGGATGCGGACTCGCCGTAACCAACCTTGACATGGTATTTCAACGTTTTTATCGGGTGGATAAATCACGTTCGCGTGCTAGCGGTGGCAGTGGTATTGGCTTGACCTTAGCCAAACATCTGGTCGAAGCACAGGGTGGCGACATCTCTGCTACTAGCGCAGGAATTGGTAAGGGTAGCCAATTTATCTTCACTCTACCAACTGTCTGAACTTTACAGAAACTTTATATAAGCAACACCCAAGCGGTAAACGCCTGTGGCATCCTATAGTTAAGTAGAAATCAAACAAGACACATAGGAGTTTATCTGATGTTACGTAATTCAAGTAAAACAATGATTTTTCTGGTAGTTGCCATTGCGCTAATTGCTATCAGTGCCATTGTCGTATCTGCACAGGATGACCCAACTCCCACTATCCCTTATGGGCATGGCTGGATGCACACTCACGATAATGCCTATTGGGGTCCGGGCATGATGTGGGGCGATGGTGAGCCAATGATGTTGGCGGTCGCTGAAGCATTAGGGCTTGAACCTGATGCGCTCTTCACTGATCTTCAAGAGGGGCAAACATTGGCTGAAATCGCTGAAGTACAGGGTGTTAATCTGGATACCGTATATGATGCCATGTTTGTTGAAGCCGAAGCACACATGACTGCACTTGTCGAAGCAGGCACAATAACTCAAGAACAGGCTGATGAGCATCTGAGTTGGATGCGTGAAAACATCGCCACAATGCCCATGTTCTCTGGCAGTGAATTTGGTCCCTACATGGAGGGGGAGACGGGACACGGCATGATGGGACGCAGTCATGGTCATGGCATGATGGGGAATTGACCTTAATCAAGTCGAAAAGGCAAGAATATAATCAAAATTAAAAGCGCTGGCAGGTCGTCAGCGTTTTTAGTTTGTGGGTTTATTGCGCTTTTTCCACCATCTCATTAGAAAATAGCCTAGTATTAGGGCATTGATGCTGTATTCAATGACAATGAAAATAGCCCCAAAATGGTCTGTTTCCCAATAGCTAACAGGACTAGTGAAACGATAGCTCCAATTTAGGGGGAAAAATAGCAAGGGGCCATCGCTCGTGTGGGTAAATATGTCGATAAAGGTATGGATCAACATCCCCATTGATATCCAGAACAGCAAGACACCCCATTTTCGCTTATGCCTCAAAGCGATATACCCAACTAACAATAAGCTGGCATTGATAATCAGAGAGTGAAACGTATTGTGCCCGATAATCCAGATAGGGTCGTTGAAGAATAGATCAAAATGCAGGTACTCCATCACACTGCTATAAGAATTTGTTGGCGGTGGTGCTAGCCATTGATAGTAGATCTCATAAATCAAGGTTAGTACTATGAATGAAACATCAGGTAGCACCGAGCCAATCAGAAATCCTGTTGTATGTTTGGGAATATGCCCTTCTGGAATATAGTGGTCAAGCAAGGCAGTGCTTAGGAGATGTGAGAGTGTTTGCATAGGGCTTCCTGTCTCATAAAGTTTGTAGCATACAAAAGCAATCCCCATAGTGAGAATTGCTTTTGTAAATCAGAAAGCAGGAAAGATTGGAACTTAGGCTTCTTCGGGTGCATATTCAATTTCAATTAGTGCTTTTTCGATCAAATCCCAGGATGCGGGGGTATTCCATTCGACTGTAACTAGCTGTGCAGGTTTGTTGACATCGACATTAACCACACCCGCAAGTTGCTCAATCTCTCCTTTAACAGTACTGACGCAGCCGTTGCAGGTCATATTCGGCACTTTGAATGTTTTAGTTTCCATTTTCTACTCCAATTGAATTCTTTATTACGCTGATTTTTATTCTAGCCGATTTGCTTTTAGATAACATACGCTATTTGGCGGGTCTTTTTGTCAGAACAACAAGGTATCATAATAAAAAAAGCCGATAATCAGGGTCATTATCATGAAAGTTTTACTGGCAGAAGATCATAAAATGGTACGTCAGGGTACACGACTGTATCTCGAAAGTATGGGGATTGAGGTCGTCGGTGAGGCGACTAATGGACGCGAAGCTATTGAATTAGCGGGTAGGCTACAACCGGAGCTTGTCGTAATGGATATTCATTTACCAGAATTGACAGGCGTAGAAGCAACACGCCGTATTCGGCATGATTACCCTGATATTCGCATCCTGGTTACGATGAACCCGCCTATGTTCACGCCCTGCTGGATGCCGGTGCTGACGGATTTATTCTTAAAACAGCAGAATTATCCGAGTTGTTTAAGGCGTTAAACGAAGTTGCCATTGGGCGCAAAGCGTTTGATGCCGATACCCTGGTGCGTGCGGAAAAACACATCACCGGTATGTCCGTGCAAATTGAGGGCTTAACCGATCGTGAATTGGAAGTGCTGGCTCATGCCGGATCGGGTAAAACCAATAAAGAGATCGGTAAGCTGCTGTTTATCTCAGATCGCACTGTTCAGGGACACCTCAAAAATATTTATCAGAAGTTCGGTGTAACCACCCGTACCGAAGCCGTTGCCATTGGCCTGCAGCATGGCTTTATCACGCTAGAGGAGTCTAACGGGCTATGAATCATGCCAGCTTGTTTGAAATTTGCTGCGTTGGAGGGGCGTTATTCTTGGCAAGCAACGTGTGGTTTTTTGTACGGGTATTGAGACCGATTCAGAAACTGTCCCTTCAGGCAACCCAACTCAGTCAGGGGGAATTGGATTCGTTGGATCGTCAATGTGGTGGGATTTCTGAAATTCAGGCGTTACGCCGCGCCATGTCTGGCATGGTCTGGCATGTTCGGCGTGCTCAGGAACAAACCCGGGCGTATGCCGAACAACTGGCGAATGGGCAGGAAAATGAGCGTAAACGTATTGCCCGTGAACTCCACGATGATGCCGTGCAGTCCACCATTGCTGTCACCCAGGGCATCGATATGGCGAAAAACTGGATCAAAACCGACCCAGATCGTGCCGTTCAAATGCTTCAGTCTATCCGGGAACAAGCAGTAGCAATCGTCGCAACCTCATTGGGGATTTACGCCCGCCTGCGCTAGAAGAATTAGGACTGATCCCGGCTCTGAAAATGCAGCTCGATACGATCCAGCAGGTCGAGGTGAAGTTAACCGCCAACGGTGAACTGCGTCGCCTGGATGAGGCGCAGGAACTTACCCTGTTTCGCACCGCACAGGAGGCACGCCGCAATATCTCACGGCAGAGCTAGGCCAAACATATCCATGTGGATGTCGATTACCAACTCTAGGGCGTTTCGCTTCAGATACAGGTTGATGGTTGCGGTTTCCGTCCACCGACGCATCTGGGCGATCTTGCTTTTCAGCATCATTATGGATTGCGTGGGATTCAGGAGCGCGTTACCAGCCTGGATGGAAGATTCAAGATTGACAGTCAGACTGGCACAGGAACGATGCTGAATGTGTATTTACCCACCACTACACCAAATTAGCCTGATGACCTTGCACGTGACCCGGTGTGTAGTGCTTTATTCGAACCGGATCAAGCCTATGGCAGCGTTTTGTATCAGGGAGCGGCTTATTACTTTTGCTGCCCAGTCTGCCAGGGCGCTTTCCAAAAAGACCCGGATTTATATCTCAATAAGGCACAGTCGAAAATATTTATGGCTCAATAACACCGCACGTGTTTTTATAGCCTTCAATACCCGCCAAATAGCGCATGTTTAGACTGATCTGGCTGGATACTCTTTCTTCAATTGGTTCGTATTCACCATGAGGACAGGTAAAACACGATGGCAAAAAATAGCACCCGCAGTCGCCGAGAGGCGAAGGGACGGCAAAAACAACAACAAAGAATGATATGGATAGGAGCAGGCGGGATCGCTGCTGTTATGGTAATCGGTATTTTGCTCATTACAGCTGCACGTAGTCGGGCATCCGTAGCCTTCCCCGATATTCATGGAATGAGTTTTACTGGGGACGGCGAACAGTTGCGGATTGCCACCCATACTGGAATAGCGGTTTATCAGGATGGTAATTGGTCAAAGCCTGATTTACCGATTAATGACTACATGGGTTATTCCGGCACCGAAGATGGCTTTTTTAGCAGCGGGCATCCGGGCGCAGGGTCACGTCTTGTCAATCCGATTGGACTGGTACGAAGTCAGGATAACGGGGCGAACGTTGCCATCGTTAACTTTCTTGGTGAAACCGATTTTCATGTCATGGGGGCATCATACTACGGCGATACGGTCTATGTGCTGAATCCGACTCCTAATTCGTTGCTGTCCACCGGACTGCATTATAGTCTCGATGGTGGTGAAACATGGCAACAAAGTGCTGCTAGTGGTCTGCCTGCTGCTCCAATCCAGATTGCCGTGCATCCGAGCGAACCGGGTGTTATCGCACTGGCAACCCAGAGTGGATTGTTTTTGTCGAACGATTTTGGCGCGACATTCACTCAGGTTGGCGATGCGGCTATCGTAACATCTGTAGCATTTGATACTGACGGTGAGCGGTTGCTGTTCGGATTTAACAGGCTCTTTTCGTATGCCTTAAGTGATGGACAAATCGTGGCGGTGCCGACCACACCAGATGTCAACCCAGATCAGGCAATTCTCTATATCACCGTCAATCCGCTTGACGAGGAGATGGCTTTTGCTACCTCTAACCGGGATATTTTTTATTCACCGGATAATGGTCAGTCATGGAACCAGATTGGGAAAGACGGGACAAGCAGCTAAACATTGAAGGAATAAAATGGTCAACACGCCATTTGGCGCATTTCACTCCGCACCAAAACTGCTACTCTACAAAAAACAGGCTCAGGAGCAATAAGTTCAACTTTATTGTATTCGACAGCCATGTAACGTCTGATTTATCTACGGTTTGGAGTGTAAAAAACATGGCAAAGTTTCATTTAGTGAGTCGTCGCGAGTTCTTGAAAATCGGTTGTGTCGGGACAGCCAGCATTGCTGCCAGTAATTTGTTACCTAGTTTGCCATTCATTGGCAAAGTTTTAGCGCAATCCGACACCGCCCCTGATCTTGAAGTGCGGCTGCGGGCAGTTGAAAGTGAAGTCCCTATTCTCGCAGGCAATCCGACTAGGGTTTGGACTTATCAAGGCGAGGTTATCCGGGGCGACACAGCATCCTTGCAGGTGATCCCCAATTCCTATCTGGGACCGATATTCCGCGTTCGACAGGGGCAACATGTTCGCATCAATTTTGTAAATGATCTCACCGAGGAGTCTATCGTTCACTGGCATGGGTTGATACTGCCAGAAGCAATGGATGCCCACCCACGATATGCGATTGCACCCAGTGAAACCTATACCTATGATTTCGAGGTCATCAACAGGGCAGGCACTTACTGGTATCATCCCCATCCGCATGGGGCAACTGCAACCCAGGTTTACAACGGTCTGGCAGGTCTCTTCATCGTGGCTGACGATGAAGAAACTGCTGTGGGATTACCTTCAGATGCCTATGATATTCCGCTGGTGTTCCAGGATCGTTCTTTCGATGCCGATAACCAGTTGGTCTATATCACGGGCGGTATGATGACGCAAATGATGACTGAGATGATGGGTTTTCTTGGTGACAATATTCTGGTCAACGGAAAACCAGAGTTTGAATTAGACGTTGAGACTCGCGCCTATCGCCTCCGTCTGCTCAATGGGTCGAACTTCCGTATTCTCAAACTGGGTTGGGATGATGGTACACCACTCACAGTCATCGGAACGGATGGGGGGTTGCTCGAAGCGCCAGTAGAACGTTCTTATGTGACCCTCAGTCCTGCTGAACGCATTGAACTCTGGGTAGACTTTAGCGGACGAGCAGTGGGTAGCCAGTTAGTCTTGAAAAGCCTGCCCTTCAGCGGTGTGGAGATGGGTGGAACGATGATGGGCGGCATGGAAATGCCTGAAACCACCACTTTGCCACAGGGTGAGGAATACCCGGTGCTGAAAGTCAACATCGTTCAGGAGTCTACCGAAACCATGACCCTGCCCGAACGCCTCTCGACCATCGAACGCTATAACCTGAGCGATGCCATCAATGCAGATGCGCCGCGCACCTTTGAAATTGCGATGATTAACGAGGGTTGGTCACTCAATGGGCGCACTTTTGAAATGGATGGGGTAGCAGACGACGAGATCGTCCAAGCGAATACGCTGGAAGTCTGGGAATTCGTCAACGTGGTCAACGATGGTCAAATGGGCGGAATGGGAAACATGCCTGGCATGGGCGGTAGTAACGACATGATGACCGGAGATCAGATGGCACACCCCATGCACATTCATGGTGTCCAGTTTCAGGTTCTGGAACGCACCGTTGACGATGCTTTCCGTGAAGGGAGGGAATCTGTCAGGGCTGGCTATGTGGACGAAGGCTGGAAAGACACACTGCTATTGATGCCCGGTGAACGGGTCAAACTGCTCATGCGTTTTGGTAGCGATCCCGGTCTCTATGTTTTCCACTGCCATAATCTGGAGCATGAAGACCTTGGCTTGATGCGAAATTATCGCGTCGAATAACATTTTCTTTGGGCAGTTTCTCGAATACTGGCTGATTGTTCTATAGTCAGCCGGTATTTTATTTGGAACCCGCCAAATAGCGCATGGCTGCTCGATAGGCGCGTAGTACCCTTAATTTGAATGATTTTGTTGAAGGGATAAGCGATGAGTGTCCCGATAGTGCAACGAAATCTGTGGCGTGACAAAAGTAAACTTGCGCTTCATGTGTACGACCCAACTGGCGGATTTCGCGGCGGTTGTGCCCCTCTGTCGTCTGTTTGGCCATGTCATAGATCACATCGGTGTATTCGTCGCTCTCGAAGCCCTCAAACAACAGCGTCATATCTTCATAGAGCGTGCCCTGGTTGTTCTTTACAGGCAGAATGTAATCGGCACGCGCATCGAGGATATGCTGGGCGATGCGGGTTTGTGTTCCGAGTGCATCCAGCGTCACCACACAACCGCTGATGTCCAGCAGGTTCAACAACTGCGGGATCGCTGTGATTTCATTCGACTTCTCATTGACCTTTGTTTGTCCCAAGACCATCCAGTTTTCGCCTGCCCAAGCACTCACCATCCAGATACCCTCGCGTTCATGCTGCTTATCATGGCTGCGCCGCAGCTTTTTGCCATCTAGCAACACCACTTGTCCGGTTGTCAATTCACAGATATGCCGTGCCCAAGTCACAAACCGTGCTTGGAAGTGTTCCGCATCCAGCCAGCGAAACACCCGCCGAAGGTGTCGTGAGACGGAATACCGTTCTTCAAGTCCAGAAATGTCCCTAACCACTCGCGTTTTGCATTCCCATAGCGTTCAATATCCACCCATGTATCGGCACCACAAATGACACCCAAAATAGCGATGCTGATGACATTGATGAGCGGATGTTTCTGGTTCTTTTCAATGTGTGGGTCGTCCAGTTCCTCAAAATAAGCCAGTATATTCGTCTCCAGCAACATGGCAGTCCCTTTTTTGACCACCATTATCCTTCATTGAGATTTGATATGCGATTGCCCTAGTCATTACGATTATCGCTTTGTAACCTATTATCCTGGTGCAAGTTTACTTTCAGCTGTATTTGCCTTTGCCAATTCGGCATCAATCGCTGATGCAAAAACGGCGTAGGGCTGTGCCCCAACGAGTGGTTGACCGTTAATAAAGAACGTGGGTGTTCCAGTAACGCCATAGCTTTCACCGTCTTGGACATCTTTGGCGATTTCCTGCTTGTAGCGTCCACTACTTACACATGTTGTGAATGCTGTCCCGTCTAAATTGAGTTGAGAAGCAAAATTAGTTAAGTCGGCTGGAAAATATTTGTCTTGATTGCTCAATAATAGATCATGATATTCCCAATATTTTCCTTGCTCGTTGGCACAATCTGCGGCTTGAGCGGAAACTTCCGCATAAGGATGTAAGCTCAGTATTGGAAAATCACGATAGACAAATCGAATTTTGCCCTCATAATTTTTGCGAAGCTGCTCATAAGTATCCTTGTGGAAGCGCCCACAGAACGGACATTGAAAATCGGAAAATTCAACAATC
The DNA here is from genome assembly GCA_038251045.1 of Aggregatilineales bacterium. Taxonomy (GTDB): domain Bacteria; phylum Chloroflexota; class Anaerolineae; order Aggregatilineales; family Phototrophicaceae; genus CFX2. Next base: position 1,243 of record JBBSBS010000149.1, on the reverse strand, counting down.
GTTACCGGGGCATCTTTAGGTCCCCAAGAAGGGTCGTCATCGGCACTTACTTTAAAGTTTTGCGGCACCGCCTGATTTTGTGCCGTTTGCACGGTTGGCGACTTACTGATTCCATCTGCGACTGCTTGGGAAATCGTCTGAAGGGTAAGTTCGTTACCGCGCATTGGATTTAAAACGGTCGTACCGAGGAGGATACCGACAGCCAGACAAGCCAGTCCAATAATCGCGTAATTGAAAGTTGTTCTCGGAATAACAATGAGCGCGCCCTCTTCAGCATAAGGGCTTGGTAATTGCTCGGCTTCAACTTGAGGTACTAACTTTTCTTTATCGCCAGCATGTGGTTGGATAGAAGGTTCTAATGCCATATTGACCTACTTTGTTAATCTTGATTGATTTTCGGATTTCGACTGGGTTATGATTTCTTGATGCCCGTTACAACAATCCACCTATGCAGAAACATGACCATATCGTTGAGTCTAAAAGGTCGCATCCCGGTCATCTTGCCACCTGTTAGTTCGGCTCCAACGCTATCTTGGATTAACTTTCGTGCCTCAGGTGGCGTTTGCGTTAAATTGAGCCAGCGTGTCAGATCAACCTCAATGTCACGCGCCGTTCCTTGCACCACATCAAATCCTGCCTCAGCTACTATATTTAGCAGAGCGTTGGGCGCTAAGGCAGTTGTAAGTGAAGGATCACGCAGACGTTCAAAATGATTGTACACTTCGGTGAGTTCGAGGTTATCTGGGCTCACTAAATCAATAACTGCAATTCGTCCACCGACCTTCAGCACACGATTCATTTCTCGCAGGGCAGCGATGGGAGTTTCAAAGTGGTGCAGCGAAAACCGAGTCACGGCCACATCAAAACTGGCATTAGGATAAGGTAGGTTTTCAGCGGTACCTTGTTCAAAATAGACATTCGTGATGCCCGATTGCTGAGTTTCGATTTGTCCCTGTTCGATCATCGAAGTGGTTAAGTCTAATGCGGTTACGTGATGCACATAGGGCGCAATTGCACGACTGAGGTGACCTGTCCCTGCCGCGACATCGAGTACTTGATCTGCTGGCTTCAACTCAATATGATCAAGCATCCACTGCGTATGATCCGGGTTGGCAATCGTAGGCTGTTGACTGAAAATGGCTGCTTGCTTATTGAATTGCTCTTGAACTCTATCGTGCTGGTTCACCGTATTTTCGCTTTCTATTGAAGCAAAAGAACTAAATTTTTAAGCGACGTTCGCTTG
>JBBSBS010000148.1:0-13203 GCA_038251045.1 Aggregatilineales bacterium | reverse complement strand
CTAGTTTACTCATACTAACTGCTTATCGCACCGGCTTTGCACTTGATTTACGTACAATGATCTCGGCAGGCAATATAATTTCCTGAGGGCTGTCGGGGCCATCGTTTTCTAAACGGGATAATAATAACTCGGTGGCTTTCTGCCCCATTTCGTAAGCGGGTTGGGCGGCGACTGTAAAAAATGGGTCAATCGTAATTGCTGCCGGAAGATCATCAAAAGCAACCACTGAAATATCTTCTGGAACCCGTAAACCGGCATCGCGTAGTGCACGCATCATCCCAATTGCGATAAAATTATTTCCTGCAAAAATCGCAGAAGGACGCAGATCGCGCTGGAGTAGTTGAACCGTATTTTCATAACCGGATTGTTGTGTGAATTCGCCCCAAATGATCTGTTGGGTTTCGCTTATATTGGCTTCTTTCAATGCTTCAAGATAGCCTTCTACGCGGTCACTGGCAGTTGTATGATCTTGTCTACCGGTAATCATCGCGATATGACGATGTCCAAGTTCTAAGAGGTGTTTCGTTAGACCAAATGCCCCGCCAACCGAGTCCCCCCGTACCGAGTCAACCTCCTTAGACGGAAAGCGCCGATCTAGTACAACGAAGGGCACCCTTCGTTTTTGGAGTGTGGTCGAAACACGGTAAGATGCGGGAACAAAGAGGAAACCATCAACCTGCTTTTTCATGAGAAACAGTAAATATTCTTCTTGCTTTTCAGCAGACTCATCGGTATTTCCAATAATGATGTGATAACCGCGTTTATTTGCCGCATCCTCAACGCCCCGTGCCACTGTCGTCCAGAATGGATTTGTAATGTCAGATAGCACTAATGCGAGGGTTTGGGTGCGCTTTGAACGTAGGCTTGGCCCAAGTGAATTTGGGATATAGTCTAATTCAAGAACGGCTGCTTCAACTTTTCGCCGTGTCTCTTCGGTAAAATACCCATCATTGTTGATAACACGGGACACCGTTATAGGTGCTACACCGGCTAGCTTCGCAACATCACGTATGGTAGACAAAAATTAATCCTTACCCGGTTGCTGATAATTGTGAAATTCCACAATAACATCGGTTTATCGTTGGACAAATAAACGCAACAAACTAAAAATGTATCATGGATGGTTGGCTATCACGGATCCGCATATTTCCATACTCGAAGACATTCAAAATGATGTTACACAAAATTAGCTTCCCGGATGCAAAATGATTTTTTGATGCGGCAGTTCATGAGCAGCAATTTGCCCAAAAACATCAGGTGCAGCCGACAAGGGGAAATGATGAGAAATCATAGTGTCGATGTCCATTTCTCCGTCGCGGATGGCCTGAACAGTGTCTATCCACTCATGACCGGGAAAGGGTGCAGAGTAAGACATAAAGCAGCCGTTCAAGCGGAGTTCTTTACGCATGACATCTTCGATAAAGGTCATTGGTAAGCTTTGATCAAGCGGTTGGTTACCACCCAAGACGACTGATCCACGCGGACGCGTGACCTGAATAGTTTGCAACAGCGCTTGAGGCGCACCTGCTGCCTCGATGGCAACATCAACGCCATCGCCGGTCAGTTTCCTGACTTCTTCTTTGACATCGACCTCACGTGGGTTGAGCGTGACGTGTGCCCCTAATTTGCGGGCGATGGCAAGATTGGTTTCCGATATATCGGTACAAACAATCAAGGATGCTTTTAGGATGCGTAACCACTGGACAACCATCAAGCCAATTGAGCCTGCCCCAAAGACCACCGCACTCTGCCCGTTTTGGAAACCGCCGAGATCAAGAATATGGCGGGCAACTGTAGAGGGTTCGATCAAAGCGGCTGCTTCAAAGGGAAGATCATCAGGCACAATCAGGGCGTTGCGTTCGGGAATTTCTACATAGTCAGCAAAGCCACCCGCTTGGCGTGATCCTATAAAAGAGTACGTGTGGCAGGCAGAATAATATCCGCGCTGGCATTCTTCGCAGTGGAAGCAAGGGATGAGCGGGATGATGGCGGCATGTTTACCGATAAGATCGACACTAACGCCTTCGCCAACTGCGCTGATGATACCCGCCACCTCATGCCCCAGAACCAGCGGATACATACGGTGTCCTTTGGCAAAGCGGCTTATGTCCGAACCACAAATAGAAGCTGCTTTGACTTGCAACAGGACGTGCCCTGCCGGGGGAGTAGGCCGTGGCAAGTCTTGATAGACAATCGATCCTTTATTTTCGAGAACGGCTGCTTTCATGAAGTCCTCATTCACGGTTATGTTGGCGATTAATGACAGAGAGCTGCTCAAAATTGGTCAGTAATTTGCGGGACAAGTCACGATAAAGCCTAAACATCTCTTCGTAAAGGGCGTGATGTTGTGCTGATGGCTCAAAAACCCGACGATTGGGCAGTAGATGTTCGACATACGCGCCAATATCACTTACCTGCCCGATGGCGTAGGCTGTAACCGCATAGAGTCCAAGATTATGCCCGCCTTCACCGCCATCTGAACGGTGTGCGACGATTAGCGGCTTGCCATAAATATCAGCTTTAAGCTGACACCAAACAGCACTTTGGGTCGCGCCACCCGATGCTAGATATTCGGTCACTGTAGCACCTTTGGCCTCGGCAATGGCGAGATTATCGCGTACAGCGAAAGCGCAGCCTTCCATCAAAGCACGGATCATATCAGCACGAGATGTGTTATACGATAGGCCAAAGAAGACCCCCCGCGCATTACTGTTCCATAAAGGCGTACGCTCACCTGCCATATAGGGCAGAAAGATCAGGCCATTTGAACCGGCAGTGCTTTGGGCGGCTTGCAGGCTGAGAGCCTCGAACGACAGCGATGCGTTCGCGCCGAGAATATTGCGAAACCAGCCGAGCGACCCACCGCCAACTGTGCCTGCCTGAAGCAGGTATTGGTGAGGCAGTACATGATGGGAAAAGATCAACTGCGGCTCCACAATGACCTGAGCCACACTCACGGCAAAACCACCGGCTTGACCACCCTGTTCATTGGTTTGTCCGAGTCGTGTGACACCCGCCCCCAAAGCACCAACAGCTGCATCCAAACAACCTGCAATAACCTGAACTCCAGCTTGCAATCCAAGTTGTTCAGCCGCTTTGACCGTGAGCGTACCGATCACTTCGGAACAGGGGCACAAGCGCGGCATTTTTTCCAGAGGCACGCCGATTTGGGCAGCAGCTTGTTCGTCCCACCGTTCTCGGGTTATATCGAAAAAATGGTAGCCATAAGCCTGCGTATAATCACAGGTAAATTCGCCGGTCAAACGGGCTGTAATGAAACCTGTGGCGGTGAGAAAGCGATAAGTAGCATCGAAAACTTCAGGCCGATGATGCTTCAACCACAGCAGTTTGGGTGTGATATAAGCCGGGTCGATAGGGTTAGCATCTAAATCGATTAAGCGTTGAACATCCGGTAGCGCATTCAGCCCATCTGCTTCCGCTTGGGCGCGCCGATCCAACCAGATTATAGCAGGCGAAAGCGGCTCGGCGTTGTGATCCACCGGCAGCAGTGTCCATCCGACACCATCCACACCAATTCCAGCAATATCTGACGGGTGAACACCGCTGTGGGTTATGACTTCACGGGTGGTATCACAGACAGCACGCCACCAAATATTGCCATCGATTTCAGCCCATAATGGTTTGGCGCGATCCAACAAATAGGTAAATGAAGCTTCAGCAAGCGTATGCCCGGATTCATCCCAAAGTGCAGTTTTGGTGCTGGATGTACCAACATCAATAGTGATGATGTAATGTGCTGCCATTTTAGTGCTCGCCTATGGGGGAGTAACTTCCCCGTTGGGATCCCAAAGATCCTCCCACGTTTGACCTTCTTTCCACAGAAAAACTTGTCCTTTAATCAGACGGCAGTTTTTGTCGGTGGTGCTGATAGCTTGCATTTCATCGGGCGTTAGCGGATCACTGACGACTGCCTGTAAGTTACTGAGGTAGCTGCTGCGCCGTGTTGAAAATGGAATCGGAACCTGCCCGCGCTGCGCTGCCCATTTGACACAGACGACTGCTGGATGCACACCATGCCGCTGGGCAATATCAACAATTGCTGGATCTTCAATATCGACGGTGTCGTCCTGAGTACGGTCACGGTCGGGCCGCGCTGGTGAACCGATAGGCGAGAAACCAATCGCAACCATGCCGTTGTCAATGACGAACTGGAATAACTCAGACTGCTGGAAATGAGGATGCAGTTCCATCTCATTGCAGGCCGGTTTGATAGCCGCATCTCGCAGCAGCAATTTGAGTTTGGGGATGGTCATATTCGAAGTACCGATGTGCTTCACCAAACCGCGCTCGACTAATTTTTCTAACTGCCGCCATGTTTTCATATAGTTTTCATGGATGTAGGGTTTGGCGTGAGGATCACGCGAGGAAACATCCACACCGGGGGCATGAAAGTTTGGGAAGGGCCAATGAATCAAATACAGGTCGAGGTAATCCAACTGTAAATCTCGAAGGGATTTTTCGCAGGCGGCAACGACTTTATCCTCGTCGTGCATGTCGTTCCATAATTTGGAGGTAATCCACAAGTCTTCTCGCTTCAGACCTTTCATTTGTACATCATGGAGTGCCTGACCGATGAGGTGCTCGTTGCCATAGACCGCAGCACAGTCTATATGGCGATAGCCAAGCGAGATAGCGTCACCCACAGCCTGCGCGATAGTCTCGCCGGAAAAGCGATCCGAGCCGAATGTACCGAGGCCAATTATGGGCATCTTTGCGCCGGTATAAAGGGTTTTGTAAGGCACTGTTTCCGGATCAACAGCACCATCGGCTGGGATAAACTGATGAATGTCGCGTTTTTCTAACACGTGTAATTCCTTTATTCCTAGATCTTGTTACTAGAGTAGATGGTGAACAGATAAATTTGCCCACCACCACCTTCTACGCGTTTAACGGGTTACGTTAATGGCCTACGCAAATTGTATTTTGAAGCTGAAAGCATCATCACAGGGCTTTTGTGCCGGGGTCTTGATGTGCAAGCCTTCGTTGTCTTGCGTCCACTGCAATTCACCTGCACCCAGCATACTGATTGCAGCGATGTCACCCTTTTGCAGCGAAGAACCTTTTGCCAGACTCTTGATGACTGCTTCTTCACCGGGCCATGCCAGAGCGATGGCATACATAGCATTTCCCTTAGTCGTAAAGCGGAAATCTTGACCGGTGAATGTGTTTCGCTTGGTATCTGTAAATTGACCCTCGGCAACCTCGGTGGGGCCTTCGCCAAAAATTGGGGCTGGTCGGGTATCATAAATCGCTTCCCCGTTAACCGCTAACCAACTCCCGATGGCGCGCAGCATTTCGACTTCTGGCTCAGGAATAGTCCCATCTGGCTTTGGGCCGACATTCAACAAGAGTGCGCCATTCTTGCTGACCACATCGATCAGGTCACCGATGACATCGGCAGCATTCTTGTAATCATGTGCGTGAACATATCCCCATGAATTTTTGGATACCGACGTATCGTTTTGCCAGAACAATGGAGAGATGCCGTTGAACTGACCGCGTTCCACATCATAGACGGCTGATCCTTCGACAAACGCATCATGTTTGTAATTGATAGCCGCGCCAAGTCCCCATTCAGCCGCGCGATTGTAGTAGTAGGCTGCAAATCTCTGTAAATAAGGCTTCATGATGATTTGTTCAATCCACCAATCAAACCAGATGAGCTGCGGTCTATATTTATCCACAATCTCACAGGTACGCGCTAACCAGTCCTCAAGGAATTTGGCATCCGGGCGCGGTTGCCAATCGCGGCTCGTCCACGCAGGATCACTGTGTCCGGTCTCAGGTGAAGCCGTGACCGCAGGACCATACAAACCGTCATTGGCAGGATCTTGTACATCCGAGTCAAATTTACGTCCGCCGTCAAAGAACCACCAATGTTCGATACGGTGGCTGGATACGCCAAAGACCATTCCATTCTTGCGGGCAGCCTCGGCAAGTTCGCCAACGATGTCGCGCTTTGGCCCCATCTTGGCGGCTGTCCAATCTGAAAACGAACAATCGTACATGGGAAAGCCATCATGATGTTCAGCGACAGGTACGACAAAGCGTGCGCCCGCCTCTTTGAATAGCTGCACCCATTGGTCAGCATCGAACTTCTCGGCGGTCAAAAGCGGTATAAAGTCCTTGTAACCGAATTTAGTGTGTGGCCCGTATGTTTTGATATGGTGTTCATATTCCGGCGAACCTTCAATATACATATTGCGCGGATACCATTCATTGCTAAAGGCAGGTACGGAATACAGCCCCCAGTGAATGAAAATGCCGAACTTTCCGTTGACATACCAATCCGGTACTTGATACTGCTTGAGCGACTCCCATGTCGCTTCAAATTTTCCCGGTGCGATTGAATTTTGAGTCATTATCAAAGCTCCTTTGAATGATCATAAATCGTAAGGTTTCTCAGTTTATAGCGCAGCAAAACTTACCAGCGTATTGAAACTGCATACGCCAAGCCATAATTTCTTTCTAATTTTCGGGACGGTTATTCGATAATTGCGGTTGAAATATTCCCTTCATCTGAACCGAGTAAAAGTGATGAACCGGCATCAAGACTTATTGGCGCGAGTACTGTTCTGAAGCTCGTTTCCGAATACCTTGTCTCATCGAGCGTCGTCCAACTTTGCCCGCGATTTCGCGATATGAGTAGTTTGTCATCCAGCAGCATCAGGATGTCCGGCTTTGTTGGGAACAGTGACGAAAGAACGATGACATTAGCCGAACCTTTCGGGCCAATTTGTTCCCACAACAAGCCAAAATCTTCCGAACAGAATAAGCCGCTGTACTCGGTTCCTGCCCAAATCGTGCCATCAAGTGCATACTGTGGTGATAACGCCAGACTCAGAACTGGAGAATTGTCGTTAGAGAAATTGATGGCACGCCATGACCGCCCGCCATTTTTGCTGCAAAAGATCCCGCTTTCCGTACCGGCGTAAACACACCTATCACGCTCAAAGTCAGGGGAAATTGCTATGCAAAAAATGTTTTGATCTAGTAAACCAAAATTCCACGCGTTCCAACTTTTGCCGTGATCCTCAGAGACAAAGACACCATCTTCCATTGAGCCTGCCAGCGCGACTCCATCCTGTGCATAAGCCGGTGATACCGCAAATGTCGTGATAAAAGGGGATGGGGTAGGTAACGCAGATGTGACCCAGTTCAGTCCATCATCGGTTGAGGTCAATATCCCTCCGGGAACCCCGACAAACACAGTGCCATCAGACGACAGAGCGACAGCGGTTGCAGTCGGAATTGTCGGCAAATCCAACAAGGCAAATGCTGATTGCCATGATAATCCTCCGTTTTGTGATTTCCATAAGCCGGACTGCCGCGCTGCGTAGCAAAGTTTGTCAGCCGCAAAATTCGGTGATGCGCTCATCGCGTAGATGACATCTTCAGCTTGATTATTTAGGACAAGGTCGTTCATGTGCTTGTGCCTGCTTATGGATTGACCGAAACTTCCGGTTTTTTATGATGGACGAGTACATCTACAGTTAACGCCAACGCCGCACTGGATATCGCTCGCGTCACAGCGGCTATCAAAACATCGGCAGAGTCGAAGATACCCACTTCAACAACATCCACAATCTTTCCGGTACGGGCATCAAAACCGCAGCCTGAATCCCCTCGATCCATCGCGGCGAGAATGGGGCTCGGTTCGTATCCGGCATTAGTGAGGATGGCGCGGGTCGGTTCTTCTAACATGCTGCACAAAATTTTATAAGCGACCTGTTCATCAAGCTCAGATGCCTGCTTTGCCATTTTTTGCAGTATAGATCGGCAATCGAGTAATGCCACCCCACCCCCCGCTAAGATACCTTTCATCAAAGCACCGCGTACGACCTGAATAGCGCGTTCAGCATTTGCCTTGCGGGTTTTGATTTCGGTTTCTGTTACGCCGCCGATATGTAGGGTTGCCGATCCACCCAACAGTGTGCCGATTCGTTGGCGGAACTGCTGTTGGATGTCTAACTTGTCGGTTTTGTCGAAGGCCGCTTCGAGGTTTGCGATACGTTCTCGCCGAGCATGTGGTGATCCCTTAGGTCCGACGATGCCAAAAAATTCCGTATTGGCCCACACACGGCGGGCATGACCGAGATCACCAAGCCCAACGCTAGAAAGCTTGTCACCGACGGCCTTCAGAAAAAGCCGTCCACCCGTGAGCAATGCTAAATCGTCTAGCAACATCGTTTGATCGTTGAGTTCATCAGGGGTTTGGATTGCAATCACATGGAACTGCTGCGGATTCCGACTCATGGCGACCAAAACAGCGATTGATTGCTCGGTAACTGATTTGGCGATAATCACAAGTGATTTGATGCCGCTGGAATAAACTTGCCCAACCGTTGCAACAAGCTGTTTCGGATCGTCAATATCAAAATCAGTAATCAATAACGCGGCGTTCTCGATTTGAAGTTTAGATTTTCCACCTTCACCAAGCATCAATTTAGAGATCAGGCCGCTCTTGAAGTACACCCCTTCAACAAATTCATGGGTGACTTCGCGTCCATAACCGGAACGCAGTTCCAGAAGACCATGAGCACCAATCACGTCGAAAACTTCACCAAGTGATTTTGCTACTTCTGCGTCATGCGAAACTGATTTCGCAAGCGCGACAATTTGCTGTTGGCCTTCTAGTGGCATAATCCTTTGCCGAAGTTGGTCGCTGATTATGCACAACCCATGTTCTAAGTAGCGACGTAACATCATGGCGTTTCCGCCGGCTGCAATATATTTAAGTCCCTGATTGAAGGCTGATTGAAAGAGTACTGCTGTTAGTACTGTGCCATCACCGACGTGTTCGTGCTGATCCCACAGGACACGTCGACAAAACATCGCCCCCATGTCTTCATGAGCATCCGGTAATTCGAGTATGCGACGCGCAATCATCGCACCATCGTCAAGCAGAATAGGGCTGACATTACCGCGCGATACCGGATCAATCGCAACGTAGCGTGGTAAGGGACCCAAAGTTGGACGAACCGCATCCGCAACCCAATTAATGCCTCGCTGCATGGCGGAAGAGGTATCGGGTTGGAATACGAGGCGTGCCTGATTGGTTGATCGCTGCTTCATAAATGTTTCACTACTGCTTAATTTGTGGTGCAGGCGTTATTTTGAGTACATGCGCTGGCGCATCTTTCAAAGGTGGCAGCGTAACTGTCAGGCCGGAGTCACTTTGTGACCAATTCAATACTGACGAGTCGCCGCACAACGAAATAGTTGTACCCGCTACAGCCTGTAATTTCTCTAAAGTGATTTTCTCTGACGTTGGTGTATCGAGTAGGGTAGCATATACAGACCCATTCTTTTGAGTGAAGCGTATATCTATACCCTCACTGGTTGCACCCTCGGCGGTCACCCACGGGCGTGTGCCGAAGATAGCATCGCCATTCACATCTAGCCAAGCGCCTAAGCCCAGCAAGCGTTCACGTTGAAGCGGTGGGATCGTACCGTCTGCCATTGGCCCGACATCCAAAAGTAGGTTGCCATTTTTGCTAACGATATCGACAAAACTGCGAACAAGTTCTTCAACCGAAAGATAATCATTTGGCCCTTCGTTCTGGTTATAACCGAACGAGTGACCAATGCCGCGTGTGGCTTCCCATTTTTTCTCGACAATTTCTTTGTAGGCTGCGTATTCCGGTGTTGTGAAATCGGAATGAGCCGAAGGTGGCGGCGGAACAAATTCGACTGCTCCTTCCGCAATGACAGGCGGCGATTGGCTCCACCGATCATCAACTACACCTTCAGGCACGGCGTTGTAGTAATACGCGAACAATGCGGGCACATCAGCTTTTGACGGATACCCAATATCGTTCCAGAGAATGGACGGAGCATAACGGTCAATCAGTTCGTGGATGTGCGCGTGCGAATACTCGACAAAATCAGGACTTTGGACAATCGTGCCGTGAACATCAGCTAATGTGAGTACTGGTCTTTCCTCGAACGACCAATCTAGTCCACCGGAGTAATACAATCCCATACGCATGTTATGTTTGCGGACTGAGTCAGTGAGTTCTCCCACAAGGTCGCGGGTGGTGGCATAGCTGCCGGGTTTGCGCGGGCTGGTGCTGGCACTCGGCCACAGTAAAAATCCATCATGATGCTTGGTTGTCAACACAACATAGCGCGCGCCAACCTTCTGAAAGAGTTCAGCCCATTCGTCGGGATTCCAATTTTCGACCGCTTGGTTGAACATAGGCGCAAAATCGTCATAGGTGAAATTTTCACCATAAGTTGTGGTGTGGTGGCGGCGGGTTTGCGTATCTCCAACTCTGAGCGTATTGAGATACCATTCAGAATATGGGTTATTGGCAAACATGGCTTCCCAACCTTTTTCAGCGACCTGTTTGTCGATGTCCGCGCCTTCGGGTGCCCACCCCGGTACCGAATACAATCCCCAATGAATGAAAATGCCGAGCTTTGCATCGTGAAACCACTCTGGAACAGTGTGCTGCTTAACCGAATCAAACGTCGCTTCGTACTTCATGGATGAGGTTCCTTTGCAGTTATGATTTGCATATTGTTCGGATAAGTCACTTGGATAATCTGATCTGATGTAACAGTTTCGATTATGTTCTCGGTTTGATCCGGCCAAATGATACGTAACTGTTTCACATCAGCCAGACCCAACCCGAAGTGCAGTGCTAGATCATTGCCTGAACCGAGACCCGAACCGCAGATTACATTCTGCATTTGTTCACGCCCATCAGAGGTTGTCAAATAGACTCGGGCACCCACCGCATTCCGGTTTACAGCACCCGCACCGACCAAGCGAAGGGTAATCCAATGATTGTCTTGGAATTCGGTCGCTGTATTGCGATAAAGGGCATAGCCTTCATTCCATTGACCCAGCACGAAATCTGTCCAGCCATCGTTATCATAATCAGCGTAGGCAATGCCCATCGTCGAGTGTGAATTCCCGCGCCAACGACTTGGGGTTACATCTGTAAAGGAGCCATCCCCATTGTTGTTGAACAAAATGTCCGGATAAGGATCTAACAATGCGAGCGGCGGCAAGTATGTACCACCCATCCCTCTGGATTTCGCCTCAATGAATTGAGTAGTAGTAACATACAGATCAAGGAGGCCATCGTTGTCATAATCGAAAAAGGCCGAACCCCATGCGACAACCGGGCTGGGGCCAATGCCCGTTTTTGATTGACGGGTTGCATCGACAAATGTCCCGTCACTCTGATTTTGCAGCAATGTCATGCGGTTGACGATGTTGGTGAAATAGAAGTCAAGGTCGAGGTCATTATCATAATCGCCAATCCCTAACCCCATTGCATACGTTTTAGTATTAGCATTGGCTTGGGCAGAAGCATCCGTCCAACACCATTCGCTGCAACCCGCGCCATCATTGCGCCATAGAACATTGCCAATTGGGTTTTTCAACATGTCGTTGACGATATAGATGTCTACATCACCATCGTTGTCATAGTCTACAAAACTTGCGCCGAAGGCTGAACCCAACAATTTGTCGTATATGAGCAGGTCGGAAACATCCGTGAATGTACCATCACCATTGTTTCGATATAGGACATCCTGCGCCAGCGCATTTTCCGTCGGGCCGGGGTCACTGCCACATTCCGGATAACAAGACCAGTTACCCACATATAAGTCAAGGTAGCTGTCGCCATTGTAATCACCCCATGTGGCACTCGTACCTTTGCCAGCATGACGAATACCTGCATCTGTTGCTACGTTAGCAAAGCCTTCGCCGTGTTCATTGTGGAACAACATATTCATCCCAAAATTGACCACATACAAATCAAGCCAGCCATCATTGTCGTAATCTGCCCAAACTGCGCCGCCGCTTAACATACCTTGCGCACTAACACCCTCTGAGAATTCTGAAACGCTAAATGTGCCGTCACCGTTGTTATGATAAAGGACGTTGTCATCTATATTGCCGGTCACATACAAGTCGAGCCAACCATCGTTATCGTAATCACCCCATGCCTGACCGATTCCTAAAAAGCCGTGACTGAAATTGGGTTTAAACTGATCCCACTCCCCTTGATGGGTTGCTTTAATGCCTGCTTGCTGACTGACATCGACAAATGGCTCCAACAGCCGATTGGCATTTTGGGCTAAGGTTACTTCAACGGTGTTGACGTTCCATCCTATTAGTAAAATAGTGAGGCAGCGTATTCCAAAAAGTAGGCTTCCGTCAACATTCCTCATAGACTCGCCAATCTTTTAGCCCTTCATGCCTGTCGTTACAATGCCTTTAATGAGGAACCGTTGAAAAATGAAGAAGATAATGATGACCGGAATCACCACCAACACCGAAATTGCCATCATATAGTTGTAATAAATTGCATATTGCCCACGGAAGCGATTGATGGCGATAGCTAAGGTGTGTAAGTTAGTGTCGCGTAAGTAAATAAGCGGCGTAAGGAAATTGTTCCAATTACCGATAAACGCCAAAACCGCGATTGTCGCCAATGCAGGTTTGGAAAGCGGCAGGATGATGCGCCAGAAAATACCAAAAGTTGATGCGCCATCCAGACGAGCAGCCTCTTCCAATTCGCGTGGAATGGTCATGAAGAACTGCCGTAATAAGAAAATGAAAAACGGCCAACCGAACCACGCTGGAACCATCAGCGGCGCGAAAGAGTTGCTCCAACCGATAGAGCTAAACATCACGTACTGAGGTATAAGAGTCACCCAGTTAGGGAGCATGATTGTGCCGAGCATCAATAGGAAAAGGAAGTTTTTGCCGCGTCCACGCAAACGGGCAAATCCGTAGGCGGCTAGCGTACACGAGACTAAATTCCCCAGCATGTTCCCCAGCGTGATAAACAGGGTATTTCGTAGATATAACCCAAAGGGCGCTAATGCCAGTGCATTGGTATAGTTCTCCCAGTGTAAGGGTGACGGAATCCACTGGGGCGGAAAGATGAAAATTTCGTTGGACGCTTTAAGAGAAGCCGAGAGCATCCACAGGAACGGCAGCAAAAACATAATCGCGCCCGGAATAGCAATGCCATAAATCACAAGCATGTAAATAATTCGGCGCACTTTTTTGGCGCGCCTAAGGTTGCGCATATTTTCTTGCGACTGAGCAGAGTAAGAAGGAGTTGGCGTGGTTGTGGAATCGAGCGCAGTACTCATTGCATGTTCTCCCTATTCCTCTGCAACTTCGTATTGAACCTGCCGCTTGCTGACACG
>JBBSBS010000147.1:0-13241 GCA_038251045.1 Aggregatilineales bacterium | reverse complement strand
TTGAGCCGTTGACGATACGTTCTTAGCGCCCGTGCATCAGCCGACGCGTGCAATGTAAGCTGTGCTGTCGTCTGTACTGACTCCAACATCCGTGCGGCGATGATCTTTCGTGTTCCCTTCAGCGGGATAATCTCTACCGCATCGGATGAAGCCGTAGATACGGTTCCACTTGCGCTGGGTATCAAATCTTTTTTGGTGATGCGCCCACCCGCGCCAGTCCCGCGTTCAGGCGGCGTGAAATCACCAGCCTTTATCATGGACTGAGCGACGGGTGTTATACGTGCGGTCGCTAAGGCCGCCTGCACATCGCGTTCGATGATACGTCCACCCGGCCCCGAACCGCTTAAGGTATGCAGATCCACGTGTTTCTGTGCCGCCAGATTGCGGGCGCGGGGTGAAACCGCCTGTGTTTGCGCTGCCGTCACCGGAGTAGGGATAAATTGGGATATATCCTCACCTACAGCACCGACAACTGCGATGTTGACCATGACCGGTATCTCATCACCCGCTTTAAAGAGCAGGGCTAATACCGTACCGGCAGCCGGGCTTTCGACTTCCATCGTGGCTTTATCGGTTTCGACATCACACAACGTTTCTCCCAAGCTGATGGTATCCCCCACCGCTTTGCGCCACTGCACGAGAATTGTACTTTCAACCGTGTTGCCCAACTTCGGCATGGGAACGGCAACAGCCATACGCACTCCTCACAAAAACTATGCGCCCAAACTCGTCTTGAAAAAAGTTACCAACTTTTGCTCATAGTCGGTTGTGTGGTCGAACATCGCCCCTATATGCTTGCTGCCTTCCACGATCCACGGTTCGATTGTTTGACCGTCCGCTTGGGCGGCTGCGACCAGATCATAGGCATACTGTACGCTCAGGCGTGTATCTGCCGTGCCGTGGGTGATGAACAAAGGACGACCGTTGAGTTTAGCAATCGCCGCCAGCGGACTTTTAGCCGTAACATCGCGATTGGATATGACCTTACCCATCAGGATACCGGCGCCGGCCAGCGCAGATGGGTAGCCGCTGCGTGCCAGTTCAGCATCGATAACCACATTAATGTCGGCATAGCTGCTGTCTTCCCATGTGGCAGCCACGCGGGGTTCTTCACCCATTGCGATGAGAACCGTAGCCGCACCCAGTGATGTACCAAACAAACCAATTTTCTCCGGCGCGGCCTTTTTCTCGTTGACTAACCAATCCCACGCACCCAATGCATCGCGGTATTCGATGGTTCCGGCGGCATACCGCCCATCAACCACCTGCGAATCACCATGATTACGCAGGTCAATCATCAGCACATTAAATCCCGCTTTGTTGAGCATTCCCGCAGGCATCAGAATATACGGGGTACGTTTGCAATCATTCACGCCATGAACCAGAATTACCACAGGTGCGTCCGCTTCATCCACCCCCTGTGCCGCCACATACCAACCGCTGATGTTGACATTGTCTTCGCGGCTGGGAAAGTTCACATCCTGAAAATTAGCCATCTCATATGGCTTCAGATCAGTGCTTGATGTATCGCTGACCATGAAGGCCGAAGGGGTGTTCGCTAACCAACTAGGATCCTCATCTAGGCACTTGGCTTCGACTGCGGAAAGCTGGTTATAAACCATCGCGCCACCTGCTATATAACCCGCACCCATCAGCAAAATCACAAATATGACTACCCCTAGCAGAATACGATTTTTCCGACTCACAATAAACTCCTAGTTGAATAAAGCTTTATTGACCAGAAGCATAACACTCTTGTATCTGCGAAACCAAGGGCAAGTAAGACAATCTCAAACGACACCATCTATCCAAATTAAGCAATGTGATTGACATTCTTTTTTGACTGCGCTAGACTGACAGAAGAAAGTAATCAAGCGAGATGATTATGATAATTTGCCTGTGTTGTTGTCTGAAGCGGGGGCGCTAACCACACTTCAGATAGCTGATATGAAATAATCTGGCTCAACCAAAGCCAACAGCATATTGAAGAAGCGTGGCGCGTCCCTTAGTGGGAGCGTTGACACGCTTTTTTTGTTGCTGTTGGCTTTTTTGTTACTAGCTTAAAGCCAAAACTTGTAAGACGACTATTGACCATAAACCGGGGACTGAATACTAAAATGGCCTTACCGCAACTGGACATACACACGATTTCGCACGTAGATGCCACCAATATTGATAATCTGATCGGCAACACACCGCTGTTAAGCTTTCGCAAGCTGACCGCCCATTTGCCCGATCATGTACGCGTCTATGCCAAAGCCGAGTGGATGAACCCCGGTGGCAGCGTCAAAGACCGCGCCGCCGCTAATATCGTGCGTGAAGCCATTCGCAGTGGCGCATTAACTCCCGACAAAATCCTGCTGGATAGCACCAGTGGTAATACCGGCATCGCCTATGCCATGATCGGCGCAGCCAAAGGATTTCGCGTGAAGTTGTTCTTGCCGGGGAACGTCAGCCCGGAACGCACCGCCATTCTCACCGCATACGGTGTGGATATTGTCTACACCGACCCGCTGGAAGGCTCGGATGGTGCTATTCGTGGCGTGCGAGCGCTGGCAGCCGCCGAACCGGATAAATACTTCTATGCCGATCAGTACAATAATCCCGCCAATTGGCAGGTACATTACAACACCACCGGCGTAGAAATCTGGAAGCAGACGCGCGGCAGCATCACCCATTTTGTCGCTGGCTTAGGTACAAGCGGCACGCTGATGGGTACAGGGCGGCGCTTGAAGGATTATGATCCGTCGGTGCAGGTGATCTCGTTGCAGCCTGATTCGCCGTTTCATGGGTTAGAAGGTTGGAAGCACATGCCAAGTGCCATCAAACCCGGTATCTACGACGCATTTTTTGCTGATCGTGATATTGGGATTAGCACCGAAGCCACTTATGTGATGGCCCGTCGCTTGGCACGCGAAGAAGGTTATCTGGTCGGCATCAGTGCTGCCGCTGCAATGGTCGGCGCATTACAGGTCGCGCAGGAAATCGCCGCCCGTGATGAGGAAGCCGTCATCGTGACTATATTCCCCGACAACGCCTATAAGTATTTGACCGAAAGTTTCTGGAAGCAGTAGTTAGTGATTGACATAAGCAGCAAGAATCAAAAAGCGCACCCACAGCGGATGCGCTTTTGATTTTTATTGTAGTTGGTTTAGCGGCTGACGATGTTGGTAACCGCGTTACCGGTTACGACATCCCACTGTGCCTGACCTTCGCTGCTGGTGGCTTCGACGATGCTGCCATTAACGAAGCGCACGCTGGTGATTTTTGCCGATGAAGCCGCGTACACAATCGGATCACGGTCGTTCAAGTTTTCGGGCAGATTTTGCAGATCCCACACTCGCAGGTTGTTGCCGCCGATCACCAGATAATGCGCATCCGGGCTGAGGGCGATGCGTTCTACATAGCTCGTGCCGTCGTTGTTGGCATCGACCTGCACGTTATTGGTTGTGCCGCGTTCCCAGACGGTGACCCCTGCGCCACTGGTGGTCTGCAAACGGACGGTGTAGACAATTACACGGCTGCCATCGGCGGACAGGGTGAAGCCGATTTGAGCGCTTTGACCGGCAGGGTTGTCGTAGTAACCAACTTTCTCGCCAGTCGTACGGCTGTAAACAGTCACGCCGGGGGCTGAGTAGTAGTAGCTGGTGGGCAGCAACCAGACTTCGCCATGTTCGGCATCCCAACGGCTGATGTAATCGTAACCGCGAAATTCGGTCAACTTAGCGGTCGCTTCTTGCCCGACTGTCCACAGCGATAAACCATTGCTGTTGCTGACGATAGCTTGCTGGCTATCGGGACTCCAGCGCAGACCGGCATTGACGAACGATCCCAGACGCTGACCGTTGGTCATATCCCAGACGACCGTATCGGTGCTGCCAAACTCACCCAGCGCAGCGGCCATATAGTGGCAATCCGGTGACCAGTTCATAACGTTCAGGTGTGACGCATCCAGCGAAGTTACAACTTCCTGAACGATCTTGCCCGTGTTCCAACTCACCAGCACCAGACGCTTGTTGCGATATTCATAACGTGGGAATAAACCTGCTTTGTAATACGAGCCTTCGTTGAATGGGCAGGCATCCCGCAGCACAGCGGTCGCGTCATCCTGTGCCCCAACTGCCATGATTCCCGCGCTCACCACCACCATCACCAGCATCAGTATTCCGATTATCTTGCGCATGATTTGCTCCTGTTATTTTGCGTTCGTTGTTGATGTCTCTACGATACGACAGGAGCCACGTCGGTTACTGGTTGGGCGGCTGATGGACACTCCATGCGTGATCTATGCGCGGCTGACGGAACACCTACGACCTGACGCTTGCCCTACGCGAAGGTAAAGAAAACGTCCAAAATAGTTTTGAGGTTCCTGTAAGACCACGTAGGATAGTCACTGACAAGCAAAATCCAGCAAAGTTTTCTATTATTAGCCTGTTTGATGTTTCAGCCGGATATTTGGCGATTTGCAAACACCAACAATACAGTGAGCGTAAAACCATGAGGGATGTCGCTCGCATCCGGCACATGCCCAAGGAGTTCAATCGTGCCCAAGTCTATTCCCATACATCCTGATGAGGTACGGCAAAAAGGAACGCTGGTCAGTCCGCCTATCCCGATTAATGCCTATGAAAGTGACCCGGCAGCCGAAGTTCAACGCTACGGGCAGGCGGCTCTCGTCCGCATGTATCACGATATGGCACTGATTCGCGAGTTCGAAACACTGCTCGACCAGATCAAGCGGGAGGGCGTATATAAGGGCGTGACCTATAAACATGGTGGGCCAGCGCATCTTTCGACCGGACAGGAAGCCTCGGTGGTGGGGCAAGCCTATCATCTGACACCGGAGGATTTCATCCTCGGTTCACACCGCAGCCACGGCGAAATTCTGGCAAAGGGATTGTCGGCTATCCAACAGTTGAGCGATGCCGAGTTGATGGGCATCATGGAAAGTTACATGGATGGCAAGCCGCTGCGCGTCGTGGAAACGCTGCCCAACAATGGCACGGCTAAAGACCTCGCCATGAATTATCTGGTGTACGGGACGCTGGCGGAAATTTTTGGGCGGGAAAACGGCTTCAACAAGGGGATGGGCGGCTCGATGCACACCTTCTTCCCGCCCTTTGGCATCATGCCCAACAACGCGCTGGTAGGCGGCTCGGCAGATATTAGCGTGGGGATGGCCTTGTTCAAGCGGGTCAACCGACGGAAGGGAATTGTGATCGCCAACATCGGCGACTCGTCGATGGGATGCGGGCCGGTGTGGGAAGCGATGATGTTCGCAGCGATGGATCAATACCATACGTTGTGGGATGCTGATCTGGGCGGCGCACCACCGATTTTGTTTAACTTCATGAACAATTTCTACGGCATGGGCGGGCAGCCTGTGGGTGAAACGATGGGCTTCGGCGTGCTGGCGCGGGTGGGGTTGGGTGTAAACCCAGAGGCGATGCATGCCGAACGTGTCGATGGCTACAACCCGCTGGCGGTAGCGGACGCGATTGCGCGAAAGAAGGCGCTTTTGCTGGCAGGAAAAGGACCGGCACTGCTGGATGTTATCACTTACCGACTGGTGGGACACTCGACATCGGATGCGTCGTCGTATCGGGATAAAGCGGAGATTGACCAGTGGCGCACGCAAGACTCGCTGGTGAGTTTCAAAGGATACTTAATCGCTAACCAGCAGTCGGATGAGGATACGCTGGCAGCAATCAACGAGCGAATTGACTCGCGGTTATTAAATGCCCTGAGAGCAGCGGCCTCCCTGGAACTTTCGCCACGCATCAATCCGCGCAGCATCGGGCAGATGATGTTCTCGAACGGGGTAGCTGACCGGATGGCAGAGGGGAAACCGGAAACACTCCTGCCGATTGCAGAGACGCGCCTGAAAACCACACAGGAGAAGGCGCGCTTCGGATTAGAGAACGGCGTGGCGCTCAATAAGCTGAAGACGGTGACGTATGCCGAGGCGATCTTTGAGGCGATGATCCACCGCTTTTATGAAGACCCGACGATGGTGGCTTATGGTGAGGAAAACCGTGATTGGGGCGGCGCGTTCGGGGCGTATCGGGGGCTGACGGAAGCCCTGCCGTATCACCGATTGTTTAATTCACCGATTTCTGAGGCGGCGATTGTGGGGACGGGTGTGGGGTACGCGCTGGCGGGTGGTCGGGTGGTGGTGGAGTTGATGTACTGCGACTTCATGGGACGGGCAGGCGACGAAATCTTTAACCAGATGGCGAAGTGGCAGTCGATGTCCGCCAATGTGCTTAAGATGCCATTGACACTGAGGGTATCGGTGGGGGCACGTTACGGGGCACAGCACTCGCAGGATTGGAGTTCGCTGGTGGCACATATCCCCGGCCTGAAGGTGATGTTCCCGGCGACAGCCTACGACGCGAAAGGGATGCTTAATCTGGCATTACACGGGACTGATCCGGTGGTGTTCTTCGAGAGCCAGCGGATGTATCCAGAGCCGGAAACGCTGGTTGAAGGGGGCGTGCCAACGGGTTATTACGAAGTGCCGATGGGCGAACCGGTTGTGCGACGAACGGGGAGCGACCTGACGATTATCACACTGGGGGCGACGCTGTATCGGGCGTTGGAGGCGGCAGATATGCTACAGGCGGAGCACAATCTTTCGGTGGAGGTGATTGACGCGCGGTTCATCAACCCATTGAATTACGGGCCACTGGTCGAGTCGATCACCAAGACGGGCAAGTGTTTGTTGGCTTCGGACGCGTGTGAGCGCGGTTCGTTCTTGCACACGATGGCTTCTAACCTGAGCCAGTTGGCGTTCGACCAATTGGATGCGCCCATCGTGGTGCTGGGGGCGCGGAATTGGATTACACCACCGACCGAGATGGAGACTGATTTCTTCCCACAAAAAGAATGGATACTGGATGCGATCCACGAGCGGATTGTGCCGCTTGCGGGGCATGTGGTGAGCAGCGAACAGCAGGTTAATACACTTTTAGTTATCAATCAGCAAGGGGTTTAAAAATTATGAAACAGCGTACCGTTCTTTCTCATACCGATGCGATGAAGGCGATTCAGGTTATCCAGCGAGAGTTGGAAAAAGAGGGCAAGGGCGCGGCGGTGGCGGTGGTGGATGACCACGGTGAACTGATCGCGTTTATACGGACGGATGGATGCAGGCTGCCGTCACTGACGATTGCCATGAACAAGGCGTTTACGGCTTCGCGAGAACAAAAAACCTCCAAAGAAGTGGGCAATTCGTCGCGGGAGAAGTTGTGGCCCCTGACCAACTTCGGTGATCCACGCTACACGGGATGGGGCGGCGGTGTGCCGATTTTCCATGATGGGGTGTGCATCGGCGCGGTGGGTGTGAGCGGTTTGCCGGAGGAAGAGGACATGGTGCTTTCGCAGATGGGGGTGGAGGCGATTGGATAGGTAGGGGCACGTTATAAGTTTTAAGAAGTTGACAGTAGTGGTTGGTGAGTTTGGTTCACTTGATTCGGAAAATGCACTCCGTGATGCGATGACTGTGGTTATTTTGAGGGAGAACATTCGGAAAATTCTTCAAACTCGTCAATTTCAGGGATGCAGTTTTGTGTCTGTGTCGTCGTCGTCGTCGGCGGCGACCGCCATAGACACAACGGATGGCAAAGTTGGCGACAAAGATGGTTTTTCGCCAGAAAATTCTATCGGAAATCTGTGTATTTACACATGCCCCCGGTCAATGTGTTGGCAAAGTTGGTGATGGGGTCCGCCGCCGCCAAGATTGCCAAAAGCGATGTTAAGGTGCGGTGGGGGCTAATATAGGGCTTGCTAGCAGCAAGCCCCTACAAGAGACCCGATGAACACTATAGTAACCGATGTGGGTGGCTTAAGGGTGACATTTTGGTCGGACATTTGGTCACTGTTAAGAGGAGTCGGCGCTAACGGTTTTGAGGGAGCGGATTTGTTAAGCGGGTTGGTGAAGGGTTGGTAAACGGTTTGTCGGGTAAACCGAAAGTAAACGTTGGTACGAATAACGCGGTGTGGGAAGCCAGCAACTGCATCCGTAAAGGCGAATACGATTGAACCGCGGAGGCGCGGAGAACGCAGAGATCAAGGCGGAGAATGATAGCAATGGGACAAAAATAGGATGGGTCTGTAGGCAGCAGGTCACCAACTACACTACAACGCTGCCAATCAACTGACTTCGGGCGGCGCGACCTACGACAACAATGGCAATGTGACCAGCGATGGCGTGAACAGCTACACATCGTATGATAGGGCAAATAGATTACTGCAAGTCACAGATGGCACGAACACGACGACTTACCGTTACGATGGTCTCGGAAATCGGATCAGCCAGGATGTCAACGGACTGCTGACCCGCTATCTACTCGACATCCAACCGGGACTGACGCAGGTGATCGCCGCAACAACCGGAGCCAGCACCGACCGCTACTTGCATAGTCTGCACGGCATCCACGCCATGAAGAACAATGCCGGAGTGTGGAGTTGGCCGACGCAAGATGGATTGGGCAACGTACGGCAGGAGGTAAGCGACACACTGGCGGTGAACGGGGTACGGAGTTACGAGCCGTATTTGACACCCTTCGACGAGCAAGGCAGCTTCGGCGTGCCCTTCGCTGCGACAGGCGAGATGGGGGATGTGAGCGGACTGGTGTATTTGCGGAATCGCTATCTGAGGCCAGCGTTGGGGCAGTTCATCAGCCTTGACCCGTTTGAGGGTATACGTGATCGAGCGATGAGCCTGAATGGCTACAGTTGGGTTGAGGGTAACACAGTCAACTTTACTGACCCATTTGGCTTATGTTCAAAAAGTAATGCTGATACTGACGCATCGAAAGAAGAAACTGGAATATGTCTACAAAGAGCTTTAAGCTTATGCGAGACATATGGGATCGAATTAACAGAATCGGAAGGATTAGAGTTTGATAATGTTTGGACAACAAGTCGTGTCAATAACCTCTGGCAAGCGGTTCAATCCGTTTCGAGAAAACTGATAAATAACGGTACATTTTTTGTAGACACTCTAGCAGGATTTGAGATTGAAATTCGCGGTGGCTCATTGTCTAGCGGCGGATGTGCCGCTACACCTAGCGGAACCAAGATGAGTTTCTACAATTGTAATCCTGATGATCCTTGGAGTGTAAACAACTTCATTCACGAATTTGGCCATATTCTTATTCATAGAGCTGGTGACATTCTCGGGAATTGGGAAAGTATTGAGCAAAAATTCAGCGCAGATATTCAACAACTTATCTTGACGGATGCATTTGTTGGTTTCCAACCAGGCTCTAGGCAAAATACATTTCGTAGCACTCTTAAAGCATATGAGGCACTCACACCAGATGATCAAGTCAAATATAAAACAACTATATTGACTGAAGATGTTGCTGATATGTTCTTAAATTGGGTTGTTGGTAGTTTTGCCAATGACGAGACCAACGTAGGAATTCGTCGAAGCGAATTCGTTGAAGGACTTCCAAGCAAGTTCGATGATGGTACTCAAATTGAGAATATCGGTATGAAAGGTTGGGCCGCTCAGGCTGGAAAGGCATCTAGGCGTTCTTGTTCCGCTCAAACCCAAGCTAGTCTTCAAAGGGAATGGCTAGTATCACTTACTGGAGATAAGTGTATAGGTACAGTACTAATTTAAGAAACTATCTATACTATAATTTGGCGGGGCGGTTCAGCTTTGCCCCGCCAATTGTAAATTAGGGAGGGCTTTGTGATGCGAATGATACGTTCTTGGGTACTTGTTTTTTTAACAATACTATGCTTGGGTACCATTTCAACACAGTCAACGATTGCTCAAGACCCAAATGCAAGTGACGACATAACTCCAATCCCTCATGGTGATGTATTAGATATTTTGTTTAACTTCAACGGCCAAGCTGATGTCAAGTGTGTACTACCTTGCCTATATGAAATTCGCCCTGAACAAACTACCTTATCCGAAATTCAAACAATATTTACAACTCTATTTGAGGGGGATAAAAAGATACTAGCTCAATTCGATAGGCCAGTCGAACTTAACGAAGAGCAACGTGGCTATTCGTTGATTAATATTGGACCTGAAGGCTCTTTTACGCTTGGTTTTATAGTTTCTTTAAAAAATGAAATTCTACAACGATTTCACACACGTCTTTTACATCCGGGAGAATGGCTTGGATCGAGCAATGTGAATTTATCCACGGTTTTAGCAACGCTGGGTCAACCTGATGAGGTATATCTGTCCATTGTTGCATCAGAGCCGCCACAGTTCGGTATAGTACTTACATATAAAACGCTGGGTACTGTCTTTTCCTATGTGTATCCTATCGAACCCAAGCATCTCACTCAAAATGATGAACCAATAGTGCTTTGTGGCCGTTGGTCAAAGACATATTCAGTTGACGTTTGGATTCAAGCAGTTGATGATAATGCATATGAAACCTTACTAGACGAGAACTTTAGAGTGGAACAAAAGCCAGGTACAGACGGTATTGTTTATCGAGCATATTGGCCGCTAGAACGAATGACTAAATGGAATACCAAAGATATCACTCGATTCCTTATTGATAATTCTGAATGGTGTTTCGATGCTTATTCATACAATGAGTTGTTGAAATCAGGTTATTCTTACTAAAGACCAAGTAAAAGACGTGTTTTCTTTCGGTTCTACTGCCGTGCGGGACAGGCTGGAGCTACACAAGTGGCATTGACCACGTATCCCAGATGAGCCACCCGCACGGTGGGCAGGACTGACCCTGTACTGTATCCAGTGCCAGCGAGCACGTAACACGAGGTCAGGCGCGGTCTGCCCGCTGTAGAACCCCCTTTTGTCCGTTTTTTACCCCAAAGGACAAATCATGACTACTTCTTCTTATACATTATTCGTCGGGGTCGACATCGCGGCAGCGAGTGCCAGTGTGTCGTGGCAAACGCTCGACAGTGCGCCGTGTCCACCGCTGGAGATCGCTCAAACCAAAAGCGGCTGGCGCGAACTGCAAAAGCGACTCAGCGCAACCTGTGCTGGATACTTAGCTCATCCTCCCTCACATTTAAGCCACTCGGCGGTAATCGTGATGCAAACTGCTCAGTATCGGACGGGCTATAATCTTGCCCGACAACTCCACTCCAACTGATGGAATTTCCTCAGCCTGCGGGGTGCAGGCTTTTTCATTTTCGGCCTCAACTCAACCTCAACTCAAATCGTTGGGGAAGCGCAAGCGGTATGGGCGTTTGCCGCCGACTTAACGCCGCCCTATCAACCACAGCAGGCTGATCACCAACCAGCCAATGACCGTCAACACCACGCCGATCATCAGTGAGAGCGGACGATACACAAACTGTACGGTATGATCTCCGGCAGGCACGCACACCGCCCGCAGCGCGGTGAAGGCGCGTGTGGTGGGCACCGGTTGTCCATCAACCGCCGCCTGCCAACCCGGATAGTACTGGTCAGTGAGTACTAGCACACCGCCGCCACCCGCTGTGTGGATGGTGACTCTGGTCGGCTGATAATCGCTAATGGTGGCTGTGGCGGTATCAGCGGTCGGGCAATCCATCGGACTATCAACAATCGCTGTGTCGCGCAGCGCCTCTACATCTTTGCTGATGGCAGCACGCACCGCATCGTCATTCGGCTCCACCGTCAGCGACTTCGCCATCCAGACACGCGGGAAGGGATCCGTGCGGCGGTAATAAATGCCGCCCTCCGCGATGCCAATCAACTCGAAATTCTCGCGGTCGTAGGGGGTTCTTGCCAGCACATATTCAACGCCAAGCAGGGTGTTCGCCGCGCTCATGGGGTCATGCAGATCACCCAGCTTTTGGAGCTTGTCGAAGCTGGCAATGGGCAGCGGATCGTAGCCGATGACATGCTCAAGTTGGGCGACATAACCGCCATTGTAGGGGCTGTCCTCGGGTATTTCGAGCACGCGCCCGTTGGTTCCGACGGGGATGTTGACCACCGCCCCTTGCCACAGGCTGTCACGCCAACCCGCAGTGGTGTTAATGAGTTGGAGCGGGATGCGCCATGCGTCGAAGATCACCACCAGCGCCAGAAGGGGCAGCGCCCATTTCATCACATCGACGGTGCTTGCCGCAGAGGAGGGGTTGGCATTGTCGCGCGTCCACATCCACAACGCCGCCCACAACCCCGCCAATACGATACCTGCCGCAGCCAAAGCACCGGCAACCATTAGCGCACGGGTGGGCATCGGCTCGACATGGCTGGCGCTGGCATACCAGCCAGAGAAAAATACTGATGCGCCGAAAGCCAGCAGCATGGTCAGCGGCAGCCAACGCTGCAAAAGTGGTTGTAGAAATTCACGACGTTCGTCCAGTGTTGAGCGCTGTAAATGGCTGACGAACAGCGCGAGCAGTCCCGCCAGCCCGAACATCACAAAGAACAAGGCTCTCCCCGGCGCGCGGAAGAATGAAAAACCGGGCAACCAGCGCACCAGTATGGGCAGCATCGCCCCTTGCAAGCCGACGCTCATCAGCACGCCTAATATCAGCAGGCCGATGAAAAAGGTGTGTTCTTTACGCATCCGCCGGAAGGCCAGCGGCAGCGCCAGCAGCGGTAATAATCCGGCATAGGCACTGAATTCTTCGTAGAAATCGCGTCCCCAATAATACGTCGGCGCTTGGTTGGGATTACCGAACAACCCCGGTACTGCTAGCCCTAGAAATTGTGCGGGAGGCAGCGCGAATGAGTTGATGAATTCCAGATCGTTATTATCGCGGACGGAAAGCCGAGTCAGTTCGAGGGCGGGAAGCAGCAGAGCCGCACCCAATATCACGCCGATGATGCCGATTATCACCAACTGCTGCACTGCTTCCCGCGCGGCGCGCAGCGTATCCTGCGCTGTCATGATGTGGTAGATGAGCATTACTACCAGCGCCAACCCTAAATAGAACACCATCGGTGGATGCCCACCCAACAAGGCCGCACCCAACGCCGCGCCTGCGGGCAAAGTCGAGCGCCATGTCTTGCGCGTCAACGCATGGCGGTAACCGGCTACCGCCCACGGTATCCACGCGGCGACCATAATCAGCGTGTAATGTCCGGCATAGAAGCGCGTGCCCATCCACTCGCTCATGCCGAAGACCACACCCGCTAAAAGTCCCGCCGTATAAGTGCTGCCGAAGCTGCGCCCCAAGACTGCCATGCCGTAGGCCGCCAGCCATACGTGGAAGGCCAGCACCAAGCCTAAACCGCGATCCGCACCGACCAGCCAGATCAACCATGTCGCCGGATAAAAGAGTGCCGCGTG
>JBBSBS010000146.1:0-13267 GCA_038251045.1 Aggregatilineales bacterium | reverse complement strand
GTCGTGTGACTGAATTAGTCGCGCGTCCACTCATCAACCTGTTTTATCCGGAACTTTCGGGTGTGATACAACCGCTTTCAGGCGAATACGCGGGACGGCGTGCGGCGCTGGAGCAGATTCCGTTCTTTACGGGTTATGGCGTGGAAACGGGCTTGCTGCTGGATCTGCTGGATCGTTTCGGTATGGAAGCCATCGCCCAAGCGGATCTCGAAGTGCGAATTCACTACAACCAACCGCTGGTTGACCTTAGCAAAATGTCGTTTGCGATTTTACAGGTGTTTATCGCGCGGCTTGAAAATCGTTATGGGGTCGAACTGCTGGATAAAGCTAACCGTACCATGAAGCTTATTGTTCACGAGCCGGAACGCTTTGCGCTGGATATTGTGGACATCAGCGACGAATTGCGACCGCCGATAATCGAAATCCCCGCCTATCGTGAACGATTTCCGCAAAAAGAACCGGTTGAATAGCGGCGGATTGAGGCGTGTCGCGGGGAATAGAGTGGTAAGTGCAACGAATTAATTGATGTCTCCTACCACTCTGTTATATCGATGTTTAGGCGCGTTCCCAAACCTGAACACCGCTTAAAATGCGTTTAAGCTGCTCCGGGAAACGGGATGTATCAATCGGTTTACCTATAAACCCATCGAAGCCAGCTTTTTTGACCACATTGATTTCACTAACGTGGACGGTACAGGCGACAATTGGCATATCGCCAAGGTCAGATCGAAGCATATCTTTCACATCATAGCCGTTCAGGCCGGGCATTTCCAAATCCAGAAATACAACATTAACCTCTCCAAATGAGGGCAGAGCCGCGCTGAGGGTTCTTGAATCTGGAACCTCTGTGCTGGTCACGCCTTGCTTGGCGAGTAACTGCACCAGAACTTTGCGATTTTGTGCATTGTCATCGATAACGAGTGCATGAGGCTGGCTCATTGTGATTTTCCTTAATTACAATTACATAACGTAGCGAACGGTCAATTGAGTGGGATTCACCCACCATAGCGATCTAGGCTCTTTCGCCTGCATACCACACAGGCACACTATCCATAATGGCAGCAAGCTGTTTCGGAAACTGAATATTGTCGATTGGTTTGGCGATAAACCCCGAAAAGCCTTTTGCCCTTGTTTGGGGGATTGCCATAGAAGGATCCATTGCAGACACCGCCACAATCGGCGTGCTGTCGAACTTCGGAACGGCACGAATTTCGTCGAAAATGTCGAATCCTGAAACGCCTTGTGCCAGCATTAAGTCCAAAATGATGAGATCAATGCGGGAGGCTCCCTGTAGATGTATGAGTGTGTCTCTGCCCCGGCGTTCAAAGTCTACTGATGCACCTTGACGTATTAACGCCATTTGAAACACAACCCGATTTTGAAGATTATCTTCAACGATGAAGATACGTTTGTCTTTGAGAATCATCCGTGAATATCTTTCTGATTAACTTATGATGCGCCAAATGGTTTCTCCACCCAGAATACGATCCAGTGTATCGGGGAAGGATTCAAGATCAATCGGTTTAGCCAAACATCCGTTGAAGCCCATACTGCGTAGTTTATGCACTTCTTCGTTCATCACGCTGGCTGTCAATGCGACGATGGGGGTGTTATTGCTCCATTCGAACTGGCGCAGCATTTCCAACATCTCGAAACCGTTATAGGGTTTCATGTGAATATCCAGCAAAATGACATCCGGCTTGGGGTCAAGCGCTTCCATGTGTTCCATGAAATCTTGACTGTCTTCCAAAATGGTCACATGCGGCAGTTTCAATCTGCCTTTCAGGAGCATACTCATCAACCTGCGGCTCTGTGGATCATCTTCAACGTACAATATGACGGGTTGGTTACTCATAGTTAGATTTTCTTTCTATGCCGACATCGGCGCTAAAATTTCAGATTTGATGGGCAGGGCAACAAAGAAAGTCGCGCCTTTCCCGAATTCGCTTTCCAACCACATGCGACCACCATGTGCTTCAGATAAACTTTTGGCGATTGGCATACCCAAACCGGTGCCGCCACCCTGGCGCAAACCGGTTGTCGTTTGCTTAAAGGCTTCAAAGACCATTGCCTGATCTTCCGGCGCAATACCGGGGCCGGTATCGGCTATGGCAATGACAATGTCACCCTGTTCCTGATAGACCTTGACGCGGATATCGCCTTCTTCAGTAAACTTGCAAGCATTGGACATCACATTCAGTAAGATCTGAAGAATACGTTGACGGTCGGCGCGGATGAGGGGTAAATTCTCTTGAATTTCGGTGTGCATACGGGTGGGTTTGCCAGCCAACAAACCACGTCCGGTGGTAACGACACTGTTAGCGAGTGTGTTCAGGCTAACATCGTCTTCAATGAACAGATTGAGTGAACCGGCTTCAATTTTCGACATATCCAGCACATCGTTAATGAGGTTCAACAGATGTTTGGCACTGCTAACAACTTCCGTCAGCAGTTCAGACTGTTCAGGGTTGACCGGTCCGGTATCACCATCCACCACGAAGCGGGTGAAGTTAATGATGGCGTTCAGCGGTGTGCGCAGTTCATGCGACATGCTCGCCAGAAAAGCAGACTTCACTTGATCGGAACGTTCAGCCCGTTCACGAGCCTGGTCAACGACTACAATCTGATCTTGGAGATCCTTACGGGCATTTTCGAGGGAAACAACATACCCATCGCGGATCGAACTAACCAGCGCCATGATGCTGGTCGTAATAACGGCAAACATCAACAAAGGCCACATATTTTCTTGTGCGCCGCCCGGTCGAAAATGGGCAAAGATGGTCAGCGCGCCAGTGGCAACGCCAGAAATGATCGTTCCGCGTGCATTCAGTAACAGGCTGCTCAGAATAATGCTTAACGAGCCAAAGATTAGTGAGATTGGACTGGCAGGGGTCGCACTCGTCAGAATCGTTCCGAGCGCAGCGAGCAACGGTATGGTGACAGTCACGTAAGCTGCGATTTCATGATACTGGGTTCGGCTAAATCGATAGGCGATAAAAATTAGGAAGACACCTAGAATGCCCGGTATTGAGATGTTTGCCGCTTGACCGTTGCTTACATTGGTCAGCGGTAGAATAACGATAAGCAAAGTAGCTAATGGTAGAAATACTAGCAGCAGTGAAGCCAAGGTGGATGCTTTTTGCCGGTTTTCACCTTGAACCTTTTCGTTAGGTTGTGTTAATCCTTGCCAGATTTTCATGAAAGATGTTGGATTAGTTGTGTTTAGAACAGGTGATGCGGTTGTTGCCATTTATGATAGTCCTCTTGTCTGCTGCCCAATCATGCGTTGAGTTTGAGTGTATTTGAGAGTGTGATGTTAGTTGTCTTAGTATTGTTTTATCATAAGCATAAAACGGGCTATTTAGCATAAAGATTACGTTCTATTTCGTTTTGCTTTGATGTGAAACCATTTTGTAATGTTCTTAATATTGGGATTAAACATTAGGGGATGAAAAACGTAAGGCGCAAACGAGGATATTGTGACTGTGGATCGGAAATATTTGTCCGGCAGGTTTGACGAATACACAGGGTTTAGAAGGATGCGGCGTTCGCTGTGTGCCGGCAATCCGTAATACGGGTATTGTTATCCCAACGCTGTGATCAACTCGGTATCTATGTCTGCCCGCTCGATCAATCCGCAGGCCGCTAAACGCCGGATCAATTCGATCCACTGCTCACGGCGTGCATCTTTGGCAAGCATCGGTTGTAGGATGCTCACTGCCGTCTGAATATCGCCTGTTTTGTCCGCCAGTGTTAACGCCTGCCAGAAGGGGAGTTCTTCTTGTTCCGGCGCGAGTGTCCGCGCTTCTGCCCACCGGCTGAGTGCGGCATCCTTGTGTCCGGCTTCGAGCAGTTTTTGCCCTTCTTCGTCGATAATCTGCGCCCGACGGTTGCGGACGAGCCGCGACAGTTCTTGCAGCGGGGTATCATGTTCATCAACCCGCAGGCTGTAATCTTTCTGCCATTCGGGGGCATTGATGCTCCCCGGAACCACCACCAGCGCCGCTGACTGCATCCCACGAATATCACCGTCTTCGGCCTGTGCGGCTTCCAACGCGCTCATCATGCGCTGTGCGAGATCACCGGCTGCGGTTTCATAAGCCTTTGACATTGCCTGTACTACTGTCGGGTGTGTCATCATATTGGCCTGCACACTGTACCCTTCACCGATATGATGTCCGGCTTCAGCAATACATCCGCTGCCGGTATGTGCCGCCGCCTGTCCCTGTGCATCAACGACCGCCACCTGCCGCCGTTTTTCGCCCTCGTCGGAGGCCACTAGCGCAGCGATGACATGCTTTGCGCTTACGCCTTCGCGCAGCATCTTCAGACCCATCGGCCCAAAACTGACGTTGGTGAGTGACTGGGTGGCGATTGCGCCTATTCCGGGCAGCAGCCACGGCACACCGTTACCCACACTCATCTGGTGGGTTTGTACTGCCATACCGAACTGCCCTGTTTGGGCATCCCGCGCGACGATGCTGTAAGTGCTCAATAGTTGTGTGAAATGGAAACGCATTCAAGCTGCCTTTCTAAGCAAGTTTGTTGCCCACAGTAGACACCGTGACAGCAGGTATGTACTGAATATCATTCAGTTTCAGCGTAAATTCACGCGGCGGCATACCCTATTCCTTTTGAGTATGATTTAAGCAAATCGCAAAGTGACCGACCTACTTATTGCATCGTTGGCAGCTTCAGATAATCATCCGGCACAAACAGCGAGCCTTCGGTCGTGCCCTGCGGTGCGATTTTTTGCAGGCGTATATCGAGTTCAACGGCATTGAGCCTGCCGGAAAAGTAACCCTGAAAGGCCGCTGTAACCTGCCGCACATCTTCCGCCAATTCGTGGACGAATTCCAGCCGGTAATCCATGATGCCGCTCTTTAACATCTGGTCGAGATAACGGCTGGCAACCTGCGCTTCTGCCCCGAACACCGTGTTGCGGCAGCCGACATCCGCCATGACCGGATGATTACGTCCCTGACCATCACGCAGCGCGACCTTGTGCTTTTCGCAGGGATGACCGCAGTCGAGATAACTCGTCCCTTTAGATAAGAAGCGGCAAAAGACACAGTGTTCGGTATGGAAAACCGGTAAATGATGATAGGCGATGACTTCAAAGCGCTCACCGCCGATGCTTTGTGCCAGTTTGCTGATCTGGTCGGCGTTCAAATCATGAGTCGGCGTAATCTTATCGACACCCAGCTTAAAGTAGGTGTCGGCTGAAAGTTGATTGGCGACATTCAGGCTGAAGTCCCCGATGAGCGAATGTTGATGGCGACCTTGTAGTGCCTCCAACAAGCCGCCGGAACGGACGACGATCTGGCAGTCCAACCGCAGCAGGAAATTAACCACGCGCTGCTCCTGCGGTTTGAGGACGCGCGGGCTGGCAACACGCGGGATGATTCCGGCTGCCTTAATCGCCTCGACCGCCGGACGTAAGCCGTACAAATCCAGATAATCCAAGGTGATGCTGGTCGGTTTCAATTCGAGCGCGGCTTCAAGCTGTTCCGGCGTGCGGATCAGCAAATGAAGTTGGGCAGTCGTAGCATCGGATGTTCCCGACTGGCGATCAACCGCCGACAGCGCATCATTCAATGTGCTAATTGGATTAAGGGTTGTGGTGTCTTGGGGTTGAACCTGTAGATGCACGAGTTGTTCAACCGCTTCCTGCCGCAGACGATTCAGCAGCGAACTGGGAATGAACGGATCGCCTTCAATATCCGCAGTCAAATCATGAAGATGATAGGCTGTGTTGCCCAAGCGACCCAATTGTTGATGCAGATAATCAGCGGTCAGGCTCCGGCTGTTGGCACGGGTCAGGGGTTCATCCGATATGACGCTGACCTGTATTTCAGGCTTCTTCGCCAGTGCCCATGTGAGTTCAAGCGGCTGCCCCTCTTTAGCGACAACCTGCACGTTGACGGGCTGCCGGTAAACAGGCGCGTTGGCGTGGGTAAAGGGTTTGCCTGCTTTGTCGATGTTGAC
Organism: Aggregatilineales bacterium; assembly: GCA_038251045.1. Lineage (GTDB taxonomy): Bacteria > Chloroflexota > Anaerolineae > Aggregatilineales > Phototrophicaceae > CFX2. The sequence continues at coordinate 7,279 of JBBSBS010000146.1, read as the reverse complement.
ATCGTGGTTACGCCAGACCCAATCCCCCTGCCGGATGCGGGCGAAGTCGATTTCCCAATTGCCAAAATGGAGTTCAAGCCGCTTGCCAACCGGCTTAACCTCGTACAGATGACCGCCTTCTTCCTTGATTTCGGGGCTGCGCCAATCGGCGGCATCAAAGACGATCCCATCTCCGGCCTTAAGCGGTGCGACATTGTGAACATCGGTTGGCTCGATGACCACCCGATCTTTATAAACCTGTGTCACGCGACCACATAATACACCGCGGTGACGGGGGGAACGCCCCGAAACGACGGTTTGATGATCGGTTCCAGAGACGAAAAATGCCCCCAGCCCGCGCGAATAAACCTGCTCGATTTCGATTTCTTCCTGACGGGTAACCGGACTCGGTTGATTCTCCCACGCGGCATCTACCGCCCGTCGGTAAGCATTGGTGGTCAGCGCCACATAATTTTCATCTTTGTAACGGCCTTCGATCTTCAGTGTCGAAATGCCAATGTCGATAATTTCGGGAACTTGATGCAGCGCATATAGATCACCCGGTGAAAGCAGATAACGTGCATCATCTAAGGGTTTAAGGATGTCGTCGACAATCAGTTCATAAGGCAAGCGGCAGGCCTGCGCACATTTACCGCGGTTCGCGCTGCGCCCACCCCATGCCTCGGATGAAAAGCATTGACCGGAATACGAAACACACAACGCGCCGTGTACAAAAATTTCCAGTTCGCAGTCAGTCTGCTCACGGATGGCACGCATCTCCTTTAAGGAAAGCTCGCGCGCCAGCACCACACGGTTGACCCCGAAGCGCTGCGCCAATGCCACGCCCTCGGCACTGGTGATACTCATCTGGGTACTGCCGTGAATATCGACATCCGGCGCAATCTGATGTGCCAACTGCGCCATGCCGACATCCTGAACGATCAGCGAATCGGCTCCGGCGATGGCAATCTGCTCAATGGTTTTAACGGCCTCACGCAGTTCGTGGTCGAATATCAGGGTGTTAAATGTTACATATCCCTTGACCCCACGGCTGTGCAGCGTTCGCATGACATCCGGCAGTTCGGTCAGGGTAAACCCGACCTTAGCGCGGGCGCTAAAGTGTTTGAGTCCGAAGTAGACAGCATCGGCTCCGGCCTCAATGGCGGCGTTTAGCTGCGGCCAATATCCTGCGGGACTCATAATTTCAGGTTTGATGTGCATAGGACAATTCTCGTGAGGCTTATTACGCATTCGATGGGGGTATCTTCACAGCGAATTATCGCACAAGATATTGTAAATATCCAAGATGTCCGGCAGAGGTGGATGTGGCGGGAACACAAAAAGGGCGCATCACACGCCCTTTACCTGTCGATAACCGTTATTTATTACGCCCCATATTTGGCGAGGCGGTTGGCATGCGCCAAGGCCAATGGCATCAAATCGGCAGCCGGGAATTGCCCCAACGCACCGGTCATGCACTCGCGTTCGCCATACGATTGGGCGCGGTCGGGCATGTGGGTCTTGGGGGCATGCAGCAGCGTCGGCACTGGATGCCAACTATGGGCTTTATAAGCGGCAGGTGTCGAGTGATCGCCGGTGATGATAAACACCGCCGGATTAAGCGCCGTCAAAATCGGCAGGGCGGCATCTACTTCTTCGATCACCTTGACCTTCGCATCGAAGTCGCCATCTTCTCCACGGCTGTCGGTGTATTTGATGTGGCAGAACACGAAATCATAATCATTCCAGATTGCAGCGACACGCTTGAATTCATCGGCAGCGCTGTCGTGACCATCGGTTTCGATGATGTCCATGCCCACCAAGCGCGACACACCTTTGTACATCGGGTAGACAGCCACGCAGGCAGCCTTGAGCTTATACACATCTTTGTATTTGGGCAGCGCGGGATCTTCTGCGAAACCGCGCAGCGTGACCATGTTCGCCGGTTCTTGTCCTTTGAGGATTTGCGCGGCCTGCTCCAACCACTGGTTAATAATGTCGGCGGTATGCTGGGCTGCCGGATCGGTCGCACGGGCGGCAAGGGGCGCAACACCCGTCGCTTGCGGGTCAGTATCGGCAATCGCGCCGCTCAAACCTTCGCCGCGCAGCAGCAGGGCAAAGCGGTAATCTTGCACGGCCTCTACCGTAATATCGACACCCGGAATTTGAATCTTCTTGAGCAGTTCGACACGCTTCGCACCTTCTTCAGTCGGGATGCGTCCGGCGCGGCGGTCGGTAATCAAACCGTTTGCATCAACCGTACAGAAGTTACCACGCACGGCGACATCACCGGGTTTGACCTCGATGCCGATGCCAGTGGCTTCCAACACACCGCGCCCGATTTTGTACTCTATCGGGTCATAACCAAAGAGTGCCAGATGTGCCGGGCCGCTGCCGGGTGCAATGCCCCGCGCCACCGGAATAGTCATGCCATTGCTGCCTGCTTTTGCCAGCGCATCCATGTTGGGCGTGTGCGCGGTTTCCAATTCGGTCAAGCCATCGGCGGTGCGTGGCAGACCACCGAGGCCGTCCATGACCAGCAGCAGGATTTTGCCGCCCACATCATGTAAGAGTTCGCTGAGGAGTTCAAAGTTCGCCATTAGGATTTCCTCTCATAGAAAATAGTAGATTACTCATCGCGCTGCCACCGTTCCAGTTCTATTTCGATGGTACGTGATGCATACATACAGATATACATGCATCACCCGATTGTCAGCGTCACAAACTGTCAGACCGGTCGTTTTCGGAAATATCGTCGGATGGTAGGCGAGGTGTTTTTAGCGCATCGTCGCCCTAGTTTAGCACTGGCACCTCTAATGTGAAAGCGGTTTGCGGGTGATATATGTCACACTTGAGCGAAGCTTTTGTTATTTGGGCGGCGGCTTTGCCGTCTATTACACTGTCTGACCACAATCGTTTGTTGGAACTGGCAACTGCGAACAGTCGATTGTAAACTTCACCGTATGTCGTCAGGTTATAATTTTATAATTAAGGATGTTTCCTTATGCGTCTCGCAATTCAAGAAGATATGCTGACCGGTAAAACAACTCTGGAACGCTTTCAAAATGCCCATGCGTTGGGCTTTTCGGGCATTGAAGTGTGGGGTGCTGGTCTGACATCCCGTGTACCGGAATTGGCGGAAGCTGTAGAGCAAACCGGTATCGTCATCTCGGCAGTTAATCATGGACGGCAGGGACGTTTGCTCGACCCCGACCGTGATGAACGGGAACGGGCGCTGGCGGCATTCCGTCAATCGGTGGTGGATGGTGTGGATCTGGGCGCAGCCGGTGTGATTCTGGTGCCGCACTTTTCTGAACCAACCCTGCCTGATCTCACACCGTATAAATCCGTCGTCCAGCTTGAGTATGAGATGCTGCATAATCACCTGCGCACCCTGTCCGATTATGTATATGCCATCGGCATCGACCTGTATATTGAAGCGATTAACCGCTATGAAACGCACTTCTTGAACACCCTCGCCGATGTCATCAAAGTACGGCGCAAGATTAAAAATCACCCGCACATCAAAGTGAATGCCGATGTTTTTCATATGGCGATGGAAGAACGCGACAGCCCACAGGTCTTGCGGGAGTTTGCCAGTGATTTGGGTTATATCCATCTGGCGGATAGCAACCGCCGTTTACCCGGTCAAGGCATGATCGACTTCAGCGCCATTGGTGCCGCCCTAAATGAAACCGGTTATCAGGGCTGGGTCGCGCTGGAATGTGGTCAACCGGGGCAAAACGCCGAAAATGCACATGAGTTCATGGCGACTCTTCCCGCAGCCCTCGATTATTTGCGACAGGCGGGGTTCAAATCGTAAACCACTAACGACTCATTCTATTTGTGAACTATCCCACATACTTTCTGAGGAATCACTTACCAATTCTTCAGATAATGCCCGTTACAGTGACGTATACTCAATAGGATAAGTTTGCATAGAAGTATTCATTGAGTGGATGTGCTTGTGCTGTACCAAGTTTTGCGTAAATTGTTGACCCTAAGCCTATACATAGGCATTGGCGTAGGAATAGTGGCCTGTGACAATGGACGAAATGAAGCAACTGATATTGTTTTAGCAACGCCTACCAATACCATCATGCCGACCGCCAGATCGATTAGCGCCAACCTGAGCGGCGTACAGGTTGCCATGCGTGTACCGCCCGGTTGGAGTGGACGACGGATGGACGGCGGCATCCTGATTGCCGAGCAGCGGGGTTCCGTACATAACTCTGGTAAGCTGCTGGGAATGCAGGTCTATGTTTTTGTACATCCCATCAGCAGCTTTCCGTATTTGGTGAGTTCCGGCACTCATCTGGCAGAGAATATTCTTGAACATATCGTTTCAGAACCGTCGTTGGTGGGCAATTCGGTCATTAGCGATCCCCAATCCTTTACATGGGATGGAAATGACGCGGCTTATTACCTGCTCAACGACAACAACAAGAATGTGGCGCTGGTGATGGCGGTTGTCGTCGCCAACGAATCGCAGTTGGTTGCTATCAACATTAGCTGCCCGCTTTCACGAGCAGATAATCTCCGCGAAGCACTGCCCGATTTGTTAACCGATTTGTGGGTTGATAACGCGCTGATGAGCACCACCATTCTCGATGCGCTGCCGAATCCATTGGTGTATCCCGTTTATGATAATAAGCCGATGCCCACCGCAACGCCCTGATAAAAATAAAACAGGACGTAAGTTTTAGTTACGCCCTGTTTCTATATCTTGGAAAATACCCCGATTACGGATTGATAGGTTCAGTGGATGCATCAATTGAAAGCAGGAATTTCACCAGCTTACGAAGGTCCTCAGGGTTAGTCAGGCCATCAATGCCACCTGTTCCTGCTGACCGATGTTGTGCAAACGCATCACTGAGTACCACATCCAACGAGGCAGCCGCTCCATTGTGGAAATAGGGAGCCGACATAAATACGCTCAACAATGAAGGCGGTACAAATCCATCAGCCCCTAATGGCGGTTTAGCATTGGCGCGTATTTCATTCTTGTCGGTTGCATTGAACGTACCCACATCCACCAATTGACCGATAATCTGCCCTCGCACCACGAGCGCAAGATCGCCAACCGGCCCAGTAATCGAGCTGGTTGACCACTTCGAACCACTATGGCAAACCTGACAGTTGTTGTTGATGAATATTTGTCGTCCCTCGACAATCTCTGGATCAGTGCTGTCATGCAAGGGTGAGATGGGTGCGCGAATGGTCTGTTCATAGGCAACTATCGCATCCCACGCGTTGACCAATCCACCTGAAGGTGTTCGTACTTGAAGCTGTCCACGAGATGAGTTCGGAACGGCAAGCGCGGTTGCATCGCCATTTACGAGAGCCGCCACATTCTTGCCATCTTCCACAGCACTGCCATCCGCATTCAGCAGCAGACCAGCACCACCTGATATACCGCGAATATTGAGGTCGAAATCCTGCTGTTCATCAAAGAGTGCCGACCAGTTGAGTGCCCGCATCGTCCCACCAGCGAAGTCCGTGTGCTGAGATACCGTGCGGCGTGGCCCTGCGCCGAAAATCCAAACCACATTGTCCGAAAGTCCCCACGGGTGACACGAAGAACAAGATTGCCAACCGTCGTTTGACATATTACCTGCGCTGTTGGCAAACTCCCCAATCGAGGTGTTATACAATTCTTTACCCGCTTGAACCAGTTCGTCTTGAGTTCCCGCTGCTGGCAGCGAACTGGAACGCAGCGTGCCGATAACCTGTTCAGGGAAGCGCGTCACATCAATCACCGTCACATCGCGTGAGATATAGTTCATGACATACATCCGCGTATCGGTGTTGTTCAGCACAATACCACGTGGATTGCGACCTGCGTTGACGGTCTGAACGGTTTGCGTTTGCGGGTTAGTCTGGACGGTCAATGCACCGGTAGTCGGGTCTACAGCAACCTTAACCACCACATTGCTGGCTGCGCTGACCACATAGCCAACATTTTCATTATCCTTAAAGTCAATTGCCCATGGCACAGCGAGGAACAACTTTATCGTTCCTTCTGGCTGGTCGGCAACAGCACGATGCAAATTGGTTACCAGCTTCGTGTCTTGGTTCGTCCGTGTATCAATAACATGAACGAGCGCCTGTGTGTTGTTATTAAAGCGAGTCGGTCCATTGGGTGAAGCACCCACGTTCGGCAAATAGGCAAAACCATTCTTGATGCCAACCGCCTGCATTTGATTCGGGTACGCCCCGGTTACAAATTTGGGGTCTTTACCCGGTTCAACGAGGTTGATAGCATCGCCCAGTGCCTTGAAACCAGTATCCGCCATATTGGTCAGCACGATTTGGCCTGCAACCGCATCGGTCTGTGTACTAATACGGGTTAAAAGTCCGGTTTTACTGTCATCTTCACCATCGAGTTTACCCTGATTTGCAAACGAATAGAAATGGGTGACGTACACAGTTTCATCCGTGTCATCTTCATTCCCGTTGTTGGTAATAGCAATACCGCGCGGTTCTGCCCCAACAGCCGGCCCAATATTGGTGATTGTCTTGGCAACTGTATTACTGCTGGTGTCGATCACACTAACAGAATTGGAACGGGAATTCGTGACATAGATTTTCGACCCATTGGGTGTAATTGCGATTCCATAAGGTTCCACACCAACAAGAAGTGTGGCGACAACTGAGGCAACAGGTTGTTTGGCGACATCAACCTGTAATACTGAAACCGTGCCATCCACCGTATTGGCGACATAAGCAAATTTTCCATCGGGTGATAATACAACACCATTCGGTTCTTTACCGACTGCGATTTCCCCCAATGAAATATTTTTGTCACCACCAACATCAAAGAATGTAACTGTGTCCACATCAGGATTAACCACAGCCATCAACGTATCGTCAGCATTTAAGGTGATGGGACTAGAATGAGTTGCACCAACAAAACTCCGTGCGCCCTGTGCCACGACAGTTCGTGGTTCAGAAAACACCACTGCGAATCCAAGTGCGATCAACAAAACGCCTGATATTGCTAGCAAACCAGAAAAGCGAACTCTATTCCTCATCTATTCCCCCTTAAAGTATATATGAGAAAACACGAATATTTTCTTTGAAAGAACTGGCATTCAAATCCACTATAGCATCGTCGTGGTGAAGCGCGCAATCGAATTTCAGAAAGTAACGCCGCGAGGTATAAAATTATCTTTTACCAGATAAGTTTTATCCTTCGAGTTCAATAAAAACAGTCGGGCAGCCTGAGTTCTGCCCGACTGTTTTAGATTGATATTTAAGGCTTCCATCGTCAATTAGGGAAACACAGCGTGGTTATTAC